>JAFGLD010000211.1 GCA_016928235.1 Anaerolineae bacterium | reverse complement strand
TGCCTGAGGGCAACGTCAACCGGAGAGCGAAACGCCCAACGCAATCCTGACCCAATCGGGGTCAGGGGAAATCGTTGGGGCGAGATGTGTATGTTTGTATACATTTCAGGAAACAGGTGCAAAGGTATTTCCAGGAATGCTACGATCTGGTGGAGAATGGCCCTGAACCGATCATCATCACCGATACTACTTCAGCACCACTCAAGAGCATCGACGATCTGATACAAGGCGCGAATACCCTTCGAACACCAGCAGCGAAGCGGCTGAGCAATCATCCCAAGGTCATCAAAGCTCTCACGGTCGTCGACAACAGGGCCGTGAACATGGCTATCAAAGGACTCAACAGTGCCATGTTTAGCTTCATCGAGATGCCCGTCTTCGCGACCCGGGAAGAAGCCGTCAGCCACGCACGAGCGATAGTATCCGGTCAGAGCTGAATGTCCACAACCCTCATCCTCTCCCCATGGGAAACCGAAGACTCCATCGCCATGGCGGGCGCGGCTCAGCAGATGGGCTGGAACATGCATCGACTGGCCAGGTGGAGCGAGGCGCAGTCGATGGACATCGAAGACGACATCTGTGTCTACGGCGAGCGGCTGTTTGTCGTCTTCATTGCCCAACACCTGCCGGTGGTTTACCTGGAGCCGCCCGACGAGTGGATGGCAAACCTGCCGGTGGTGTACGTGAAGCGAAAAATTGACTGCATGACCCTCGGCGAGACGCGGCATGTCGCCTTCCCGGCCTTCATCAAGCCCACCGTCGATAAGGCTTTCAGCGCGGGTATCTTCAACGATCCGTCCGAGCTGCCCGCCGCCGACTGCCTCCCCGATCACCTCCCCGTGCTCGTGTCTGAAATCGTGTCGTGGCAGGATGAGTATCGCTGCTTCATCATGGATGGGAAAGTTCGGACGTTGTCGGTCTACTTTCGCGGCGGCAAACTGGTCGATGCCTCCGACGGCAGCTGGCCAATCACCCAAGATGAATATCGTGAGGCAAAGGATTTCGCGCAGGAGGTGCTCGATGCGACTACGGGATCGTACCCGCCGGGCTTCGTTCTGGATGTTGGACGTATCGATGGGCGGGGGTGGGCGGTGATCGAAACGAACCCGGCCAATGCTTCCGGCATCTACGGCTGCGATCCGCTGGAGGTGCTCAAAGTAGTGCGTGCATCATGCATATCGAAGGCCGCGCTGACGCCCGCCGAAGAAAGATGGGTACAGGCATTTGTCTCCTGGGACATAGCGTGAATCGTCCCCCCTTTCATCCCTGACAGCCATATGATGGCTCAGAACTACTGAGGCCCGTTCCAGCAGGCAGGTAGGATATACGCGCCGATCAGACCCAGGGCCCTGTCGTGGTTGTCCTCCTGGGCCGTGATGACAACGACCAGATCCAGACCGGGTTGCACATAGATGGCCTGCCCGAAGCGACCTAATGCCATATACGAGCTTCCATCGGCGCTAATCCACCACTGATAACCATACCCTAGCGTATTATCGGCCAGGACCTGCCTCTTTGTAGATGCGTTGACCCAATCAGAAGACACGATTTCTCGCCCGTCCCATACCCCTCGATGCAGGAACAGGTAGCCCAGCTTGGCCATCTCACGGGGCGTCAGACTCAGCCCCCATCCACCGATGGAGACTCCGCTCGAATCGGCGCTCCACTGGAAGCCTGTGATCCCCAGTGGCTCGAACAGGTTAGCCCGGGCGAAATCGGCGGTATTCATTCCGGTTGACTTCTGAATAATGGTCGAGAGAAGGTGCGATGCACCGGAGTTGTACTCAAACTGTGTACCCGGCTGGAATTCCATCGGCTTGTCCAGGATGGTCTTGGGCCAATCGGAGCTGCCATACAACTGCATGTAGGTTGCGTCGCTCTCTTCCCACGTCAGCCCGGACGTCATTGTCAGCAAGTGCCTGATCGTCATTGCCTGCTTGCGCTCATCGATGTTCTCAAAAGCACGATCCGAGAAAAAATCAAGCACCGGTTGGTCGATGCTGCCGAGCAAGCCCCGATCAAGCGCAATGCCAATGAGTGTCGAGATAAAACTCTTGGTGCACGAGTAGATCTCACTTCGGGTAGACTCGGTGAAGCTGCCGTAATAGCGCTCAGCTACGATCATCCCATGGCGGATGACTACAATGCTGTGCAGGTTGATTGCCTGAGCGTCGATGAAGGCCAACATCTCGTTCAGCCGCCCCGCATCCATGCCTTGTGCTTCCGGAGCAGACGTCTGCCAGGATTGCGAGGGCCAGGAAACAGGGCTTGGCGTTGGCGGCGGCTGAGTTATGGTTGGAGGAGAGTCTGTTGGCGGGTGGATGGTTGGCGTCAGCGTTGCTGTCGGCGTCAGCGTTGGCATTGAAGTAGCTGTCGGCTGTGGGGTCTCAGTCAATGTCGGCGTTGCAGTTAGCGTCAAAGTGGCTGTCGGCGATTGGGTTGCCGTTGGACATGCCGTGGCTGGTTGCGTCGCAGTGGGTTGCCCGGCAGGTGTACAGCCGGCAAACACAACCAGGATCATGCCAAAACAGCGAAGAAGTCTGAACCTGCTTGGTCGACACATCTTCTTTCTCCGGCTACCCAGATCGCCTATGGTTGGGATAACCATTCAGGTATCATTCTGACGATATGATGATCATACCATCAATGTGGATCTGTCAACTGCCTGGTAGCTGACACTCGATGATCCAGTTGTTAACATTGATAGGTGATCAGTTTAAAATCTGACATCGTCTCCATCTGTTATGTTTGCACATTCGTTCCGCTCGCGTTGAGTTTCCCTGGCATGGCAATACCCTGGCCAACCCCGTCATTCCCGTGAAAGCGGGACCACCTATCACGCTCGACGCCTCCTACTGACACAGAAAGGACACTTGATCACATCATTGGGTGCCTATGTCAAATCATTTATATTACCGTCTCACTTCAAATATACCCTTAAGTTGACAGGTATGACCTGTGAACCCAATGGATGCCCCCGGTGGTTGTTTTGTGACAAAAACTGATCACTTAAACCATGAAGAGCAAAAACTTGATCATCGAGCGAAAGCTGATAGCTGAGTAGTTATGGCTGGCGATTATGATATGACATCTATCACTGATCTTGTGATACCAACGTCTTGGCAAAAGGTTATATTGTATACGGGTATAGGAGTGAACAATTTAGAGAATGCCAAACAAGGTTTGCCATGAATGTAGCTGACATTATGACTGCTAACCCGGTAACTATCTGCCAGGACCGGACATTACGGGACGCATTGGGGGTTATGGAAAGCTCCGGGTGCCATCATATTCCCGTGACCGGCTCAGATGGGCATGTTATCGGTATCATTTCAGATCGCGATTGCCGCATAGCACTGAATTCTCCGGCCACTCCCCCGGAAGATTGGCGAAACAACAATACTGCACAAAATATCCTGGTTCGGCGCGTGATGACTCCGGCCCCGATTGTGGTCGAGCCGGACGCGTCAGCTGACGAAGCCGCCCGCCTGATGCTTTCCCATCATATCAGCAGCCTGCCCGTCATGCGCAGTGAGACATTGATCGGCATTATAACCACATCTGATATCCTTTCTGCCTTTATCCGACTATCCAAAAACATCCCCGAAGAAGTCGAAGATATCTCTCGATAGCCTGGGCATCCTGAGTATCTTCTCAATAATCAGGGGGACGCCCATCCGGAAACCGGGTTTTTCGTTGTTGAACAGGCCGTCCTGACGTCCTGACTGCGAAAGCGGCATCAACCCTGTGCCGTTCTTGCGGAAGGAAAAACCCGGTTTCTCTTGCCGAGAGTTTCCCTTGCTTTTTTGAGAAGATACTTTCCTGACACGACTACTTATGCATCTCGCCCCAACGATTTCCCCTGGCGCCGGATTGGGCCGGGATGGTATTGGGCATTTCAGGCTCGCGCGCCCTTCGAATGTCTTTGTGCCTCCGGCGTTCTCGACCCTCACCAGCAGGCTCGCCGATACCAAGCCGTGCTTTCTTTGCAAGACGATCCACATGTCACTCCTTGAAGATCGATGCCAGGTTGGCCCGGCAGAAGTAGGCTCGATAGGCCGATGTCTCAGCCAGCAGTGCCCGGATCGCATCTTGCAGCGGATTGAGCACAGCCTCGTCCGGCGCTCCGCCTGCCGCCAGACGAGCGCGATCCCCATCCAGCCACTCGATGCGCAGTTGTCCCCTGGCTGCCAGCCACTCGATCCCTCGCCGGACGACTACCTCACGCTGTGCTGTTGCGCAGGCCAGATGCAGCACCGATATCTCTCCGTTGTAGTTGTGCTGCGCATATTTCACCAGTCCCGCCAGTCGCTCTAGGAATGCCGCCGGCGAACCAATATGAGCATCACGCGCCAGTACATGGATGTCCCGCGCCCTGGTCTTATCAAGCATCTGGATCAGCTCTTGGGGGCCGGGCGGGGATGTCCAGATGATCAGCGTTTGGCAGGGAGCAGCGTTCAGGCGCGTAATCGCTCTTTCTTGTAATGCGGGTGGGAGATCGTCATCCGTCGCTTCCGCCCAGATCAGGCCTTCGACTGGTAGTACCGGTTCCGGCCCGGCCTCTCGCCGTAGATCGACCAGGTTGTAACGTGGACCTGTGTCGATGACTGCGCCGGGCAGTGGGCGGCTGTCGACCCACTCCAACTGCATCGAGCGCATCCCTTTGTAGTCATTGACATGCGGCACCAGTAGCACATCGAAGGCATCTCCTGGCAATGGATAATCGCTGCCTCGCCACCAGATCAGTGTGGCGCCGGCGCCCTGGCTGTCTTCGACAGTCAGGCGGCGGTGCCGCCCGCCAACCCCAAATGCGGTATGGGCGGTTAATCTGAGATTGGGGATCATCAATGTGATGGGCGGGTTGCCTTCGCCAAAAGGCGCCAGGCGGTCAAGCTCCTCGGTCAGCTCCATCGTCAGATCGCCCAGCGAGACAACAGCGTCGACAGACCGGCCTTCGATGATGTCAGGGTCGCGAGTCTCGCTGACGACAGTGGAGAGTTGCCGGCGGAACTGGGGGATCAGGGCAGCATCCATCGATAAACCTGCCGCGCCGGCATGACCGCCATAACTCAGCAGCAGGTGCTCGTTAGCCGCAAAAGCAGCCACGATGTTGACACCGGGAACCGAGCGCGCCGATCCGCGCGCCGGGCTCCCTTCGGGGGAGATCAAGAGGACAACCGGGCGCTGATACTGATCAGCCAGGCGGGAGGCCACGATGCCGACAACACCGGCATGCCAGTGCGGGCTATCGAGCACCAACACCTCGAAGTCGAGCAGCGATGGGTCTTTGGCGATCTGCTCCTGCGCCGCGGCGGCAATCTGATCCTCGATCTGCTTGCGCCGGGTATTGAGCAGTTCCAACTGCGCAGCGATCTGCTGCGCATGAGGCTCATCGTGAGTAGTCAACAGCTCGACCGACAGGCGAGCATCGTCCAATCGCCCCAGCGCATTGAGGCGCGGACCAACCTGATAGCCGATGGTAGAAGCCGACAGATTGGCGGGATCGACCTTGGCCGAGCGCATTAAAGCCTGAAGACCCAGGCGCTGCGGGTTGCGCAGCGATTCGATGCCTGTTTGGAGCAGGTAGCGCGTATCGTGACGCTGCGCGGCAACATCGGCCACGATGCCCAGTGCCACCAGGTCGAGGAAGCGATGCTCCTCCCCGCCTCTACCAGCCAGGTCGTACAGCGCCTCGATTAGCTTGTAGGCGACGCCCACGCCCGGCAGATCGCGCAGGGGGTGGCCCTCCGGCAATCGCTGTGGGTTGACGACCGCGGGCGCGTCAGGGAGTGTCTCGGGCAGCGCGTGGTGATCGGTGATAAGCAGTGTCACGCCGGCTTCGCGGGCCAGCCTGGCAACCTCATGCGCATCGACACCCGTGTCACAGGTCAGTACCAGCCGGACACCCTGCTCGATGTAGCCTCTCAGGACATCGACATGAACGCCGTGACTGTGAACCAGACGCAGCGGGATGTGATAGCTCACCCTGGCTCCCAAATCACGCAGCGCGTCAACCAGTAGGGCGGTCGATGTCTGCCCGTCGACATCGAAGTCTCCCCAGACCAGGATGTGCTCGCCCTGCCGGACTGCTTCCAAGAGTCGCGAGGCAGCGATGTCGAGATCGGGAATGTCGCCGGGGGGTGCCGGTTTGTAGTGAGCCGGATCGAGGAAAGCCTGGACCACATCGAGATTGTCGAGCCCGCGCCGCGCGAGAATGTCCGCCACCAGCGGATGACCCCCGATGCTCTCCCGCAGCGCCTGACTGGCTGTTACATCAGAAGGAAGCAACCAATTCATTCGACCCACCTTATCTTGTAGATGATGATCAATATCATCAATTTTACTCAGAATGCTGTTCTGGTCGACCAGAGATTGCTATCAGCTCGACTTTGCACATACCTGGACTTTGGCGCCGGGTTCACCATCGTTATCTGCGAGCCCGGCGGTGGTTGATCAGAAAATGGCAGATGCCGCCCGACATGTTTTGCGTGCACACACTGCGTCGCACGCATTTCCAATCCTGGGGCAGGCTTTCGCCTTCCCTTGTCCGTCCACAGTCCGTCCATCAACCCTTCCATGCGGCAGCGATGGTATAAGAAGAGTCTGTGTTGACATCGCCGGCATTACCATCCTAGAATAAGGTCTTGACAAGCTGCCATGCCTGTGTAGCCCTTAGCTACTGTCACCTCAGGACTTCGAACGATGGATACTCTCAGAGACATCGATGCTGCCTCCAGCTATAGGGCAGCAGCATGAATGGAACGCAATACTTGCCAGTGCCGGCCTTGTGGTGGAATCGCCTACTCCACACTATCATGGCGATAGTCGTGCCGATCGTTTCATGCTACTTGGTTTATGGCGAAGGTCATGATCCACCAGGTGGCAGAGCGGCCAGGCCGGCGACTATGGGGTTACTGACACCGCGATACTGGTTAGCAGATCGTCTGGATATCAAGGAGGATAAGCATGAAGTATTCTGAAGCGAAACCGGGCCGTATCTTTGTCCTGCGGCTAGAAGATGGCGATATTTTGCATGAAAGCATCGAAGCATTTGCCCAAGAGCAGGGGATAGACTCGGCAGCGCTCATCGCAGTGGGCGGCGCGGATATTGGAAGCAAGCTGGTGGTTGGGCCGGAGCAAGGCCGCAGTCAGATCATCATCCCCATGGAGCGGGTACTCGGGAATGTGCGCGAAGTGACGGGGGCCGGTACATTATTCCCCGATGCCAATGGACAGCCCATCCTGCACATGCACCTTGCTTGTGGCCGGGAAGAAGAGACGACCACCGGCTGCGTCCGGCGCGGCGTCAAAGTGTGGCACGTGTTAGAGGTGATTGTGTGGGAGCTGACACAGACACCAGGACGCCGGCTGCCCGATCCGGCAACCGGCTTTGACCTGCTACAGCCTACCGGGGAAATGTAGGCGTTCAACCGTCGGCATTTAGCAGACAATTTGGCAAAGCTAAACGAGGTGGGCTATCCTAATGTCATGCTCGAACAAGAATCACAAAGCGTGTCACAGTCAACAGAATCTGCGGCCGGGCAATCGCGCTCCTTGGTGGCGTTATTTCAACAGTGGGGCCTTTTGCTCATCGTGGCTGGGGTGGTCATCGGGATCGACCAGACGGCCAAAATGCTGGTTACCAGTCGGCTGCTGTTGGGACAATCATGGGAACCTATTCCAGAGATTGCCGGCTTGGTCCGCATTACGTACAGTCAGAATACAGGGGCTGCTCTCGGTATGCTGTCGCAGGCTTCCAATGCGATTCTGGTGGTGGCTATTGTTGCCATTGTGGTATTTGTCATCAGCTATCCTAAACTGCCAACCTATGCGTGGCTCTCCCGCCTGGGCGTTGCCATGATCATTGGTGGGGCAGTCAGCAATAATGCGCTCGATCGTCTCAGACTGGGATATGTCACAGACTATGTCCATGTCCGGCTCACGCCAACATTTTCCAACGTCTCGAATTTTGCCGATCATGCTATTGTTGTTGGGGCAGCTCTGTTAATGATCGATTTATGGATGAATGACCGGCATAAAGATCCGACCCAAAAGGCGGAGCCGGTCGAGATGACCGGCTCCGCTGCGACATCACCATAAAAACTCGCCTGCATTACTCGATGTTATGTGCAGTCACACAAGATCGCAAAACGCTGTCTCCTCAAATCTAGCGAGAGCTGAACGAGACTTCAGGCTGGTACATGTTTGACGAAAAAATATTAAACCAGACTGTGCCGGGCTTGAGCGGAATTGGGTTGTTGTCGAAATCTACCAGGGCGATCATCTCTTCAGAACCCTCCCGAATCCAGCGACAGTTGTAACGTTTGCCATCGCGCATCAGCACAGCATCCCCGTGACCTTGTAAATTGATTCCCACAGACGCCAGCTGGTTGGGCTCGTCTTCAATAAAATCGGCCAGATAGTGCTCGGCATAGATCAGCACGATGTTGTCGAAGGCAATCTGCTTGTTGGTCAGCATATCGATATCCGGTGCTTCATCATCACGCATTCGTTGATCCTCGGTAAAGCTGTACCAGCGTTGTGTGTCATAAACATATTGCCAGTGATGAAGGGGGCCCAGACCAGGATAATCGATGACAAAGTCGGTGGTTGAAATGCCGTTCTCCGGAAGATCGCTGCCAAACACCAACGAGCGGATAATCACCGGCGCCTGGTTCACGCCGCGCGCATCAGCTTCTTCCCAAACTGCATCCGGAACTGAAAAGAGCGTGTGGTAACGGTTCGTCCCCGGCCTTGGGAAATCGGGCATCCGTACCAGGAAATCTTTTTCCAAAGTCTCTCTGAACGCCCGATCGAACCAGGGGGTGATAGAGAGCCGGTAGCACATGCCGATACTGCATCCCGAATAGACCAGCAGCCCATCATACATCGGGACAAGATGCTCGACATCGATCATGCGGACGCTGCGCACCGATCCTGCTCGCTCCGGCGCGCGGCTATAGTAGATGGCCGTATAGCGGGTTTGCTCGAAACCCTCCATCTGGTATTCCCAGACATGATCGGCAAAGGATAGGCCACTCTGTGGGCGCACTTCCGGTGATTCGTTGCTGATCTTGACGACCAATGGCCGGCGCTTCAACACGGCGAGGTCATTGACGATCTGGCCGGTCAATGGGTTGTAGCCGTCCGGCATTGGGGTTGCCCCAGCCAGGGGGGCACGGGACGCGAGCGTCGGCGTATTGACCAGTGCTGGGGCCGATTCTGTAACCGGAGTTTCCGTTGGTTTCTCTGGGTTGCACGTTGGACATGGAGGGCAATCACCCACTGCAGTCTGCGATGAGCAAGCTACCAATGTAAACATTAAGAATGCGATTATAAAAGAATGAAACCTCAAAAGCTTGTCTCCTCTGAAAGTAGTGATTAGCGATGGATGATGGGCGACGAGCGACGAGTCAGATATTCTTGGCTATTTGCTATTTGCTTTCCTGCTGGAGAGCGTCTTGATCACCGACAGATCTCTTAAACACAGTGATGGTCGATAGGCAATAAACAAAAATTCAGCAAGTAGGCTCAACCAGGAGAAGCGGGGCGTGCTTGAGCATCTCTCGGCGTTTATACTGCGGCATGACGGTCGGATTTCAATCTGCCCCATATATTCTCTGGTGATAAATTGCAGCAGGGGCGGGTCTGAGACCCGCCCGGTTGACTACGATCTTCTCCCGGCACCTGAGCTATAGCTTTTCAGATCATGCTCTGAGCAAGCTATGTCTCCTGTCAGCACCAAGATGTCCTGAAAAGCTATATCACGGCAATAAAACAACTTCCGGCTTGGCTACGTTATTCGACACTGTTTGGAACCAGATCGTTCCGGGCTTCAAGGCCATGGGATTGCCGTTGGCATCCAGCAACCGGATCATTCCCTCACCGAGATTGCGCTGCCAGGTACCTTCGAAACGCATCCCATCGCGCAGCAACGTAATCCGGGCAGGAAAGCCCCATTGATCCTGATCCAGGTTGACATGCAGAGATGGAAGATTATTCTTCTCATCTTCCAAGAAGTCGCCATCATAGATAAAGGCATGCAAAATAACCACGTTATCAAAGGCAAGCTGTTGCCCGGTCAGTAAATCCTTTTCCGGCGCATCCGGAACGTTGAACTGCTGATCCTCCATTGAATTCAACCAACGGCCTGACCCTGCATCCCAACGCCAGGTACGCTTGGGCCCCTTGCCCATGTAATCGATACTGGCCTCATTGGTCTGCACACCGCCTGGCGGAGGAGTGTAATCGAAATACAGCCCATCAAGATTGGGACGGTCGTTGATTTTCTTTTCAGCGGCCAGTTTCCATATCTCAGCCGGAATGGCAAATAGCTTCTGATAATCATCGATGCTGGCTTTTGGATAGTCCAGGCGCCGGAAATAGGGTTCTGAGTAAGATACACCAACAGCCGGAATATAGTCTTGGGTAACAACACGTTGAACCCAGGGAGCCGCTCCGATCAGCTCGTTGATACGCGGCGGTGTTCCGGGTGCATGACGATTGCTGCTGCCACCAGAATAGACCAGAATGCCGCCATACATATCCATCAAGTGTTCGACGTCGATCAGACGGGCGCTGCGTACAGATCCCGCTCGCTCTGGCGTCTGACCGTAAAAGACTGCCGTGTAGCGTGTCAGTCCCATGCCTTCCATCTGGTATTCCCAGACATGATCGGCAAAGGAGAGACCACTTTGTGGACGCACATCGGGCTTCTCATTGCTCACTTTGACTAACAAGGGGCGCCGGTTCAAGACATTCGGATCGCTGACAACCAACCCGGTCAACGGGTTAACGTCCGCGGGGAAACCACCCGGCCCAAACGGCCCAGGAATCGTGGGTGTGACCGCGGCATCGGTTTCCGCTGGAGGCGGTGTCTCGACCGTTGGTGTTGGGATAACAATCTGGGCCGGTGTTGCGGTCGGTGTAGCCGGCTGCGGATTGAGATTGCAAGCGATTCCGGAAGCCAGTATCGCAAGCAAAGGAAGTAGGAGATGTTTTACAGAGCGCATGTCTATTACCTGTCGGATAGTAAGCATTAGCGGGCGTGTTGCGCATTGCCTTCAAACGGCGGGATTATACCAACCTGTTTTTATTGCTACCAGAAAGCAATTTACCTTGTTCGCGTGCAAAGGTTATCAGTATTTGCTCAGGGGTAGGAGAGTGGCCAGTTGGCAGACCGGCAAACCGCAAGAATGAAAAGGCCCTATGCGTCACGAAAGAATGAAGGATCCAGAGCCGGGCATTCACAATTGGGAATGCTGTCCAACGCTCGTCCGGTTTGTTATACTCGCGGTGTTGTTTACTTCTTTCGCGTGAGTATGATTTTCGATCAGGGAGCAATCGATGCAGGCATCTGTACGCCAATGGTGGAACGCCTCCGGATTACCCAAGAAAGAATCTGCCACCCTGCGACTGTTGATGGGAACAGTGGCTATCCTTGGCTTTGCGCTGATGGTGATACCAGGGCTGAATGATTTCAGCCTGTGGCTGGACGAAGTCAACATGGCAAATGTAGCCCAGGACCACCTCACCTGGTTATTGCAAAGCAAGCAGATAGGTGGCTTGCAGCCCTTTGTGTACTTTGCGCTGCTGAATGGCTGGAGCCTGTTAGCCGGAGAGACCGATCTGGCACTGCGTGCCTTCTCTGTCATCATGGCGATTGTCTCTGCTGCCCTGGCCTACAGGATCACGGTCGATTTCTCCCGTCGTGCTTTTGGCGGTCTGGCGGCAGTGCTGCTCTTTGGATCGATGGGCTTTATCCATTACCACATCCACCAGGTGCACATTCGTGGATTGGTGCTGATGCTGTCGATGGCGCTGCTGTTTTATTATGAGCGGTGGTGGTCGCATCCTTCATCGAAACACTATGCCATCGGTGTAATTGCCACCAGTATCGTATCGATCTATACCCATTATTATGGAGCCTTTATTATCCTGGCGCTTAACCTGCATGCGCTGCTCATCGGCATCAGGCAGTGGAAAGATCTACGACGGTGGATCGGGGTTCAAATGATCGCGGCAATATTCCTCCTACCACTACTCTTCAGTTACGTCACGATCAAACCCAATGACGCATCCGGCGTTTCGCCATCTTTGGAATCCGTTACCTCCCTCGAAGGTGTCGAGGAGCAAGAGGGCACCATCGTTTTTCCTAACACCTTTCCGACCGACTTGCCCACGATTCTGGGTACGCTCGATGCGATGGTATCCGGTCGTGCTGACGTCTATGCGATCCTGCTGGGATTAGGCCTGGTAGGGGTGAACCTCTCGACGGCACAGGCCAGAGAGCGATTTCCACTCCGTCCACTAGGTCTGTTGCTCGTCTATCTCTTGGGCAGCCTGGGGTTTGCGTTGCTCTTCAACTTATGGATGCAATCTTTCATGGATCGACGGGTGATTTTTTTGCTGCCCGGTCTGGCGATTCTGATTGGATATCTGCTGACTGCCTTGCCCAGACCAATGGCCTGGGCCGCACTGCTCATCGCGGTGAGCATCACGTTTGCTCATGGCCGTTCAGACAAGCTGCCCGGCAACTGGTATTTTCGACAAGCCATAGCAATAGTGCATGAAGGCCGGCAGCCCAATGACGCTATCTTTTTTCAGTTTAACAACTGGGATGATTATGCCCTCAAGCCGCTCAACTATTATGCCGCGCAGATGTTTCCTGCACACACTCCCATCTTGACATTGGGCAACTATACGCTTGATAACGATCACAACCAGGACTATTTTGCCAATCAGGTATTGGCTAACTCGATATGGACACGCAGCCGATTCTGGGTGATCCGATCGGGCGACCCGACGCTGGGGCTGACATCAACAGAGTGGGTTAATCATCTGGAGGGCAAACGGTTTATCGAGGAAAAATCCATTCCGGTGAGCTGGATGGTTGTCTCGCTCTTTGTCGCTGAGCCGGTCGAGCGCCCTGCCCCACAAGGGGTGATCGAGCCGTCTCAGAAACTCTCTCTGCCACAGTCGTTTGGCGATACCTTCGAATTGGCCGACTACCAGGTCGATCGGTTATCAGCACAGCCAGGCGAGCCGATCAGCCTGTGGCTGATCTGGCGAGCCCTGCAGCCACCCGATCAGGATTATGCCGTTTATGCTCATCTGCTGGAAGCGGGTACGATTTTGCACGGTCAAACAGACCGGGATCCTGAGCACCTGGGACGCGCAATTCCCACGACCTTCTGGGCTGTCGATGTCTTGATCGATGATAGGTGTGCTGTGACGGTCAACGTCGATACGCCGCCGGGGAATTACCAGTTGAAGGTGGGCTTCTATAGTCGCATCGATGGCGCCAGACTGCCGGTGCGTCTCAGCGACGGTTCAACTGACGATGGGGTAGTGCTGGCAACGATCGAGGTGCGCTGAACGCTATCAACCAAACTTCATAACGCGGAATCGCTCGGCAAAAGGAACTCCAACCTCCTTACCCGCTTCAGTGGCCCACTCGCGCACCCGCTGTCCCACTTCCTCATCTACTTGCGACTTGTGGCACAGCAACGCGGCAATCTTCCGGTCGAGGGTCGCTGTAATATCGACATGTGCGTTGGGATGCATCGTCAACGTCAGATACAGCTCGGTAACATGATGCGGCTCAAGACCCTCTTGAAGCAACTCAGGGAAAACAGGCCGCGTTTCTGCGCTGGGAAAGACGGCATAGATGGCTGCCTCGCCCGCGGCGCGGTGATCGGGATGATTGATGTAGTCTTCTCCCAAAAATACCGCCGCCGGATCCTGGCACACGACTCGACTGGGCCTGACCTGGCGGATCAGCCGGGTCAGATCGCATCGAAGCTCCAAAGTCGGTTGGAGCACACCATCAGGGTACCCTAAGAAGTGGACATCGTGGACGCCGACAACACCAGCCGCGGCGCGCTGCTCGGCCTGTCGCTGTTCCGCCAGCGCCTTCAGGTCGATACCGGGCTCGTTACTGCCTGCCGCGCCGTCGGTGATGATGCCATAGGTGACCCTGGACCCTTCTTCGATCCATTGGGCAACACTGCCCGCGACACCAAACTCGATGTCGTCCGGGTGCGCAACAATTACCAGAATGTTGGTTGGTTTATCTGAGTGCGATGTTTGATTTGCCATATGATGTATCTACTGTCTGCCGCCTTCAATTGTTTTTGTTGGAACCAATATCCTGATTATGTCGCATTACAGGAGACAAATCACTCATTTTCGTGTTTCAGTCTTTCGATTGTAACTGGCGGGCCATGACGGTGTTTTGAACAATATGACACCAGCAAACTCTACTCAGCCATCCCAACCACTTGTGATCGATAGCCTCTCTTGCCGTTACCTGACGCGCCAGGAGGCTGCTTTGAGCAACGTCTCGTTCAGTTTGGGCCAGGGACAGATCGCTCTGATCTCAGGAGCCAGCGGCTGTGGTAAGACCACCCTTCTCAGGTGCATCAACGGTTTAATACCGCGCAGTTACAAGGCGGAGCTAAGCGGACAGATCTTCCTGAACGGGATTGATTATAGAGATAAGTCGCTTTCCAATATCTCGCAGGTTGTCGGTACAGTGCTGCAAGATCCGGAGCGCCAGATCGTTGGGGCCTATGTGCAGAACGAAGTGGCTTTCGGGTTAGAGAACCTCGAACTTCCACGCGCAGAGATCGTCCGGCACGTCGATGAGACTCTTGACTATCTGGGGATCGCCCACTTGAAGCATCGAGAGACTTTCACACTGTCGGGAGGCGAGAAACAGAAAATCGCCCTGGCGGGCGTGCTGGCGATGCGCCCTGACATCCTGGCGCTTGATGAGCCGCTGGCCAACCTCGATCCGGCCAGCGTGCAGGATGCACTGGCGCTGATCCGGCGATTGGCCGACGAAGGCAAGACTATCTTGCTGATCGAGCACCGCGTCGAAGATGTGCTGTCCATCAAACCCGATCTGACCCTGCACCTGCAGGATGGGCATACCAGCTACCTTGGCCCCGTCGATGGGCTTTTAAAGGATGCCGATTACCACGCTGTCAAGCTCCCAGCACCAATCGTTATTGCTCGATCCAAAGGCCGGAATGCTACACTGCCACCCGCGATGTCGCCGGCCAGCGAGACTGCCGAGGCGTTGATCCAGATCGAAGATGTTTCCTTTAACTACGATGGGGGCCCACAGATTCTCGATCATGTCAACCTGACCATCCGACAAGGTGATGTCATCGCGCTGTTGGGGCCGAACGGCGCAGGAAAGACCACGTTGGCCAAACATACCATCGGCTTGTTGCGTCCGAACAGTGGACGTGTTTTGCTACGTGGGCAGGACAGCCGGGAGATGACCGTTGCGCAGATGGCCCGAACGATCGGCTACGTCTTTCAGAGCCCGCGTCATATGCTCTTCGCTCCCACCACACGCGAGGAGCTGGCTTTTGGTCCTCGCAATCTGGGACATACGGAGCAGGATATCCAAATTGATACTGAGCAGGCCCTGGCTGTCGTCCACCTCAGCGCCGAGATCGATCGTCCTCCGCTGGCGCTCAGCTTTGGACAGCAGAAACGGGTCAGCATTGCCTCTATCCTGGCCATGCGCAGTGCTATTCTGGTGATGGATGAGCCGACTGCCGGGCAAGATTTTGCCAACTACATGAGCTTCATGGATTCGGTGGTGGGGCTGGGCGTGACGGAGGAACGCCCATATAGCTTCTCGGCCATCCTGTTTATCACCCACGATGTCGACCTGGCAGTCTGTTATGCCAACCGGGTGTTGATCATGGGGAGTGGTCAGATTGTGGCTGACGGCCCACCTCCCCAGGTTCTGGCCGACTTCGACTTGATGCAACGCCACCGTGTCATCCCGACCTCGCTTCTCAAGGCCAATCTGGACTACCTGAGCCGGACAGGGCAATTCATGCGAGCAGAGGGACTGGCTACCGTGCAGGAGAATGAATAGTCAGGTTTTGCCATGAGTTTTGCGCAGACAACTCATCTGCGTAAGCTGAGTAATGAAGTTCGATGGGTGATTTGTGCCACATTCAATCAAAAGGAGGCTTGCGATGAACAACAAATACGTTCGGGGCCTGGTAGTCATTCTGGCCGGGCTGGTGATTTTGGTTGTGCTGTTGTTGATAGGCGATCTGATCGCCATTGCCAGAGGCGCAGAGCAGAGTTTATCGTTACTGCCGGGAGATAATTTGTTGGGATGGTGGGGACTATGGGTCATTGTTGGCGGCCTGGTTCTCTACCTGATCTACGTTTTCTTTGCCCGGACTGATATGTTTAAGATCGGCACACGCGAAGTCGTGATGATGGCCATTGGGGCGGCATTGTATGGTGTGCTGACTTTCTTGTTCAATATCGTTCCGGTTCCCTCGGTCAGCCTGGTTGCGCTCAGACCAGTGGTGGTCATCCCGATTTTCTTTGGCTTCGCCTTTGGCCCGGCCGTGGGGTTCTTCGTTGGCGCATTTGGGAACGTGTTGGGCGATGCGCTGACCGGCTGGGGCGTCTACCCCATCTGGGATATCGGCAATGGTCTGATGGGGTTAGTCCCTGGCCTAGCCGGGATGTATTTGGGGCGTACACGTGGCAAAATAAACATTCTGCAATGGATAGCCGTAGCTGTGCTGGCTGTGTGCGCTATTTTGCCTCTGGTGTCTCCCTCTATTATCCACCCCTGGACGGGCGAGCCGACCACTGAGTTCTTGGGATGGTGGTACATCATGCTGGCGGTCCTGATAGTAATGTTAGGGCTAACATTGGCGCCGCGTTTCTGGCCTTATGTGCTTCTGCTATTGACACTGGCTTTCTTGGGCTTTGCCGTCTACTATGTTATTGCCCCTCCCGCCGATCTGGAAGGCAGCCCCTTGCCGGGAGCAATCCTGTTGGGCGCTATCGCGGTGGTGTGCGGGCTCATAGCTTATTACCTGAGCAGCCGTGCCAGGGACATTACCAGGTGGCTGGATGAGAAAGACACAACCGCGCTGGTCGTTTGGGCATCTCTGGGTGTAATCGTCGGGATTGGCTTTGCGGCTATCGCCGATATATTCTACAACGGCTACAGCTTCACCACTGCCATCATCGGTGAATTTATCCCTGCGGCCGGCCCGAACATTCTATTTGCCGTCATTCTGACACCCCTGTTGTATGCGGCCTGGAAGCAGGCCCGCGCGGGTGCAGGACGATAACTCTTTTTTCTCGATCTGAGCAGAGGTGGAATAGTATCCACCTCTGCCATTACCAGAGGCCTGATACACATGCTGGTTAACTGGGCTTATATCAAACGTGATACGTTCTTCCACCGGCTCGATCCCCGCGCGCGTATCATCTTTATGTTATGTGCGTTGATTGCTCTTGGCTTCATACCAGGGCGGGGAACCGGGTTTTGGGATATGCGGGTCGTTCTGGTCTTCTTGGGGCTGGCCTTTCTGCAGATCATCGTTGCCCGCATCACCTGGCGTCAGATGCGACGCTTCTGGATCATCATCACCATTGTGGCCGTGATGCTGTCACTGGTCACCCTGTTGACCGGTCGAGGAGCGGCAGGCGTCTACGACCCATCGATGGAGCATGTAATCGGATCGTTCAAGATATTGGGATTGTCGATCGTGTTGAGTGCTGAGCGTATCTCTTACCTCATCACACAGATGATGCGGATCATGACGTTTGCTGCCTTGTCGGTTGTCATTCCCTACACCATCGATCCGGCACTGTATGGCATTGCCTTCAAAGGTCTGGGCCTGGGGGATAAAGTTGCCTATGCAATGGATCTGGCTTTCCGCTTCATCCCAACTCTGGGGCGTGATATGCAGATTATTATGGATGCGCAGCGCGCCCGTGGCTTTGAGCTTGAGGCCGGTAGAGGGACGAATCTGCTCCAGCGTATCAGAAACTTCGCGCCGCTGCTCATCCCCTTGACAATCGGAGCTGTAGTAGAGGGTGAGGAGATCAGCGACGCAATGGATTTGCGTGGCTTTGGGGTTGGAAAACGCACTTGGCTTCCCAGACTTACCTATCAGACCATTGATTGGATATATATTGGCTTCGGTGTGCTGATCGTCGCAGTTGGTATTGTTGCCAAACGTGCCGGGTACGGCGGTTTGTGGATCCCGCCGTGGCTATATGGCTAGATGCAATCTATACTGCAAACGGATGTTTTCTGGGCTTTTTCTGAGCATACTCAAACATAATCAAAAGTCCAGTTTTCAACCGTTCACAGTATATCTCATCTTTTCCGCCGACATGTTCTCGTAGAATGTGGTGACGGCTGACTTTTCCTACAATTATGTGTGTATCTTCTCAATAATCCGGGGGAGCATAGGCAATAACTTAAGCTCGATACGCTGTTGGCTGTTAGCTTTTAGTTCCTGGTTTTCAGGCTCTTTCCAAGAGCTGTTAGCCAATCATGGTGAACAAAAAACTGATCACTGAAAACTGATCACCGAGTAAAAACTGCCCCAAGTTATTGAGAAGATACTTCTGTGTTGGGTATCCAGGACCACCACTCAAAATGAAACACACCCAGGCGATTTCAGCCGGCCTCTGTTTTTTCTGTGGATGGCAGTGTATCTATCGGGAACTGCTGTTCACAAGACAAACATTTGGCCATCTGCTTGCTGTTGGCGATCAGCAAGCCGCCGCAAGATGGGCATGGATCAGGTAAGGGACGCTTCCAGCTCGTCCATTGGCAGGTAGGATAGTTAGCGCAGCCATAAAAAACACGCCCGCGCTTCGATTTACGCTCGATCAGTTCACCGCCGCAATCCGGACAGGCAACACCGAGCTTCTCCAGCCAGGGCTCGGTATAACGACAGGTTGGAAAGGTAGAACAACCAATAAACTTCCCGAATCGCCCCCACCGAATAATCAGTGGGTTGCCACAAGTGGGACAATCACGTCCAACCTGCTCCGAGCCCAGATCAATGCTGGGAACGTTGGCAAATGCATGTTCAACTCCTGCCTTGAATGGGTTGTAAAAGTCTGCCACCACAGGCACCCATTCGCATTCTCCCGATGCAATCTGATCGAGCTTATCCTCCATCGTTGCAGTAAAGTCAACACCTACAATGCTGGGGAAATGATGCACCAACAGATCATTGACAACAGCACCGATGTCCGTCGGGAAGAATCGCTTGGCCTCACGCTGCACATATCCACGTTCCTGGATGGTGTTCAGGATAGTCGCATAGGTGCTGGGGCGCCCGATACCATATTCCTCCAATGTCTTGACCAATGAGGCTTCGGTGTAACGAGACGGTGGCTGGGTAAAGTGTTGTTCCGGGAGAAGCCTGAGAAGATCTAACAGATCCCTTTCGAGCAATTCAGGAAACAGCCGTCCCAGATCCTCATCCTCCGGGTTATCCTCGTCGGGCATATCGCCATAGACTACCAGAAATCCGGGGAAACGCAGGATCGAGCCAGAGGCACGGAACAGATAAGGCTTGTCTTGATGTTTGGAACCGGGTGGGCCGGCTACCACTTCTACACTGATTGTGTCGTACTCTGCCGCAGTCATCTGGCTGGCAACGAATCGCTGCCAGATCAGGCGATACAACGCAAACTGCTCTTTTGTCAGGTGATCTTTAATCAGCTCCGGCGTTCGGAAAACACTCGTAGGCCGGATGGCCTCGTGAGCCTCCTGCGCGCCTTTAGCCTTCTTTCCGTAAACATTGGGCTGTTTTGGCGCGTAATCTTTTCCGTAGTTTTCCAGAATATACTTCTTTGCTTCCGCCTGAGCCTGGGCTGCGACATTGGTGCTGTCAGTACGCATATAGGTGATCAGACCAATTTCACCACCGTTGCCAATATCGATTCCCTCGTACAGTTGCTGCGCGATGTTCATGATCCTGCGGGCCGTGAGACCTACTCGGCGTGAGGCTTCCTGTTGAAGCGTGCTGGTGATGAAGGGCGGCAGCGGCTTGCGCTTACGCTGTCCCTCCTTGACCGAATCGACAATGTATTCCGCCTGCTCAAGATCGGCCAGGATGGGCTCAACAGCGGCCTGGGTCGGCAGGCTGATCTCCTCACCGCGAATGCGAACCAGCCGCACGATGAAACTTTGTCGTTCGCCCATGTTACGTTCGGCAGCACGAGCCAGCTCCGCGTCGATGGTCCAATATTCTTCAGGCACAAAACTCTCGATCTCGCGATCCCGCTCGACGACGAGCCGTACTGCCACCGACTGCACGCGCCCGGCAGATAGACGAGGACGCACTTTATCCCATAGCAAGGGGCTTAGCTCATAGCCGACCAATCGATCCAGGATTCGGCGTGCTTGCTGGGCATTGACCAGGTTCATATCGACGCGGCGAGCGTGGGAAAACGCTTCCTGGACAGCCTCCTTTGTGATCTCGTGGAAAACAACACGCCGCACACGGGTCTCATCGATCTCGGCGGCGTGAACCAGGTGCCAGGCAATAGCTTCGCCTTCCCGATCCGGGTCGGTGGCCAGGTAAATCTCCTCGGCCTGGCCAGCAGCAGCCTTGAGTTCTTTGACGATCTCTCTCTTATCGTTAGGCACACGGTAATGTGGCTCGAAGTTGTTTTGAACATCGACAGAAAGCTGTGACTTCAGTAAGTCACGGACATGTCCAACCGAAGCCTTGACTTTGTGGTTCTTGCCCAGGTAGTGTTCAATCGTTCGCGCCTTGGCCGGCGACTCGACAATCACAAGCTTGCCTTTGCGCTTAACAGGGCGAGGATTTTGGGCTTTGCTCTTGGCTGTTACCTTCGGCGGCTGCATGCCTTGATGGGCCGGTGTGGCCCCCATCCGGTAAAGAGACGTTCCACAGACCGGGCAGGTTCCTCGCGTTCCGGGTTGGCCGGTTTTCGAAAAAACAGCCTGTGGGTTCTGTAAGGGCTGCTTTTCCCTGCACTTAACACAATACGCCAGTAAATTTTCGCTCATAGATATTCGTTCTGTTCATTCCTTTTAAGTGTCTCAACCAGCATCTTGACATCCTGTGCCCGGTCGCGCGGGCACACTAACAACACATCGTTGGTGTCAATGATCACCATATCTTCGATGCCAACCGCGGCTACGAGACGCTGACTGAATATTAACAATCGCTTGCTGTCCACTACTATCGGCTCATGGCCTGATATAACGTGGTTATCATCTTGGGCGGATAGGATATCGTACAGAGTCTTAAAATTGCCAATATCGCTCCACCCCATCTCAACAGGGATGACATTGATGTCTTCATGAATGTGTTCCATCAACGCATAATCCACCGAGATATTCCGCATTTGGGGCCAGATATTATCCAACTGTTCCTGATAATCAGGTTTGCCTATGGCTGCGGCGATCTGTTCCAGGCTGGTCAGGAGATCGGGGGCATGACGCTCAAATTCAGCCATCACCCGCCGGATCGGCCAGATGAACATCCCGCTGTTCCAACTGTAGTCCCCGCTGGCTACAAATTTGTCGGCTGTCGCCTGATCGGGTTTCTCGACAAATCGTTGCAGGTGGTAAACCGGGATCCCTTCGATGGTCTTCCTGTGCGCGCCTCTCTCAATGTAGCCAAAGCCTGTTCCGGCAAAGGTGGGCGCAATTCCCAGTGTGACGATCTCTCCCCGCTCTGCGACTCGAAACGCAACACTCAAAGCATGGCGAAAGGTTGCGACGTCACTGATGTAGTGATCGGCAGTCAAGATCGTCATGATCGCTTCGGGGTCACGCTGCCGGATGTGGACCGCACCCAATCCGACTGCTGGAGCCGTGTTGCGCCCCATTGGCTCGATGATGAAGTTCTCAGCCGGTAAATCGGATACCTGGCTTTTGAACAAAGGCATCATCTCCTCCCCGGCTACCACCAGGATCCGATCCGGGGTAAACAGGGGGTACAGGCGCTCGACGGATATCTGAAACATGGAGCGCGATTCATCCACCAGCGGCAAGAGCGGCTTTGGACGACTCTGGCGGCTGAGGGGCCACAAGCGTGTTCCATAGCCACCAGCCATGATCACAGCATACACATTACTCATCGATCTCTCTATTCCATCTTTTTTATCAGAGCCGGACATATGTCATCCGGCCAACTTGTCGAACCATTCCTTTAAGCTCCAGCAGTGTCAACATGCTCGTAACACATGAAATGGGCAGCCCACATTGCCGTGTCAGCTCATCGATATGCAGTGGCTCCGCTGAGAGATTTCGCAAGACGATCTCTTCGTCACCACCCAGAGAAGGCAAGCTGGCGCGGGCCTCTTCAAACTGCGCTATGCCTTCCAGCTTTAACACTTCCAGGATATCTTCCACTGCCAGGACGGGGTGTGCGCCATCCTGGATCAACCGGTTGGTGCCACTGCTGCCCTGAGCTGTGATATTACCTGGCACAGCAAACACTTCTCGACCTTGCTCCAGGGCATGGCCCGCCGTCACCAATGCCCCGCTCTTGATACCGGCCTCCGTCACCAACACCCCTCGTCCTAACCCACTCATCATACGGTTTCGCGGCGCGAAGTTTGTGCCCTTGGGCACCGTTCCAAGCGAAAAGGAAGACATCAAGGCACCCTGCTGTACAATTCGGGCTGCCAGATTGCGATGTTCAGGCGGATAGATGGTATCCAACCCGCACGGCAGAATGGCAATTGTGCGCTTCCCTGCCTCTAAGGCTGCCTGATGTGCCTCGATGTCAACACCCCGTGCCAGGCCGCTGATGATAGTCAGGCCGTTAGCCGCCAGCTCGTGTGCCAATTGATAAGTCACCTGGCGGCCATAGGGTGACACCGAACGTGTTCCCACGACGGTAATCGCCCACTCATCTGAATCGGACAGACTGCCACGCAGGTAGATTAACGGCGGTGCCTGGTCAATATCACGCAGCTCGGCCAGGAGCGCCGGGTAATCCTCGTCTTCCCAGGTCAGCACAGCAATGCCAAGCTTGTCCAAACGGGCCAGCTCGGCATCCAGGTTGACCCGGCGACGAACGTCGCGCAGGTTGGCACACGCCCGCGCTCCCAGCCCGGCCGCGAGGAGTTCATCCTGATTAGCATACCAGGCTTCACGCAGTGTCCCAAACCGTTCCAGCATCCGCCGGACCAGGACCGGGCCAACTCCACTGACCAGATTGAATCCTAACCAGTACTGACGCTCGCTCACAAGCTTTAGCTTTGTCCTGTTCAAAACCACGTAGGCTAAAGACAACCAGGGAGGATAACATTACTCAAAACCACAAGTCTGTCAAGGTCGAGTAAACGGATCAAATAGTTTTTGATATTCTTGCAGCGCATACCGATCGGTCATCCCGGCTATGTAATCACATATAACACGAGCTAATGTCTCTCCGTTGACTTTCTGATAGGTTAACGTAGATGCCGGAAGCTGGTGCGGATCATCTAAATATGCGCTGAATAACTGGGTGATAAATCGCTCTGCCTTTTTGTGCATCCGGACAACGCGATGGTGTGTGTACATGTTTTGATAGAGGAAATCTTTCATCTCTCTGAGCATAATGGCTGCATCCTGGCTGGGGCCAACCACATCAGACGGCAGTCGCTGTAATGCTTCAACCGATCGCGGTCGAGCTTTTTCCAGACGCTGAGAAGTGGCATAGCACACATCCCGCACGAAGAAGCCAATCAGGATGCGGGTCAGATAGTGGCGGGCCAGTTCATCGAAGGCCCCCGGCTCAAAACCGGCCTCTTCCTTACCTAATTCCCACAGGCCAATGCCGTCAAGTTGCCCCGGCGTCAGCAAGCCCGCATATAACCCATCGTCCAGATCGTGGATAGTATAGGCCAGCTCGTCAGCAATATTTGCTATTTGAGCCTCCAGGCTGCCCCGTTTGTCCGGCTCGTAGTCCTCACAAGAACTAACATCATACTCTGTCTCGTGTTTGATGATCCCCTCACGCACTTCATAAGTCAAGTTAAGACCCGAAAACTCGGCGTATCGCTGCTCCAATCGGGTCACGATTCTCAACGTCTGTCGGTTGTGATCGAAGCCGCCATGAGCCTCCATCAACTGCGCCAGCGCTTCCTCTCCCGAATGCCCGAAGGGTGGATGGCCGATATCATGCACCAGGCAGATTGCCTCGATCAGGTCTTCGTTGGCACCCAGGATCCGGGCGATGGTGCGGCCAATCTGGGCAACCTCCAACGAATGCGTGAGCCGCGTGCGGAAATAATCCCCTTCGTGGTTGACAAAGACCTGCGTTTTGTACTCCAGCCGTCGAAAAGCCGTCGTGTGCAAAATGCGATCTCGATCACGCTGAAAGGCAGTTCGATGGTTAGGCTCATCCTCTGGATATTCACGGCCTCTCGAGTCGCCGCTTTTCATACCATAAGGCGCCAACATTTCGAGTTCTCGCTTTTCAAAGTCTTCCCGGGTGGATATCATGTCTTATCCCCTTTGTCTCACTGTCCCACTCATTCGCAGGCAGTCTATCATGCTTGCCAATCGGAGTCAATGCATATAGTTGCTTTTACCCTGACAGGGGTTCCTTGAAATTGTAGACACCGTTGACTTTTCCCCAGCGTGCATGGCATCCCTGGCAGAGCATTGTTTCGCCTTCTTGCTTTAAGTCAAGTGAGCCACAAGCCGGGCAGCGCCAGAATGCCCCCTCCGGTCTGGCCTCATCGGCTTCGACGGCTTCGTTGCGGACAAACACACTGGGAGTAAGCTGCCACAAGGCGCCGGTAAACTGAAACAACGAGTCCAGGGCCACCAATATTCCGGTTGGCACTAATCGCTTCAGCAAACCGAGCCGAAAGTGAGAGACAGTCAGTGCGCGCCCCGGCTTGAAGTTCGCATTGATAAGAGCCTCGCGAACATACTGGGGATGGAAATCATAGTTGAGCTTGACAAACTCGACGGGATCTCGATTGAACGGGCTCCACGCCTGCCGGCCCAACAGCCGGCGTACAATGGCTTTCAGATTACGCTTATTGGCAAATTCCAACAGAAACACACCCTGCTGCCGCATGACCTGACGAACGCTGCTGATGGCCTGGATGGGCTCTTGCATGTGGTGCAATACACGGATCATGGTGACGGCATCGAAGATGCCGGGAACAAAGGGCATCCGGTAGACATTGGCTGCCACATACAAAAATCCATCATCGCCATAACGCTGCCTGGCAAACTCGAGCTGTGACAGCGAATAATCCAGGAGCACTACCTGTCGATAGCCCTCGAAGAGCGATGTGTAACGCCCATAACCCGCGCCTACGTCCAGCAAACAATCGCCCGCAGGGGGAAGCAATCTGCGAATGGCTATTCTCTCAACGCGATCCTCGTAATCACGTCCTTTTCCTTCCCAAAAGTCGACACGGTAATTTGAGCCTTCGTAGTCGCAGATATCGGGCATCTGTTGTTCTGCCATCGATGTCTCTCCAAATAGATAGTAGGTACCAGAACAATAACGCGAAATGTAGCTCTGAGCAAAGCGTACAACACAAATAAATCACCACTGTTCATGCCGGTTGCATGGGCCAATGGTTATGGTATACTGATGATCGGTAAATGCAGGTGGCAAGGCTTTGGCAAGAAGGTTAGACCCGGCATGAGACCGGGTTTTTTCTTTGAGACACCAGGGCTATCACCGCCAGGCCAATGAATTATAGCTAAGCAAGGAGAAACAAGGAATGTCAGAACGTATAACCGGCACCGTTAAGTGGTTCAACGGCTCAAAAGGCTATGGCTTCATAGCACCTGATAGTGGCGGTGAGGATGTCTTTGTCCACTACTCCGCTATTCAAGCTAGTGGGTATCGCAACCTCGATGAAGGAGATCGTGTCGAGTTTAGCGTAGAAGATGGCAATAAGGGGCTTCAGGCCGCCGAGGTTACCAGACTCTAAAACCCGAGTAGAAGGGCCTTACTTGTGACGAAGTGAGGCCTTCCTGTCATTCGTCAGTGTTCTCCGCGAACCATGGGCATGCTCCCATTTTTAAGGTAAAACAAACTTTGCTCAAGAAATATTTTTCATGATAGGTGCTTCCATTCTCACTTCCCAAATCCTTCCCCAATACAAACTAGGGGAGGTGCTTTCCGTCGAGTCTGTACCTGGAAATCTCGCCGAAGAGTGTCATGTTGTCACCACCACCCAGGAGCGCATCTTCATTAAGCGATGCTCGTCTGGAACCACACCGGAACAGCTCAACGCAAAACACGAATTGATCCACTTTTTGGTTGATGATCAGTTTGCAACTCCTTCGCTTGTCCTCACTCGGAGTGAGGCAACATGGGTTGAGCACAACGGGCAATTCTACGAAGCCTACCAATACATCGATGGGGAGCCATTTGGCGTCGGGAATCGGCAGCAGATTGCCGGTGTGGGACGCATCTTAGGCCGCTATCACACGCTGGTTGAGCGGTATCAACCATCCCTGGCGATCAGCGGCAAAACATCTGTAGCCGGTTATCTCGATCTGGGAAACCGGGCGGCTAAGCCGTTGACCTGGTTGTTCAAGCACCATTGTATCCGGATCGAAGAGCGCTGGCTTGCTCAGGCGATCATCAAAGAGATCAAGGAACAGGTTCGTCATTTCCGACACGAGAAAGGACTGGTCCGTCTCGTCGTCCACGGTATGGTAGAGCCCGGAAATGTGCTTTTTGATCCCTCAGGTGAGGTGATCTCTTTGGCCGACTGGGCAGGCATTCAGGAGTTTGTGCGTGTCTTCGATGTTGCCAACGCACTGCTAAAGTTTGTCGGGCGCCGTGCTGATGCCACCCTGCCAGGTCAGGTTGGCCCACTGCTGTCCTGGCCGCGCGTCGAGGATTTTGCCAGGGCTTACCGCGAATCGGTTATCCTGACACAGGAAGAAGCCAATCTACTACCCTGGCTAATGCAGGCCATTCGTCTCACCGATGTATTGTGGATCCACGAGAAGTATGATCTTCACTATCGGTACGAGTTCAAGCTGGTTGATGCAATGCATACGTGGCTTACCCAGAATGGCGATATATTGGGCGACCTGTTTTGTCAGGCACGATAACATTGTGCCGGCAACCCCAAACCGGTGTCCGCCGTATTGTATATTGGGAAAGGGTTTTGCTTAAGACATGTCGTCCTATAGCAAGCAGCAGACGAAAACAGATCCGCAGAAGATAGAGGGAGGAACACCCCCCCTTCTGATTTGCGCGCGTTGTGGTGGGGGATTCAGTATGTGGCGGTGGCAGCCACGCCTGCGATGCCCTCATTGCCGTGCGCTCGGCTATCCCGATCGTGCCATGCATAATTTGCTCCCTCTGGGATGGGAATGTCCGGCCTGTGGGGATGAAAATGATGTCACAACTAATTTCTGCGTAACATGTGGTACTGGTTTGACCAGTCGTTGCCTGCGCTGCGAGAGACCTGTCTATACAGCCATTTGTCCCCACTGCGGCGCTCACCAGGCAGCCATGCTTCGTTACCAGACAGTACAAAACCGACGGGTCACCTGGGAACCCATTATCCGTGCTCGCATCCAGGAACAGCAGATCGAAGAGCAGGAAGCTCAAGCTTTGTCCACTGAGCCGTCTGGAACAGCAGCACAACCAACCCAAAAAAGACAAAAACATCCACAGATCTCGATAGTGCGGTTAGTGGGTGGTTTGGCGTTGATTGTCCTGGGATTCTATCTCCTGGAACAGCAAGGGATCAGGATTTTCTCGCAGTTGCTGCCAGAGGTCTTATCGAGCGTTCAATGGCCGGCCTGGATGCTCGGCATTGGCGGGTATATACAAACCTGGCGGGAGATGTTCTCCCCAACTTTTAATCAACTGTCTTCTCTCTCTAATCAAGATCCTCGCTACCTGTACCTCTTTGCCACTGTTGTCATTGGGCTGGCTTCATTACCATTGTTGTTCTACCTCATCGAGCGTCTTTCGCGTAGGATTTTTCCTTGAGTCTATTACCCATTTGGGGCATCTTCTCTTCCGTCTAATGTAATTCTGACAAATCCGTAAGATAATTTAGTTTACCATCGTCATAGATATTAGGTTGTATGTACACGGTGGAGGCTAGTGTTTCGCAGCATCAGTAAGCCATCAGTTATGGCCACATGCGAAATGCTTAGACAGTTGGGTTTGAAGGGCTTCTTTACTGCCGGGCTATTTCCGCCCAACTGTACTATCCATAGCCTGCAGCGTTTATATGGACAATTTGTCTGAGAAGCAAAGGAAACCATTGTACAAATCTGACAAGCAACCATTGTAAGGATAATGATACTTATGAAAAACAAGGAAATGGAAGCACTTGTCCAGGATCCCAATCAGGAAAAAGATCTGTGGTTCCAGACTGAGATAATCGTGCCGGAAAATATTGATCATATACCGGCGGACGACACGGTAAGCCTCTACTTCCGACAAATGGCGAGCGAGCCACTGTTGACTTCCGAGCAAGAGGTGATCCTTGCCAAACGCATCGAGCGAGGAAGCGATGCTCAAACATTATTGGACGAGCAACACGCTAACTCCGATCGAGAGGTTGCTGTGCTGAAAGAAATCGTCCAAGATGCCCAGGCAGCTCGCGAGCATTTGAGCCGGGCTAACACGCGTCTGGTTGTCAGCATCGCTAAACGCTATCGCAACCAGGGCCTGCCGATGTCAGATTTGATTCAGGAAGGCAACGTCGGCTTGATGATCGCTGTCGACAAGTTCGATTACAGGCTGGGGAACCGTTTTAGTACCTATGCCAGCTGGTGGATCCGTCAGGCTATTACCCGTGCGCTGTCTCAAAAGTCGCGCACAATCCGGCTGCCACTTCATCTTTCCGATCAACTTCGCCGCATCACGGCCGTCAACCAGATTATGGGACAGGAGCTTGGCCGAGAGCCATCGGACGAAGAGCTCAGTGAGCGACTCGATCTGGCACCCGAGACACTCCGGGAAACCCTGGAGGCAAACCCACAAACCATAGCACTCGAAACGCCAATTGGAGGCGACAGTGAATTTGGTGACCTGATCGAGGACGATCAATCAGTCAGCCCTGACGAAACGATGCACAAGATTATGTTAGGTGAAACCGTGAACCGTATCTTGAACGATCTCCTGCCACGCGAAGCACAAATACTGCGCCTTCGATTTGGACTGGAGGGCGATACTCCCCAGACGCTGGAACAGGTTGGCCAGGCACTAGGGCTTTCCCGTGAGCGTATACGGCAGATCGAGCGGCAGGCCCTGAGGCAACTGAGACAGCCTCAGTTTGCTCATATGCTGAGGGATTTCCTGATCTGATGTGTTTTACCCACAACACCCACCGATCCGGCAGTCAATATTCTGGCTGCCGGATTTTTTCCTGTTATAGCCTCGTTAAACGAAGTTGCTTGAACCGGATTATCGAGGCACAGCCCCTTCAATTTGCATCATCTCATATCGTAGTGATTCAGAGAGTTCTCCCTACTGCTATTCCTTATCCGGAACACAACGTACAAGACCTGCGTTGGGGAGAAGTATGCTTCTCGGTGGTCTCGATTATAGACAACCCCCCTTGAGTCTGGTTATAATGCGACATGCCTGCCCTGTTCAGGTGGGCTTATTTCTATTGGAAACAGTATCAATCACAATGAGTCAGACACCAAATCAACAGACCAACTTTCCTCAGACTGCTGCGGCACCAAAGCCCAGGTCTTCTTTGCTGCCGATCTTTTCATCGACTCTCATATTGGGAGGGATCGTTGGGTGTGTATTGATTGTAGCTGTAGGGTTAGCGGCTGCCGGTGGCGCGATTGCCGGCCAGAATGACCTTAAAGTCCGTGCTACGCAAACCGCTACCGCCGAGATTGGTGTACAGTTCACTCAGGGAATGCAAGATATGGAGCTGGGCAAGTATTCGCTGGCAGTTGAGCGATTTCGCTGGGTGCTGCGGGTTGCCCCAGACTATCCAGGCGCAGCTGAGGGTCTGGCCCAGGCGGAAACTGCGCTCAGCCAGGCCTCGGCTCCAATAGAAACACTTGTCCCAAGCAGCAATCAAAACCCGGATGAGTTGTTTGTTGAGGCAAAACAATATTACGATGCAGGAGAATGGGGTAACGCCATCAGCCGCTTTCAGAATCTGCAGGCAATTGCGCCGACATACCGCGAAGATGAGGTTAAAGAGATGCTCTACCGGGCATTGGTGACACTCGGCTTACAGTATGTACGCGGAGATCGGCTCCAAGAGGGGTTGTCTTATCTTGATCAAGCCAGCACCATTCGACCTCTCGACGATCAGGCCGAAGGCGAGCGTCATTGGGCCAAATTGTATATCACGGGCCGCACATACTGTGATCTCAACTGGTCCATTGCCATCGATAACTTCCGGGCAATCTACGATGTGCTACCAAGCTATCGTGACGTCAAAGACCAGTTATGGGATGCCTATGTCAAATATGGCGATCAACTGGTAGCGATAGGCGCGCATTGTGATGCCGCTGACATCTATGAGGAAGCCTTAGCTATCCGCGGTAAAGCTGAAGTTCGAGAAAAATACGATGCGGCGGCTGAGGCTTGTGCCAATCCAACCCCCACACCCTCGCCTACTCCAATAGAGGGCACACAAGATCCAGGCACAGATACCCCACGCTAGATGCCGGCTTCTTTACCTTTTCAAATGTATGATTCTGCATCCTCCATAGAACATCAGCCTGTTTCCCTCATTTTTGACAAGGACTTGTAGCCGAGTTCCTACCGAACTTATTACCTTACTCATCCATAGTCCTGATTGCGGACTCAAACGGGAAATGCCCTTCAGTTGACACTTATGGTCGACAATTGCTTGTGTTATATCGATTGGTCGGTCAAATGATCCGGCATGATGCAAAACGGAATACCAGTCTCAGTCTGCAGTCGCTCGGTCAACTCTCGCAGATGTTCAAGCTTAAAGACATTTTCCTCCTCAGGACGGCCAAGAATAACAAGTGTTGCCTGCTCCTCTTCGGCGGCAGCCGCCAACTCATCAACGAATCTCCCTTGCCGGATCGTATAATGGGCATTGATGCCCTGTTCCTTGGCGCGCTCCACTGCCATCGACATCAGGAACTCGGCCATTCTCTCCATTTCATCCGTTACCACGTCAGATCGTAGCGCGTACTTGGCATGGGCCATAAACTCCACATCGTAGACGTAAAAGAAGATCAGCTCGCTCGCAGTCTCCCTGGCTTTGTTAATAGCAGCGTTTTGTGTCCGGATGCTGGCTTCTCCGCCGCGGGTCGCACATAGTATCTTTCCCATGAAAAGTCCCCTTATATAAAGTGGATGATCAGCCATAAGCTCCCGATGGCTGTCGTGATAGCCATCGCCGGAATGCCTACTTTCAGAAATTTGCGGAAAGTGATCCGGTACCCGGCACGCTCGGTAATGCCAGCTACTACCAGGTTCGCGGAGGAACCGATCAAAGATGAATTTCCACCTAAATCGGCGCCAATTGCCAGACCATAATACAGAACGTTACTTTCTGCTCCAGGAATGATTCTTGTCAGGAGCTTGACGATGGGCAACATAGCAGCGGCAAAGGGAATATTGTCGATCATGCCGGAGAGCAGCGCGGCAATCCACACAATACTCAACAACGATGCCATCAGACTCGTACCGACCATGCCAACAATCCCATCAGCGATGACAGCAAGTATGCCAACCTCTTGTACTGCCCCCACAACAACGAACAAACCAATGAAGAAAACAAGTGTTGTCCAGTCTACCACACTCATCATCTCACGAATATCCGGGTTAACCCACAGTAACATGGCCACAGCGCCTGCAATAGCCGATATTGTCGGTGGAAGATGAAGTGGTTCCCCAAGCACGAACAATAGCAGCAGCACCCCAAAAACGATTCCCCCTTTGCGAAGCTTAAGCGGATCTCGTATCCGGCCGTTTTCTTCAAGCTGTTTCATGAGTGCCGGCGAAAGCCCACCCCCAACAGTATGGTATTCTTTCCAGTAGCGGAGCTGAACAAAGACCATCAAGCCTAACAATGCCATCAGTACACCAGGTGTTAGATGGACGACAAAGTCATTGAAATCCAATCCGACAAACGAGCCGATCATGATATTAACAGGTGTCCCGACCAGGGTAGCCAGCCCTCCTACGTTGGCAGACAATAAAGCAGGTAGTACGAGAGACAGTGGATTGATCCCTGCGGCCAAAGCGATTTCCAGGATGATGGGGGTAATCAACAGCATCGTTGTGACATTGTCTAGTAAGGCCGATGCTATTGCGGTGATAGACATCAGGATCATTGACAGCAGCCAGACCTTCCCGCGGGATAGACGGTACGCCTGGAAAGCCAGCCACTGAAAAATGCCCGTTTCTTCGATCACGCCGATCACGATCATCATGCCCAGCAGCAGGAATATCACCTCAAAGTCAACATACTCGATGGCTTGATCGAAAGTAAAGATGAAGAGATCGGGGCTGAATATCTCTCCCAGCAGGCTGACACCAAAAATGAGCACCATCGCTAACAAAGCTGCTACTGTGTTGTGAAGGCGCTCGGTGGCAATAATGGCCAGCATTCCAATAAAGATCGCTGCTGTAATCCAAAAGCTTGCCACGATCCGCCGCTCCATGATGATGTCGTGGGTCACAAAAGTATCCTCTTCCAACAGAGCGGCAAATTCAGCCCCATCGGGTGTCCAGACATGCAGCTTAAAATGCGGGCGCTCAACCTCGACGCGAACGTACGAGGCGGTTTGCGCTTCCGGCAAAACCAACAGATAAGCACCATCAGGTTGGCTGCGAGTCTTGGCGACCGGTCGGTCTTCTTTGTTGATGTAAAGCTTCAGGTCCGCGTCAATAACCGGTTCTCCCTGCCCGTCAAACACGTGCCCGGCCACGCCTCGGCCAGACGCCAGGGCGACAGGAGGGGGCTGTATTTGCCTGGCCAGCCATAATCCCAGAATGAGAACCAATGCCAGATATGATGCCGGGTTTTTTGTTCGAAAAAGCTTGCTCATCTGATTGTTTCCTTGCACACACTCGTTCAGCCTGGAGTTTCATATCATTCCTGAGAACGCCGCAACCCCCAGACTTGTTTAACTGGAACAACAAACAGGATGCCTGTATTGGGTTCGTCGAGCGCCCCTATAATGCTCTCGGTGGCCGCTACGAGCGCGTCGATGTCAAAGCCGTCCGGTAGCACAGCCAACAGCGTTCGGTGAGACTCTTCGTGGCTACGCAAGAGGCTATCCAGGCCAGGAAACAACGGAAGATCATCGCGCATCCGCTGGCTCTTAGCCTGGCGAGCAAGCCCTGTGCTTTGAAGAATCGTTGTCCCTTTGACGCCCTGGTCTATCCAGGCCTGGAGCACCAGGTCACACTTCTGAGGATCATCAAGTACAAACACAACTAAATCTGACATCAAAAAACTCTCCTAAAATAATGCTGAGCGCCGAGGCAAAGTTGAGCGTCGACACCTCTTTTGAACACAATAAGTGTGAGCCATCAGTAGTATCCCCTGATGGGATATCTCAGGTGAGCGTTTTCCGGCTCTTCTTGTCCCGAAAAACCAGCCGCAGCAACGGGGGCGCAACCAGAGTAGTAGCAAGTACCATAACGACCTCGATGGTGAACACCTCGCTGTTGATCAGGCCGTTCAAGACACCTACTTCGGCGATGATCAACCCTACCTCACCTCTGGAGACCATGCCGGCGCCGACACGAAGCGATTCTCGCCCGGTCATGCCGCCGAATTTGGCACCGGCGCCGGCTCCGATAATTTTTGAGACGATTGCTGTTAGACTAATAACAAGCGCGAATCCCAGATCGCTGCCGGAAAGAGTGCGAACATTGGCTGTTAGCCCAATCCCGACAAGAAAGATCGGGACGAACAAGGCATAAGCCAACGTGCGCATCTTATACTCGATCTCTTCTTTCACGGGGCTGCGAGCCAGCCCAACACCGGCGATAAAAGCTCCGGTAATCACGGCCACACCGCCCAGGGCCTCCGAAGCCCAAGCATACAGTAAAACTGTAGCGATGATCACCGACATAACAGGCTCGCCGATCGGCAATTGTTTGGCCCATTTAGAAAGCCGGGGCAACAACCAGATACCCAGCAAAAACGCGCCGGATAGAAACAGGAGCATCCGGGCAATCGTCCATACCAACAGCCATAGGCTGCCGCCGTCTCCCCCCACGATTACGATAAAGACCGATAGTGCAATGATGGCCAGAACATCATCGACGACCGCCGCGCCCAGCAGTGTCAGACCCTCTCGGCTACGGATCAGTCCCAACTCCATAAGTGTCTGCGCGGAAATGCTCACCGATGTCGCTCCCATAATGATACCGATGAACAATGCTGCTTCTATTGCGTATCCAAACCATACAGCTACCACGAGCCCCATTATGATAGGGATCACCACACCCAGTGAACCGGATAGAGCAGAGGCTCTGCCGGTCTTGAGCAAGTCTCTGAGATCGATCTCCAACCCGGCTACAAACATCAAGAAGATCACCCCCAGCTCGCCCATCTCGATCAGCGTGCCCGTGACATGCGCCGTCTCGAAGTAAGCCTGCCCAAAGATATTGAGAACCGAGGGGCCAAGGATCAACCCAATAATTAATTCGCCAAGTACTGCCGGCTGCCCTAGATGTCCCGACAGCCAGCCGCCCAGCTTCGCGGCGACAATGATGATCGCCAGCGACAGCAACAAAGGTGCTATCATCTAAATCTTCCTTTGAAAACAGGTATGAGGCATGAGCATCGGGGCACGATATCTGAGATAGATTTCTATACAATGCCGGGAGAGGACACCCCATCGGAGTACATACCTCAAACCAACCATTCACGGTGTTAGACAAAGACATTGGGTGATATGAGTTGATTGTGATGAGTGTGACCAGCCAACTCCGGCCAGCAATGTCATTCGTGTGGGGCATTCTTGCTTGCCGGTAGACTTGATCGGAAATAACTGAGTTAAGCATAAAATAAGCCAGATTTTATGCATAGCACGTCTATTGCCGATCAAGTCTACTATATCCCCCCATTTTATACTTTCCTGTACGCAGCGTTTCACAACGATTTGAGTTGATCTTTCTGTGCTGCGGTATTCGAATCGCTCCAGTCAACCTCGATAGGATGTGTGTTGTCCGGGACCAGATTGAATATCTCGGCCAGAGGGAGCCGTCGAGCACGGCACAGCACAGCTGCCAATGCCAATCCGTGGGAAACAATCAGCACCGGCCCATCGATATGCCGTTGTGCAATCTCGTCCACCGCTGCCCATATCCGGTTTGCCAGCTCCGCAGCCGTTTCCCCTCCCGGTGGACGTGTATGAATCGGATCACGCTGGAGCATTTCCCACTCGGTAGGATAGGTGGCAGCAATATCGCCAACCAGCATCCCCTCCCATTTTCCCTGGTTGATTTCTCTCAGCCGGGGCTCCAACTGGACGCCCAGCCCGGTTCCCCCTGCCAGCAGGCTGGCCGTCTCATAAGCGCGGTGAAGGTCACTGCTATAAATAGCTTCGAATGTCTGTCCTGCCAGATGTTCTGCCAGTTGCCTGGCTTGCGACCGTCCTTGCTCGTTGAGCGGCTGATCGGCCTGGCCCTGATAACGTCCTTCAAGATTCCAGTCTGTCTTACCGTGTCGGACCAGCAGCAAACGTGTCATGGAGTGTCTCCCTGATTTCCCGATAGAGGCTCGATAACTTTCCAGACAACGATCTCCAGCCGCACAGGGTCTCCCAGGATATCGGCCAACTGATCTTGTGCCTCCCGGACTGTTGATTGATCGATTTCGTCAGCTGCCCGCAGGGTGGCAATGACCCTGGCAGGTTTCCCGCGCTGCACTTCCAGCGATACGATCTCGGCAGATAAAAATTGCTCCTGGATATACCGGGCAGCAGAAGCTTCACGCTGCTTTTGCCTGCTAACCGAGACCAAACCGACCGTCACCGGTAAAGCCAACGCCAGAACCAATACCAGTGAGGTGATCCACCGGCGTCGATGCTCAGCAGGGAGTGGCCTGATACCAAGCCAGAAAAACACCAGCCACGCTGCCAGGCTGATCGATACAATGTTAGTCAGAAACAACAACCCGGCATACAGGCTCAGTTCGAGCCGCCCGGCTCCCAGGTTGAGGCCGACGGTGCACAGAGGGGGCACCAATGCTGCCGCAATGGCTACTCCGGCCAGAGCGGACGGGATGTCTTTCCGAGCAGTTGCATAGGCTCCGATCATGCCGGATGCTAACGCTACGCCGGCGTCGAGCAGGCTCGGATTTCCGCGGGCTAATATCTCGGTAGTAGGCAGGGCCAGTGGTATAAGCATGCCTATTCCTATCGAAACGACCAGCGCCAGCAAAATGCCCTGAAGGAGTGTTGCCACAGAGCGCCAGATCAACTGGATCTGTCCCGTGGTGATGCCCAAAGCCAATCCGATCAGCGGCTGCATCAATGGCGCTACCAGCATGGCGCCGATGATCACGGCGGAGCTGTTCAACAACAATCCCAGCGATGCCAGGATGGCCGAGAGCAGGAGCAGAACGAAATAATCCAGATTAGGCGATGCCATTTCCTGGGCTTGCCACAAGATCTCCTCTTGTTCGATCTGGGTCAGTTTCAGCTTGAATCGGCTAAACACTCGCTCCAATCGCCTGGCCAAACCACGACCAGACAGTGTTCTCCGGACAAGGATCACCGGTCCGGGAGCGTCGCGCAGGACACGCCCGGACAGATCGCCAAACAGCCAGCGTTCAAGTGAACTCTTCTCAGACACCCCCAGGACGATCAACACATTCTCGTCAACTCTGGACAGCAGTCCACTGGCCGGGTCGTGAGCGGTGATGACAGTTCGTTTGACGATCTCGCGGCCGGGGATATCCGCCAGGGATTGCTCGATGCGTCCCCGGCCTACCCACTGTGGCCGGTAGCTCTCCTGGATGTGGATAGCCTCAACCGGAGTTGGATAGGCATTTCCAATCAAAATCCCGACCTGGCAGGCGATAGATGAGCGTAAGCTGCCATCGACCGGGATCATCACTTTCGTGAAAGCCGACTGTTTGGCAGTCCGATAGAGCAGGACATCGCAGGGTGCTGTTGCCGTTACGCTGTCGACGATGTTGCCCAAGATCACACGGCCGTGTTCCATCTGGCGTAGACCAAGCAGCAGCAGATCAGCGCGTTCCTCGCGGGCAATGTCCAAAATCCCCCGCGCAATACTTGTTGAGATGTGCACCTTCAACTCGACGGCGTGGCCGTTGGCCTGCAGATCCTCAATAACAGGCTCGATCTCGTCGATCAGCGCAGACTCCGATTCCGTATCTCCCAATGAAACGAATAACGCAATCAGCCGCCCGCTGCCGGGGAGCGTGATCGTGGCACCTAGCTTGAGGAGCGTGGGAGCTGTGGTAGGATTGGCAATGGGAATGACTATTGTATGAGCATAATCGGGGATTGGATTACCGGACAAGTTATATTCCTCGCGTTTTTACCGTTTCCTGATTTGTTATAGAACTACCACCTGGCTATCCTGCGCATTGTAAAAGACTTTCGCCTGGACATCAAATTGTCATGCTGGCTACTGGCCACGCACCGTAGGTCGGATTGAAATCCGACCGCGACCAATCGACCGACCTGTCACAGCCCATTGAGAGTATCTTCTCAATAACTTGGGGTAGTTTTTTAACCGTCGACCTGTGATTTGCGCCTAAAAACTGATCACCAGGAACGGGCTTGAAGTTGCCCCCCAGATTATTGAGAAGATACGCCGGCACCGTGGGGGTGAGGCCGAACGGCGCTCCTTATATACGCTATTGCTGCCATACTGCTGCTATACTGCTGCTATACTCCTACCATACTCCTGGTCTCCCCACCCCGTGTCCTGTCCCCTTCCGCCCATCCTGAGTATCTTCCCAATCGTTCGAGGAACGGAACTATTCAGCGGCTAGCGTTTAGCGTTTAGCTGTTGGCTGTTAGCTGTAACTCGATGATCAAGGTTTCGTGCTATGGGCAAGGTGACCGGCAAAACATGAAACATAAATATGTAAAAACGGGATGGTTCATTGAGTTGTGACAAAAGGCGAGATATTTGTGGGCTACCTCAATGCAAAAGAACATGCTTCTCCAGGGCAGCACCCGGAATGCTTTGAGGGAATGCTCTGTGTACCGGTAGATTCCCGCCTGCGCGGGAATGACAAGCCGGCCCGGGAATGTCATGTCATTCCTCAACATGTTTACAAATAATATCACGACCCTGTGTACCATCCCGTAAAAACGCTTTACAGTCAGATTCTCATGGGTGCACCTTTACATATTTAACTATTTACATATTTACTCAACCTGATCACCTGTCTATGTTAAAAACTTGATCATCGAGTGTAAACTAAAACTCGTCACTCAAACGACCGCAAGTCGTTTGAGTGACAAGTTCTCTAGTGTTTCGCAGCATAAGTAAGCCGTCGGTTATGGCCGCATGCAAAACACTTAAACAGTTGGGTATGAAGGGATTCTTTGCAGCCGGGCTATTTCCGCCCAACTGTACTAGCCTGTGTTTTGCACTGTTCGACGTGTCAGAGGTCGGTTGGTTGCCGTAGTTCTTTTTTGTGTGTAGGCATAGATTTGCCGCAAAGACCGCTGAGATCGCAGAGAAAAACCGAACAACTCTCGGTGTGCTCCGCGTCGTAAAATGAACACAGCCAGGTGTGTGCACAGTTGCAAGTCCATTCAAGGGCCACTAAAATCGGATTCTAGACGATGAAAGGATCGGTGGGTATGAAAAACTCGATCAGTATTGGACTGCCCCAGATGGACGAGGAGCGGGGAGAACGTCGTGCTTTCCTGCCCTCGTTTGTCTCAGTGATTGCCAAACTGGAAGTCGGTATCGTTCTGGAACACGGATATGGCGGCAGGGTAGGATATAGCGAGCACGATTACCTCCAAGCCGCCGGGGATGGCCGTGTACGTTTTGGTCTGCGCGAAGAGGTCTTTGCGCAAGATCTGGTTCTCTTGCTCCGCTATCCCTCATCATCCGATCTCGATCTGATGCGGCCAGGTGCCTGTCTGATAACCATGGCGCATTACCCGACGCGACCGGATCGTGTTGCCGATCTGCAAGAACGCGGTCTGGAAGTGGTTTCGCTCGATGCGGTTGTGGATGACATGGGGCGCCGCCTGGTAGAAAATCTACAGGCTGTAGCCTGGAACGGCGTTGAGGCGGCATTTAACGCGCTATCCAACACTTACCCATCGCCTGGGTTAGCCAGCCCGGAGCGCCCACCTGTCCGGGTGATGCTGGTGGGGGTGGGTGGCGTCGGCAGTCACGTCGCGCAGGCGGCAACACGCTATGGCAATCCCAAACTGCGTGATCGATTGGCGGATAAAGGGGTGCCCGGCGTTCAGATCACCGCTCTCGATTATGATCTCACATCACGTGAAGCATTCATGCTCGATCATTTGAGGCAGACGGACATCTTGATCGATGCTACTCAGCGCATCGATCCGTCACGCTGCGTCATTCCTAATCGCTGGATCGGAGAGATGCCGGTTCACGCTGTGCTGCTCGATCTCTGCGTCGACCCTTACCAGTGCGATCAGGATCCGGAATCCGTTAAGGGCATCGAGGGCATCCCCCATGGCAACCTCGATCAATACGTCTTCCCTCCCGATGATCCTGCCTGGGATACCACCGTGCCGGATTGCATCGATAAGACCCACCGGCGTATGGCGGTTTCCTGTTATTCCTGGCCGGGCATTTACCCGCGACGCTGCATGCATATCTATGGCCAGCAAGTCCGCCCGCTGCTTCGCAATATCGTCGAGGCAGGCGGCCTGGAAAAGATCGACCCACAGGGAAAGTATTTCCATCGCGCGATTGCGCGATCCATGTTATCACGGTGGGCTAGATGACCTGACTCGTTGCTCATCGCTATAGCTTGTCAGATAATGATCTAAACAAAGTCGGTATCCCTTGTGAGTACAAAGCAGTCCAGAACGTTTTCTGAAAAGCTACATTTCCAAGAGAGCGGCTCATGGGCAAAAGCTCACCCAAGAGGATGAAAATAGCTTTTTGACTCGTCACTCATCACTGTTTTCAGGGGAGCCCATCCTATGCCTGTATTTGCCACTGTCGGATTTCCACGAATGATGAAGGAGCACGGGGAAAAACGGGTCTTCTTGCCTAACTTCATCCAATTGATTGCCAATCTCGGGGTGACCGTATCGATCGAGGAAGGATATGGATCCCGCAGTGGCTATCTGTTTGATGATTACAAGCTGGGCAACGAAGCTGTGCACATGTGCGGCCACGAAGAGGCCTATCAACAGGATATCGTGATCGTCTTACGCTCGCCAAGCCCGAAAGAGTTCGAGCTGATACGCTCCGGAGCAGTGCTCATCTCGATGCTGCACTTCCCGACCCGTCCCAGGCGTGTTGAGAGGTTGATTGACGGCGGCATCAAAGCGATCTCGCTGGACAGCATCGTCAACAGTCAAAATATCCGTCTGGTGGAAAATATGCGAGCGGTGGCCTGGAATGGTCTGGAGGTAGCCTTCGATGTTTTGAGCGGGCGGTGGCCCGAGCTGAAGCGACCGGACGGTCAGCCAATCCGCGTACTCATCCTCGGCGCGGGGATGGTCGGAAAGCACGCTGTAGAGGCGGCCACCAAGCTGGGCAACATCGAGCGCAACACCGAGCACATCGCTGCTGGTGGGCCAGGTGCGCTGGCCATGACGATCGGGCGCAACATCTCTGGCAATTCAGAACTGATGGAAACCCTGATGAAAGAAGCCGACATCCTGGTCGATGCCACCCAGCGCAGAGATCCGTCGAAGCCGGTCATCCCCAACGACTGGATCGACTGGCTGCCCGAACACGCCGTCATTGCCGATCTGTCCGTCGATCCCTACCTTCTAGACGATCACCCGCCTGTCGTGCGTGGCATCGAAGGCATCCCGCAGGGAAATCTAAACCAATATATTTTCTCGCCGACCGACCCCGGCTGGGATAAGACTGTACCGGCGACCATCCCCTCTCAGCACCGCCGGACGGTCGTATCCTGTTATTCCTGGCCCGGCATTCATCCACAGGCGTGTATGGAGCACTACGGACGGCAAATCGAGCCGCTGATCGAGGTTTTGCTGGAAAAAGGCTATGATGATCTGGCTCTCTCCGGTGGCTACTTCGAGCGCGCGCTCTGCCGGGGCACGCTCAAAGAGTGGCTGCACAGCGGCTCATACACGCCTCATTCACGCTGAGCGATTCTCTCATTCTGCCTGACATACTCCGGCACTTCGATCATCGGCGGACGCTCCAGCTCGGCAATCTCCTCGATCTCCAAAAAGAACTGCTCGTTGTCATAACGGATCAGCTTCATGGTCTTGTTGACATCCTCCAGCATGGCCTGCCCATAGCGCGACTCCAGCTTATGGATAACTGTCTGGATGATGGCGAACGACATCTTACTCAAGGGCTCCAGCGGTTGGTTGCGATGAATGCGTTCGAGCAGATCGACCTGGGCGATGGTCGACAGCCCGAACTTCTCGAACATCCCGATCAGCAGGCCGGTCTCGACACCATAGCCGGAATAGAACGGAAGCTGCTCCAACGCGCTACGACGCCCACCGTATTCTCCGGACAGCGGCTGGACGACGCCCGAAAGCTCCGGGTAGAACAGGTTCAACAGTGGCCGAGCTGCCAGCTCGGTGACACGTCCACCGCCGCCGGCCTGCATCCTGCTGCCCACCTTGAGTGGGCGCCGGTAAAACCCCTTCACAAACGAAATGCGCGGGCTGAGGAGCATTGGGCCCAGCAGTCCATACACGAAACGAGGGTGGATGTTGATGATGTCGGTATCGATCCAGAGCACGATGTCGCCACGTGTCACGAACAGGCTCTTCCATAACGCTTCACCTTTGCCGCACCGGGCGCCATACTGCGGCAGCGTCTTCTGGTGAATATGCACCGGTATGCCTAGATCTGCCGCGATCTCCCGCGTCCGGTCGGTCGAATTGGAATCGATCAGGACGATCTCGTCGAGCAGCGGAACCTCGTCCATCAGAGCCGTTTTGATCATCGTGATGACGCCGCCGACGGTTTCCTCTTCGTTCAACGCGGGCAGAGCCAGGCTGATCGTAACCTTCTGCTGCTCTTTGAGGGTGACCAGCCGGTGGAGATCGGCAAACTCGTCGGCGTGGTAGGTGTTTTCGGCAAACCATTTGTCTACCAGCACCGAGATAGCCGTTTGCCCGGCAGCCTCACTGGCTACTTCGGAGGGCATAGGACGCTTTGTTCTGACCATCAACAGACCGGCAGGGCTCTCCCGTAATACCTGGTCGGCAACTTCTCCCAGCGGTTCGTCAGAGTCGGTCGACGGCACAGAAGCACCCATGATCAACAAGTCAGCCTCGCGCGAGACGGCGATGATCGTCCCGATAGGATCATCCGTATCGACGTAACGCTGGCTGACTTCCGGCAGATTGGCCAAGACACGGGCCAGTCCGCGAAAAGCAGCTTCCGGCCTGGCCGTGCCTGTAGATTGAGCATCCGGCAGTGGCGAGCGAACGTGCAGCGATGTCACTCTGGCATGTGCCGAATGTGTTGCCGCCAGCGCCAACCTCAAAGCGAGCTCGGCGTAGGGACCACCCCGCAGTGGGGTTAGAATGTGCTCAGGTTGGCCCGGAATGGGGCCTCGAACAAGCACGATATCGCAAGGAGGATGTGCCAGCGCGATCTCCGGCGCCACGCCGAGTGCCCCGAACGCGCATGGCCATTCCAGCATCAGCAGGTCGGGGTTCTCCTCCTCGACCAGAGCCACCAGTTCCTGCCAGGGGGTGTGCGAGACGCGCACGCGGGCCCGGTAGCGACTGTGCTCGCCGGTGGTGAGCTTGCGCAGCGTTGCCCGGACTTCGCGAGCAGGGACGGCTCCTACGCTAAGCGATTCTTTTTCTACTACCCTCACAAAACCGACCAGCAACACGGTTCCCTGCCCTGCGACCAGGCGTGCTGCTGTCAGCGCCGGCAGCGGATTGCAGCCGTGGATAACCGGGACCAGTACCTTGCGGAAAGGCGCAAATCCCCGCTGTCTTTTTTTCATCGATTATTCTTTCCCTAGAAGCGGCGCGATTCGCTCTGTATAGACCCCTTGCCAGGTGTAGGCACAGCGCACTCGACGCCGTAACCGGTACGTGGCGTCGCCGGTCAGTTTGTCGGCGATGAGATTGGCCACGTCACGTGGATCGGCATCCGGTGAAAAGTATACCGCTTCTTTGCCGGCTAGAGCCTGCAGCGGTGAGATATCGGTGCAGAAGATCGGCAGCCGTGCCAACCCCGCCTCGATGATTGGAATGCCAAAGCCCTCCTCGCGGCTGGGCATGATCAGCGCGTCGGCCAGACGGTAGAAATCGGCGATTACTGCGTCGGGCAGGTAGGCATCGACCAACTCGGCCAGAAAATGCGCCGCGCCCTCCAAACCCAGATCGGCGCGGAGAGCCTTCAGCCGGGCGAAGTATTCGGCGTTGGCCGGGTTGTGTGGGCCGGGCGGGCCGGTCACCACCAACGCGGCATCCGGGCAGCTCTCGCGCAGCGCGGCCAGGATGCGCAGGGCCAGCTCGATATTCTTACGGGGCGTGATGCGCACCGGCAGAAGCAGCAGCGGCGCTGCCGTCTGCCAATCGATCTGACCTGCTAACTCTCGCGTTTGAGGCTCCAGCTTGAGGAAGGTTTCGGCATCGAGGCCATTAGGGACGACGGTAATCTGCCCGTCCGGTATACTCATCAGCTCAGCCAGCTCGCGCCGTCGAAGCTCAGAGACGACCACCTGTGTGACGCCGGGCCATGCTGTTCGCAGGAGATCCCACGGATAGCCATCGTGCAGCTCAGCTCGATATCGTGGCGTTGTCCAGGCCAGGTCGTGGTGCCACACAATAAGGCGCGGCCCGGTTCCGGCATCGACTATGCTTTTGAGTGCTGCCGTCAGCGCCAGGTTCTTGGCGAGAGAGCAGACATTGTGAGCGATGAGCACATCGACGCCTTGAAGGGCATCCCTAAGCGCCATCTCGATAGTCGTTACCAATCCACCGAACGCGTCCGGCACGCGCCCGGCATCCAGCTCCGCTTTGGCAGCCTCGATGTCCGGGTGGCGCGAATCGACCAAGGGCATGTGGACGAACGTGATTCGCTCATCGACCTGCTCTCCGCGCCCAGCGATGATCCGCACATGGTGTCCCGCCGTTGTCATCAGCCGGGTGTGGTGCCCTAACACGCTCTCGACGCCCCCGACCACCGGTGGCGCGGAATAGTGCAGCAGCGCGATCTGCATCTGGGTCTTACCTTTCAATTGACGATTGAAGAACTGTAATTCTCGCTTTAGAAATTTGGGACAGGGATTATTTTAGGGTGCGCGTGCGAGTTTTGAGTACAAATGTCAGCAGCAACCCAGGAAAAATCTCATCGGTTTCTCCCTGCATACTACGATGAAACGCCTTATTCAGAAAGCATTATTCTACACACTGTGTCGAATCGGGGATGGCCGTTGTGGTGTGAGCTTATTGTAGGCCAGAGCACGTTCGATGGGAAATTTGGGCCAAGGTGATGAGTTTGACCGGTGGACGGATACGTTTTTGCCTGGTGGGTAAAGTGACGAGTAAAAGTGTTAATATCTTTGCCAAATGTAACTATTCAGCTATATGGCGTCACCTGCTGACAGTGATGAGTGATGGGTTTACAGCTAAAAACTGATATCAAGAGCATCGAGTGAGCAATCAATCTGTTCACTTGGTTTGTCAACTGTGAACTAATGCTCATCACCCATCACCCATCACTCGATTTCGTCCGGAGACCAAGCTGAGTAGTTACTGCCAAATTTGTCATTCCCGCGCAAGCGGGAATCCACAGGTGTGGCGAGTGGTTCCCAACGCCCAAGGTCGAGCTCAAGCTTGTGTTCATAATCCCGGTGCGCCTGACACTGTTTCGATTTCCTGATTTTGGCGAAGGTGTTGGCGAATGGTAAGGCTTACTGTGTCAAACCGGGATTTGCTGCCTTGCCTGCCATAATTGGCCCTATGTGGTACTATACATGGCTCTAGTGTCGCGTTAGAGTTGGAATAACGTAGGACAAGGATGGATAAGACCATGTTGGCCTTTGCACTCAATCGAGAGGGACAAGAGCCCCTCTATAACCAGCTCAAGCGGCACCTGGCGCGCCAGATCGAAAACGGGATACTGGCCCCTGGTGATCGGCTTCCGGCGACCCGTGATCTGGCTGAACAGCTGGGGGTGGCGCGCATCAGCGTGGTGGCCGCCTACGAGGAGCTGAAGGTCGAGGGATACATCACTTCCCAGATTGGGCGGGGGACGTTTGTCGCGGAGCGATCCCCAGGGGATCTAGATGTCGCGCCGCTTGTAGGCGCAATGTCACCGCGCGATGCCACACTGCGCGAGTTGCTCTCGCTGGCCGATCGCCCCAATGTGATCAACTTCAGCCATGGCATTCCTGCCGATAGCTTCCTGTCGGTCTCACTGATCCGTGAGGCTCTCGATGCCGTGCTGACACGAGATGGCGCGTCGGCTATTGCCTACGAAGCGCCGGAAGGCTATCTTCCTCTGCGGGAGCTGGTCGCCCGTCGGGCAGCCAATCTGGGGATCGATGTAACTGCCGGAGAAGTGCTGATCACAGGCGGCTGCCAGCAGGCGCTTGATCTGGCTGTGCAGGCGCTGCTCAAGCCCGGCGATGTGCTGCTGACCAGCAACCCGACCTATACTGGGATGCTCGATATCGCCCAGGCACGCGGCGTGACTGTGCTGGGCGTTCCGGTCGATGCTGAAGGCATGCAGACGGCGGATCTGGAAGATCTGATTGTCCAGCACCGTCCGCGTTTGCTGTACCTGGCGCCAACTTATCACAACCCGACCGGCTCAGTGATGCCGCTGCACAGACGCCGCCACCTGCTCGATCTGGCCGGCCGCTACCGGCTGCCGGTACTCGAAGATGGTGTTTATGGTGAGCTGCGCTATACCGGTGAGCCGCCGCCGCCGCTCAAGGCACTCGATGAGCATGGGCTGGTGCTGTATGCCAGCAGCTTTAGCAAGGTGCTGCTGCCGGGGATGCGCATTGGCTATTTGCTGGCCGGAGGTGGGCTGTACCAACGCCTGGCGCGGGTCAAGCGGGCCGCCGACATTTGCACGCCGGCACTCAACCAGCGGGCCATCCATCTGGCATTGGAGAGCGGCCAACTAGACGAGCATGTCTCCCAGGTACGGATTGCTTGCCGGCAGCGCCGCGCATCGATGCTGGATGCGCTCTCTCAGGATTTCCCCGAAGCATGTTGGGCGCCGCCCGCCGGCGGCATGTACCTTTGGCTGGAGCTGCCCACCGGCGGCCCCACATCGACCGAGCTGTATCTGCACGCTGTCCGTTCCGGCGTCGCGTTTGCGATGGGGCCGCTGTTCTATACGGATGCTCAGGGAAGACACCACCTGCGCCTGAACATGTCGGCCTATCCGCCTGATACCATCCAGGAAGGCATCAAGCGATTAAGTGCTGCCTGGCGAGAGCTGGCCGCCGGCTATGTGTCGACTGACCAGGCATCGTCTGTGCCATTTTTGTGAGTGCGGAGATGGCTCGGAGCATCGTAAGTCTTGAAGGGCGACCTGCGGTCGCCCCTACCCAGCAAGTTTTGGAGGAGAAACTATGAAGTTTGATCTCAACAACCCGCGTACGCTAGCGATCACCGGCGTGATGACTGCCCTGGTACTGGCCTTGACCCGTCCGATAGTCCCGACTCCGGTCGGGTATATTCACCTGGGAGATATCGCCATCTACTTTGCATCCTTCGCTTTTGGTCCGTGGGTTGGTCTGATTGCCGGTGGGATCGGCACAGCATTGGCCGATGTTCTGGCTTCGTATGCCAGTTTTGCGCCCCTATCATTCATTGTGCATGGGGCACAGGGTTTTGTGGCGGGATGGATCGCCTACAAGAATCCGACTCCGGCTCGTCTGGCGCTGGCTGTTCTGGCAGGCGCGCTGATCGTGGTAGTGGGTTATTGGGCCGGAGAAAGTCTCATTCCAATCCTGGGGGGGCCCAGCAAAGCCTGGGCAGAAGTTCCCTTCAATGTTGTGCAAGAGCTGATCGGGACTTTGGGCGTGGTGGTCTATGTGGCGGTTGCGCGGGCATATCCGCGTCTTCGGCAGGCAAGCCACAGCTAAATTTCTGAGAAACCTCTACTCATGATTCGCGTCTCCGATCTCCGTTACACCTACTCACCCATCCGACCCGGTTGGCCGGAACAGGTAGCGCTCGCCGGCATTTCCTTCGATGTGCCGTCCGGCGGCTGCCTGGCGGTGACCGGGCCCAACGGCTGCGGCAAATCGACGTTGGCACTGACGGTGGCCGGATTGGCTCCCCGGTTGACCGGCGGACGTCTGACGGGTGAGGTATGGGTGGACGGCAAGAACATCCAGATCGAGCCGCCTGGCGCGCTGGCCGATGTGCTCGGTTTGGTACTCGAAGACCCGGCAGGCCAGTTGTTCAACCCCAGCATCGAAGACGAGATAGCCTGGGGGCTGGAGAACCTGGGTATCGACCCGACCGAGATGCCGGAGTGCATCGAGCGGTCATTGGCGGCGGTTGGTCTGGAGGCCGTCCCGCGCTCGCAGCCGCCCCAGACACTCTCCGGTGGGCAGCAGAAACGGTTGGCTTTGGCCGCGGCGCTTGCGCTTGAGCCACAAATCCTGGTGCTCGATCAGCTGTCCGGCGGGTTGGCTCCGGCCGCCCGCGCCGAGATGATCGCCGTGCTGCGTGAACTGCGGTCGACGCGCAGCTTGACCATCCTGATGACTGAGAGCGATCCGGCGGTGATCGCCGCGCTGGCCGATGACATCCTGGTGCTGGAAGAGGGCCGCGTTGTGGTGCAAGGCACGCCCCGCGTTCTGTATGCCGGCCTCGACGGGCGCCATCCGGGCGGCACAGCTATTCCACCCGCCGGCCAATTCGCATCGACGGTCAACGCGGCAAGGAACGGCAACGGCCATGCCAGGCTGAGCTGCCTGACGGTCGATGAGGCCATCGAGCAGGTGGGGGAGATCGGCACCGAGGCAACTGAAATTCAAATCGCAGATGGCACAGATGAAGAGCTTGATAATCCGGGTGACGGCGAGGAGCCGGCAATCCGGATCGAGAACTTGTGCTTTGCCTATCACCCATCGCAGCCGATCCTGCGGAACATCTCGCTGGCCATCCCGCGTGGGCAGTTCGTGGCGCTGACAGGCGATAACGGTGCCGGTAAGACCACGCTGGCCCGGCATTTGATTGGACTATTGCGGCCCGGCGCGGGCACAGTATCGATTTTGGGCGAAGAAACAGCCGGGCTGAAGGTCGGGCAGCTTGCCCAGTGGGTCGGCTTTGCCTTCCAGAACCCGGAGGTGCAAATTTTCAACCCCAGCGTGCGTGAGGAAATCGCCTTTGGGCCACGCAATCTGGGGCGGACCGGGGCGGCGCTCGATGAGGCTATAGAGGTAGCGCTTCTCCAGTTTGGCCTGAAGTCCCTGGCCGATTACCCGCCCGCGGTGCTGAGCTTCTGCACCCGGCGATTGGTGGCACTGGCCGGGATCGCCGCGATGAATACGTCGATCATCGTCCTGGACGAGCCGACGGCCGGGCTGGATGCCGCCGGGCAGGCTCGCGTGATGAGCTGGCTGGTCGAGCGCCACGGCCGGGGCGCTACCATCTTGTTGATTACCCACGATATGGAATTGGCGGCCCGGCACGCGCAGCGCCTGCTGGTGCTGCACAACGGTCAGATCGCTGCCGACGACACCCCGCGCGATGTCTTTGCCCAACCGGATGTACTTGCCCAAGCCGGATTGGAGCCGCCTTTCGCCGTCCAGCTTGCGATGCGCTCAGGCTGTCCGGCTCTGGCCGCCGATCTCACACCGCAGGGCGCCGCGCGGACGTGGCTTGCGCAGGGGATGGGGGTTGGGAGTTGGGGATTGGGGAAAAAACATGTTGGCGCAGTGTAGTTTACGTTTTATATATTTACATATTGACATCTTGACCTGTTTTTGCATCACAGATGAAGCGTCAAATCCGGAGCCGCGGTCATGACCACGGCTGTAGGTGTTTACATGTCCGGCGATTCGTGGCTGTACCGGCTCGATCCACGTCCCAAACTGTGGTTCTCTTTGCTGGGGGTGGCGGCGTGCCTGACAGCGCCTGGACCGGTCGCTCTGATCGGCGTGTTAGCGATTGCTCACCTGGTGCTCATCGCCGGCGGTCTGCCGATGGGTAAACTAGGGCGGCTGTGGCGCAACCTGGCGCCGCTGGTGCTGGTCATCCTGATCCTCCAACCCATCCTGACACCCGGAGCCGGCGCGGTCATCGTACAGATTGGGCCGCTGCGCGTCACTCAGACCGGTATGATGCTGGGACTGATCTACGCGCTGCGCGTGGCAGCCGCCGCCTTCGTGGCGCTGGTGCCGATCCTCACCACGCCGATCAATACGCTGGTGCGTGGATTGCAAAAACTGGGGCTGCCTTACACCTGGAGCATGACTGTCGGGCTGGCACTGCGCTACCTGGGCACCATCGGCGAGCTGTACACCACCATTTCGGAGTCGCAGCAGGCGCGTGGTTGGGGCGCATCGACGGGAGGGCTGATTGAGCGGGCCAAGACCACCGTCCCGACCGTGATTGCGCTGATTATCGCATCGCTGCGCCTGGCCGATACCCTCGCGTTGAGCATGGCTGCTCGCGGCTTTGGGATGGATCGCCCGCGCGCCTGGCGGCAGGATATCCACATGAGCCGGGTCGATTGGGCCGCGGCGGCGGCAATAACAGCGGGGTTCGTAGGGTTTCTGATCATGACAGTTGGGTGATCGGCGACCAAAGGGCGCTTCGATTGCTCAATTGGACCGGGCGGGGAAGTGCCATAAGCCGGACACAGTGAAAGATCTATACGATTCTGGAGGCAGATGAATTCGATCAGTGTGGCAATCCTGGCGGGTGGACAGAGCTCCCGCATGGGAGTCAACAAAGCGTTTGTCCAGGTCGGTGGGCGTCCGATCATCGAGCGAGTGATCGGGCAGGTCGGCGATCTCAGCAATGAATTGATGATAATCGCCAACGCGCCCGCCGAGTATGCCCATCTGGGGCTCCCCATTTTTACCGATCTGATACCCGGCAAGGGCCCCCTCGGCGGGGTATACACAGCTCTTTCACAGTCGCGGAGCGAGCATGTCCTGGCCGTCAGCTGCGATCAGCCTTTCCTCAACCCGACACTCTTGCGTTTCCTGCTCGATCTCAGGAAGGGGTATGACGTTGTTGTGCCGCTCAGCCGGGACAATTATCCGCAGACCATGCACGCTGTTTATGGAAAGGGATGCCTGGCGCCGATTCGCCGCTGCATCGAAGCTGATCGGCTCAAAGTCATCAGTTTTTTTAACGATGTGCGTGTTCGCCGGGTCGGCAATCGGGAAATCGACCGTTTTGATCCGGATCGCCTGAGTTTTTTGAATGTCAACGCCCCTGACGATCTGAGAAAGGCTGAACGGCTGGCGTGCCTGTGAAGCTTCGATGGACTGTTACAGCGACAACACAAAGCCAACACCACAGACGAAACACCCTGCCATAATCCCCATCAACAGATTGGAAATAAACACGGTGATAATCGATACAAGAATATTGATCTTGTGCGCAACTGAGACGGCGTTCGACATCTGTAGCAGATTGTAAATCGCCAGGCCAATCAATCCGATTCGTGAGACGGCCGGGACAAATGTCGAGACGCTCCACATGGGGATCTGCATGATACTGGTAGCCACCAGGCCGATGGTCAATGCCAGCGTCAGCCGGATGATATCGCCTTTGCCGCCCATCTTTTCAGCCACAAAGTTGACAAAGGATGCCTGGATCAACACCCCGATAAAGGTGAACAATATCGTGACGAGCAGGTACACACCAAAAAAGGTGCCAAATGTCGTGGCAGCAACAGGTGAAATCTGAGGGGCGGTTCTACTGCCTGATGGTTTAACCAGATAATCATAGATGGGCTTGATCTGCGGATAGATCACGTCGGCAGGATTGATCTCTCCTGTCTTCGCCAACTCCTTGTTGAGCGATGTGATGCTCGTGGCAAGTATCGAGTCGGGGTTGTTGCCAACGGCGTATAGGAGCAATACCAGAATGATAACCCCCAATGCCTGCAGAAAGACCGACGCGCAAATATTGATCAGGATGTGCGTGACCGAGCTGTGCTGTACCTCATCGTTGTAAGAGCCGATGTTTTTGAAGATCAAGGCATTCGCCCAGGCGCTGATCAGATCGAGCAGTGTGCGTGGCGGACGATCTGCGCCGGGGACCAGGGTAGCCTCAGAAATATAGGTGGCTTTACCGCCGGCTGACGCGGAGACCAATTTGGCGCGCCATTGCTCGTCAGGGGGGAGAGCAGCGGATCGAGAAGGTGACGATTGCGCGGAAGAAGATGATACATTCGGCGCTACTTCATCATCAGAAGTCAGGCCCCCCAGCTTGATCAGCCCCTGTCGAGCAGCTTCACTGCGAGGGTTGATCGTCAGAACATTTTGCAGGCAAACAATACGCTCTTCGTCAGTATCCACGCAGGCGCTGAGCCACAACCAGGCCTGCTCATGGAGCTGATCCTGCTCGACAACCTTTGTCAGCTTTTCTCTGCCGGCTGCTTTGTCGCCAGCGCGGATGGCAGCTACGCCATCCCTGTAGAGACGATCAATGTCATATGAGGCTGCCATGTCATTCCTCCCCAGATACGCAGTCTAGAACAACCCTTTGATCTTTCCCGTCTCCACATCGATGTCGATGTTCATGTAGGCTGCGCGTGTCGCCATGCCGGGCATTGTGCTCATCTTGCCCAGCAGCGGGTAGATGAAGCCGGCGCCCACGCTGGCGCGAACTTCGCGCACAGGAACATCGAAGCCACTGGGCGCGCCTTTGATGTTGGGATCGGGGGTAAAGCTCAGGTGGGTCTTGGCCATACAGATCGGCAAATTGCCGAAACCGGCCCGCTCATAGTTGGTGATTTGCTCTTCGGCCAGCGGCTCGTAACTCACACTTCCGGCATCGTAGATTTCCCTGGCAATGTGCTCGATCTTCTGTTTAATCGGCCACTCCAGCGGGTAGAGAAACTTGAAGTTGCCTGGTTTCTTGCAGGCTGCTACGACAGCTTCGGCCAGCTCCACGGCGCCTTGACCACCTTCGGCCCAGTGTGTGCTCTTGACGGCATCTTCAGCGCCCTGCGATACGGCATAGGCGCGCGCCATCTCCATCTCGGCATCTGTGTCACCCGTGAATCCATTGACCGCCACCACGACAGGAATACCGTACTTGCAGGCATTCCTGATGTGCCGTCCCAGATTTGGCAGGCCGGCTTCGAGCAGAGGAAGGTTTTCTTTGGTGTAGGCCTCATCCAACGGCTTGCCGGGGGTGACGGCGGGCCCACCGCCATGCATCTTGAGCGCGCGCACGGTCGCGACGAGCACCACGCAGTTGGGAATTAGCCCGGAATAGCGACACTTGATGCCGAAGAACTTCTCCATGCCAATATCGGCGCCGAAACCGCTCTCCGTCACAACATAATCAGCCACTTTCAGCGCGATCTGGTCAGCTACGATGGAAGACTGCCCGTGAGCGATGTTGGCAAACGGCCCGGCGTGGACAAAGGCCGGCTGGCCTTCGAGTGTCTGCATCAGGTTAGGCATCAGTGCATCTCTCATCAGAACCGTTACTGCGCCCGCTATGCCCATCTGCTCCAGGTTGACCGGGTTCCCCTTCTTATCGAGACCAATCACAACCCGGCCAAGCCGCTCGCGCATATCCTTCAGACTGGTTGAGAGCGCCAGGATGGCCATGATCTCGCTGGCCACCGAGATATCATAGCCGGTCCGCCGGGGGAAGATCGGGCTGGGGGAGCCATCCTTCATCAGCCGTTCCGCATCACCAAGCCCGACATCGATCTGGCGCAGCATCCGATCACAGACATCCACCACACGGTTCCAGGTGATCGTCTCGGGATCGATGTCCAGCCGCGTGAGGCCGGCTTTTTCCAGACCTACATCCGATTGGCGGCTTTCGTGATAGATGCGGGTGTCGAGCGCGGCGGCAACCAGGTTATGGGCGACCGTGATGGCATGGATATCACCGGTCAGATGCAGGTTAAAATCCTCCATCGGGATGATCTGGCTGTAGCCGCCTCCCGCCGCGCCACCTTTGATATTGAAGGTTGGCCCCATACTGGGTTGGCGAATGCAAGCCATCACATTCTTGCCTAACACCGACCCCATGGCCTGCACCAGGCCGACTGTCGTGGTGGTCTTGCCTTCTCCAAGCGGGGTTGGCGTGATAGCGGTGACATCGATGTACTTGCCCTGTGGTCGATCCTTGAACTTCTGAACGACATCCGGATGGACTTTGGCTTTGTATTTGCCGTAAAGTTCGAGGTCGTCTTCAGTCAGCCCCAATTTGCCGGCGATTTCGATGATGGGTGTGAGGGGAGCTGCTTGCGCAATCTCGATGTCGCTGGGGACAGACATGTTACATTTCTCCTATTTGACGATTGACCATAACATACCAAAAATGGAGGCAGGCAGACTATCAAAACAGAATGTCGGCGAATTGCCCTTTACTATCATACCCTTATGCCCATTTTTCGCTAATAACATGTCTTCATTCATCTACATGTCACCGAAGCGGTACAGTTCACTCAAAAGAAAATGTTACCGGAGCGAACAACGACCGACGAGGAAAAGATGACAACGTGGAGGAAGGTGCGAGGATCCGAGGAAGATCCGGAAGCGGTACAAGGAAGCCAAACGAGGAAGAGCGGAAAGCTCCGCTGGACAAGGCGGGAGCAGTGACGGGAAGACATTGCAACAGCCTGTTGCGAGACATGAGAGGGGAACTGAAGAGACAGGGAGAAAAGGGAAACAGAGAGACATGGGTTGCGTGCAGAGTGGATTCCCGCGAAAGCGGGAATGACAGCATTGCGATGAACGATACTTTTTGAATGTTGCTACCTGGACATGATGTCAGACTGTATTTTGTCGATAATCCGGGGGAGGTAACTTCAAGCCAATTCCTGGTGATCAGTGATCAGTTTCAGAGCACAGAACAAAGAGCACGGGGCACAAGGAATGTGTGGCGGATGATGAGCTAAAGCCTGTTTTTCGCACTTTAATTCCGTTCAAAAAGGCTGTTTTCACGAGCCGTCGGAGTGAGTTTACAGTTCACAGTTCTCTACTA
>JAFGLD010000210.1 GCA_016928235.1 Anaerolineae bacterium | reverse complement strand
TGGAATTCATAAAGTTGCGGAAGGATTTCCGCCGCACAGTACTAGCCTTACAGTAGAGCGTCCACAACAGCCAAAAACAGGGAAGGGTAGCATCTTGAATACTGTTCGGTTGCCGCTATGCAGCCGACAGCGTGAAACTAAATGTGCTGCCTTCGCCAGCTACCCCCATGCTTTACGCCAACCCGGCTGCCTATTCGCTCCATCATCCGCGGCACAATCGGGAGACCCAGCCCCATAGCTGCCATACGCCTATCATCCTCACGACGACTGCCGCGCCCATCCCTGCCTTCCAGTCCCAGGCGTCGCCCGATCATCCTCCGGGCATTCTCCGGGCATCCTCCTTGATTCGCGCATATTTTGGCGTGTCCCAGGGGGCGGTGTGCCAACCTCCGATTACCCGCCCAGCCACATCGATGCTAGAATTGCCTACAATCGATAAGCGATGGTACACCGCCGATGATATATCGGCCGGTGTCTGAAAAAGCTTTGGAAGAGCACGTCCGGAACCTGTTTACAGGCAGGTTCTTTAATGCTGGGGCTGCTTGCATCCACCTGCGCTAAAACCTCAGATCCGGTTAACCTCACCAGGGTAAGCATTTGATTGCTTGCCCTTTGTTTTTCGTCCCGAATTCGCTATCATGACAGTCACATCCTGAAACACAACGTAACTATTCAGTTATGGGTGCCGGCTGCTTGACAGTTTTGAGTGACGAGTTTTAGGTTACAGCTAACAGCCAACAGATGAATAGTTACAACACAACAATCTCAAGGAGGGTTTTTTGGGCCAGTCTTTGTACAAAACCTACAACATTCGCACCTGGGGCTGTCAGATGAACGAGGCAGACTCTCAGCGTCTTTCCAGTGGGTTGGAGCGTTTTGGTTTGCGACATACTGATGATGCTGATGCTGCGGATGTGATCGTGCTCAATACGTGTGTGGTACGCCAGAGCGCGGAAGATCGGGCTTATGGCCGTCTGGGCCAGCTCAAGGTACTCAAGCAGCACCATCCGGACAAAGTGCTGGGGCTGATGGGATGCCTGGTCGGTGTACGCGATGACCTCTCGCTGCGCCGGCGATTTCCATTTGTCGATGTCTTCATGAAGCCCAGCGATCCGACTCCCATCGTGGCCTTTCTACAGGATCGCGGCCTGGAGCGCGAGGTGCTTGATCGGCAAACCGCCGAGCGTGAACAACGCGATGCGCAGCAAGATGGCAATCTGCTCCTCCCTGCTCACGAACAAGGCAGGGCGATCAGTGCCAATGTACCAATTGTCTACGGCTGTTCTCATGCCTGTTCGTTCTGCATCATTCCTTTCCGGCGTGGTATTGAGTACAGCCGCAGTGTTGATGAGATCGCAGCGGAGGTCAGCTCCCTGGCTGAGCAGGGGATCAAGGAGATCACCCTGTTGGGGCAAATCGTCGATCGTTATGGCATGGATATTCCGGATGGCCCAGACCTGCCCGATCTTCTCCATGTTCTACACGAGGTAGACGGGATCGAGCGCATTCGCTTCTTGACTTCCCATCCCAAGTGGATGACCGACAAGCTTATCGGTGCTGTTGCCGATCTACCCAAGGCCTGCGAGCATATCGAAGTTCCCATCCAGGCGGGCGACGATGAGATACTGCGACGCATGAAGCGGGGGTATACCCAGGCCGATTATCGCCACCTGATCGATAAGATTAGAGCACGTATCCCCAATGTTGCGATTCATACGGACATTATTGTCGGCTTTCCTGGAGAGACAGAAGAGCAGTTCCAGGAAACCTATCATGTCCTGGCCGATCTAAAGCTCGACAAGGCACACGTGGCGATGTACAGCCCACGCCCAAACACGCTTTCAGCGCGGACTATGCCCGATGATGTTGCTCCGGAGGAGAAAAAGCGCCGCCTGTGGGCACTCGATGAGTTGCAGGCACAGATTGTGGCTGAGATTAACAGTCAATTCCTGGGACAAATCACCGAGGTGCTGGTCGAGGATCAACATCGGGGCAAGTGGCGCGGCCGCACACGGCAGAACAAGCTGGTCTTTTTTAAGGACGACGCTGATGATTGGCGCGGCAAACTGGCGAATGTCGAGATTACCTGGACCGGCCCCTGGAGTATGCAGGGCAGACTGTTGGGAGATCCGGCTGTACCTCCGTCGAGCAGCGTGCCTGTGAGTGATGAAATTCCCCTGGGGAGCATCGAATGACGCAGATTCTCCTCGTCCGTCACGCTGAGAATGATTACGTACAGAGTGGTAGGCTGGCGGGGTGGACGCCTGGTGTGCATCTCAATGATCGGGGTAAATGGCAGGCAGAAGCCCTGGGCCGGCGTCTTGCAGCAGCCAAGTTGCAGAGGGTATACTCAAGCCCGTTGGAACGCGCCATCGAGACTGCCCATTCGATCATGACACATCATCCTGATCTTGAGCTTCATATTGAGGAAGGCATTGGCGAGGTGCGCTATGGACAATGGACCGGGCAGTCTCTCAAAAAACTTGCACGGACACGTTTGTGGCAGGTCGTGCAGCACTATCCCAGCAGGGCTCGCTTCCCGGATGGTGAAAGCATCCGCGAGATGCAGGTGCGTTCCGTTGGGGCCATGGAGCAGATCGTCGATCGCCACCCTGACGGTGCCGTTGTGGTCATCTCCCACGCAGATGTCATTAAGGTGGTTGTAGCGCATTACGCGGGAATGCCCATCGATGTGTTTCAACGGCTCACCATTGCGCCGGCATCCATCTCGATCATTGGTTTTCATCAGATAGGGGTGAGCATCATCCGGCTCAATGATGTTTGTCATTGTGAGATACCAGATGCGAATATTCCAGGGAAGTAGTTATCTACCACAAAGGTCACTATGCCTGAAGAAATCGAGTTTGACTCTGTAGACTTCATCACTATTGGCACAGTCGGCCCTCCCGGCCAGCGCATCTTCCATTTGCAGGCTATGCGTGAGCGCCAACTGGTAACATTAATCATCGAGAAAGAACAGGCAGCCGCGCTGGCCGAGGGTATTGGCGCAGTCCTGAGCGAGATTCAAGAGAAGTTTGACCTCAGTACAGCCTGGAAAGATCTGGCCGATATCGACCTGGAGCTTCAAGAACCGATTCTGCCGCTCTTTCGTGTCGCTCAGATGGGATTAGGCTACGACAACGAAGACGATCGCTTGATCTTATTCCTCAATGAGCAGCTGCCGGAGGATACCAGTAGCGATCCACGAGTGGTGCGTCTTTCAGTAACCCGGATGCAGATGCGCATCCTGGCCGAGCGTGCGCGTAATGTCGTCTCTGGCGGCCGTCCTATTTGCGGCAATTGCGGTCAACCCATCGATCCTGATGGACACTTCTGCCCCAAGGGTAATGGCCACAAGCGATCCGCGCAGTCTTGACTTCCCACCGAGTCTCATGGCGGATAATTCCCTCCCATCTCAATTGGATATCGATAGTCTTCTCCATTTGCTCAAAGTGGGCGAGCTGTCTGAAATACATGGCTTGCTTCCATGGAGCTCCAACTACACCTTTTTGGCCGGTATCACACATGGCGAGCTGGAAATTCTGACGATCTACAAACCGCGCCGAGGGGAGCGCCCGTTGTGGGATTTCCCTGACGGTACACTGTGTCAGCGGGAGGTGGCAGCCTTCACTGTCAGCGAGGCGCTCGGCTGGTGCTTTGTCCCGCCGACAGTTCTGCGGGACGGACCCCAGGGCATTGGCATGGTCCAGATCTACATTCACCACGACCCGGAGCAGCATTACTTCACGTTAGCTCAGAATCCGCAATATAGAACCATTTTCCGTCGCATCGTTCTTTTTGATCACATCATCAACAATGCCGATCGCAAGAGCGGACACTGTTTGTTGGATCGGAGAGGGAACGTCTGGGCCATTGATCACGGGGTGTCGTTTCACACTCAGCCTAAAGTACGAAGCGTGATCTGGGATTTTGCGGGGGAGATGATCGAGCCTGCTTTGCTGGAAGATATTCAGAGGCTGGCCGACAATCTGGCAAGAGATGTCCTGCCTCGCGCTCTGCTTGAGTTACTCGATGCTCAAGAACTGGAGGCGTTGCGTAGCCGGATGAGGAAGTTGCTCGACACCCAATTGTTTCCCCAACCAGGGCCCGGGATGAGCTATCCCTGGCCACCTGTCTGAGCTGTCAGGGGTTGGGCGCCGGCATGGTCTCTTCCGGCTCGTTGGTGAGCGACGCGTAGAGGGTCTCGATATTGGTGCGATGGAGCTGCTGCACAAGTCCGTTGAGGGGGATACGGCTCTTGCCGCAGTCTTCGATGTCGATTTGGTCAAGGGCTTCGAGGCCCTGCTTGCGCTCGACCAATTCGCCGACCTTGTCTCGAACGCAGCGGAGATATCGGAGATCTTCCTCGACTTTTTCCTGTACCTCTCCTCTCAGGATGACCTCACCGTGCCCCTGGATCACATTTTCAAAGGGCTGTTTCAGCAGATCTTCGAGAGTTTTGACATAAGCATCCCAGTTCCCATCAGCCAGGAAAGGAAGCGGCATCAGCGTATCGGACGCAAATAGGATACGTTCCTCTTTGACCATGCAAATGATGGAATCGAGACTATGACCTGGAGCATGCCACATCTCAAGCGTCGATCCGCCAAGATGCAGGCTCATGGTGCCCTCATCGAAGACAATGTCAGGCAGAATCAGCTTGATGTTTGCCATGTCGCGTGAACTATGGCGCGTTCTCTCCAAACTCTCGCGCCCGCGGGTGTCCAGCAACTCACGGCATATACGATGACTGACAACCTGGGCGTGCTTGAAGAAACAGGTGCCATACGTATGATCGGCATGGTAGTGGGTATTGACCACATATCGCACCGGGACACCATGGCGATCTTCAATAAAATGAACGATCTGCCTGGTCTCGACAGGGAACGGCAGCGTATCGATCACTATCGCGCCCGCAGGCGTGATGATGGCTCCCGCCGTTACTTGTGCATATAGCTCACTGGTGAATATAAAGACGTTGTTGGCTACCCGCTCACGGAGCATACTATCTCAGGTCACATACCATAGTAGGAAAGAATGTGATATACATGGAAACTATAGAAGGAATTCTGGCGTCCAATGTGCATGGAGAATAGCACAACGCCTGCATGGTTGCAACACTTGGTGTGTAAATGAAGCTTGTAGAAAAGGAAATGAGGATTCTGTTTGGTGTCAAAACGAAAAAGCCCTGCTATGTTACGCTCGGTTTGTCTTTGAACCTGCTTTCGCAGGTGGGTATTGGGGAGTTGGGGGCAGCGGTGGCTGTAAAGCCTCACGTTCCTCAACAAACGACAACACCCTGATAAATAAGTGTTGGTTCAAGACCACATTCAAGCCCTACATAGCAGGACAATTCATTTTTACCATATAGACCTACTACTCGCAAATTCTGATCGGTAGCACAACTCTTTTGATGAGATGATGTGTTATTACTGTTCGATGTTGTCTGCCAGCTTGATGTGCAGTTCTTCCAATTGATAAGACTCGACGGTGCTCGGGGCATCAGCCATCAAGTCGGCAGCACGCTGAGACTTAGGAAAGGCAATCACCTCTCTGATGTTTGGCTCCCCGGCCATGAGCATCACTAACCGGTCAATGCCGGGCGCGATGCCGCCATGTGGCGGTGCTCCATACTCGAATGCCTCCAGGATGTGGCCGAATCGCTCGCGAGCCTGCTCGATATCGAGTCCTATCAGACTGAAAATCTTCTCCTGAATGATCCGATCGTGGATACGGATACTGCCGCCGGCAACCTCGTACCCGTTGCACACCAGATCATATTGTTGGCAGTATGCGGCTCCCGGATCAGTGTCCAGCAGGTGGATATCTTCCGGCTTGGGTGAGGTAAACATGTGATGGGAAGGATCCCAGCGATTCTCTTCTGCATTCCATACAAAAAGTGGGAAGTCGATAATCCAGCAGAAACACATCTCCTCAGGGTTTGTTAATTTCAGGCGTGTTCCAAACTCACCTCGGAGAGTTGACAAAGCCTCGTTGACAATCTGAAGCTGGTCGGCAACGATGAGTATGAGATCGCCTGGTTGTGCGCCTGTTGCGGTGATGAGCTCGGCCATCAGGTCATCTTCGAAGAATTTGGCGATTGATGAGCGAGCGGTCCCGTCAGCCTCGACGGCGATCACGGCCAATCCTTTGGCGCCCGCATTTTTGACGATTTCCTCCAATTCGCCGATCTCTTTGCGGCTGTAGGCCGCACAACCGGGCGCAACCAGGGCTCGGACCTTGTTCCCGGCCTCGATGGTGGTAGTGAAGACTTTGAACTGGCTACGACCGGCGATGTCGCTCACATCTTTTAGCTCCAGGCCAAACCGCAGGTCGGGGCGATCGGTGCCAAAACGTTCCTGGGCTTCCGCGCAACTCAGGCGAGGGAATGGTTTGCGCGCCAGCCGCTTGTCTGAGACAGTCTCAACCATGCCTGTCACAAGCTCCTCGAGCAACTGCAAGATGTCCTCACGCTCAACGAAACTCATCTCGATGTCAAGCTGTGTGAACTCGGGCTGTCGATCTCCGCGCTGATCTTCATCGCGGAAGCAACGGGCAACCTGAAAATAACGCTCGTAACCTGCCACCATCAGTAATTGCTTCAATTGTTGAGGACTCTGGGGCAAAGCATAGAACTTGCCCGGATGCACCCGGCTGGGGACAAGATAATCACGTGCGCCTTCCGGAGTGCTTTTGAACAGGATGGGTGTCTCGATCTCAACAAAACCGCGATCCCCGAGGTAATTGCGGATGAAGCGTAGTGCTTCGTAGCGCATCATCATGTTGCGCTGCATACGTGGGCGACGCAGATCGAGGTATCGATAGCGCATCCGCACCTCTTCGTTTACTTCATGCTCACCCGATATCTCCAGCGGCGGTGTTTTGGCCGGGTTGAGGATGGTTACCTTGTCCACGTGGATTTCGATCTCACCTGTTGCGACTTTGGGATTGATGTTTTCAGGCTCACGAGCCTTAACGACTCCTTCGACCTGCAAGACATACTCACTTCTAACATCGCCCATCACGGCATGGGATTTCGGCGATGCATTGGCGTCAACCACCACCTGGGTGATTCCCCACCGGTCACGGAGATCGATAAAAATAAGTCCACCATGTTCGCGTCGACGGTTAACCCAACCCGCCAATGTCACTCGCTGACCGGTATGTTCGGTGCGTAATTGTCCACATGTATGTGTCTTGAGCATAGTCTTTTCCTCCTGAACTTGAGGAACGAGAACATGATAGCCTTCCCAACCCTGAACCTGTATAGTGGCTTTGGTGAGATAACTATTTCATCCCTGTTCCGAATAAAAAAAACCGCCCGCATGGATAAGGCGGGCGGTGGTTGTCTGATGGCTGTGTGTACTCAGTGCATCCCACACAATACCAGGCCACGCCCGTATGGGCAGGCATCGTTATCATTATTGGTATTATGAAATGAGGCTGATAGGTTGGTGATCCAAACACTCATGAGTGCATCCTCTCTACCACTTGGCGCATTGTAGCACACTCGCAAATCCAAAGTCAATAGACTTTATCGGTAATAACTGCGTTGCGCATAAAATGACGCGGATTTTATGCATAGTGTGGCTTATTGCCAATACAGTCTACTATCAGAATGGCATCTTGATGATCCCAAGATCGGAAATGGTGATGGCGTTTTCAGGGACTGTGAGCCAGTCATTGTCGCAAGCGTAAGATGTGCCGTAGATAAAATAGACGGCATAGTCGGCTCCTCGAGGAATACCGGTGAGGTCGAAAAAGCCTCTGGCATCGGTCTCCGTAAACGAAATCACCAGACTCATGTCGAGGTTCGCTCCACCAAAGAACTGGCTGCAGGACACACCACTAGCTAAAACACCGATCTGTCCTCCTGCCAATGGTTTGCCTGTGTTGGCGCCTACCGCTTGCCCGGTGACAGAGATCGGGCTTGCTGTAGTGGTTGAGCCGGTGTTGCCGCTGCCATCGTAGGTTATGGTTAATGTGTAAGGTATGGTGCTGCTGGCACCACGATACGAATACACGACGATCCAGTAGGTGGCGGCTTGCGGAGGAGAATACTCGATGAGTTCCTCTGAGCCCTGGGTTTCCGATTTCGCCAGAGTTGTTGTCCGATCCAACAGATAAAGATCGTAATCGGTGCCCGGGGGGATGTTGGTCAGCTTGGCGGTAATGGCTTGAGTTGTTTCGGTTTGGATGAAATAAGCATCAATGTCTTTTTCCCACGAGATATATGCCTGGATGGACGAGCCACTAACTATAGGCCCGGTTGCCTGACTGTAATCATCGTTGGGCTCATAAGGATCAGGCTCTTGGGAAGGTGGCAGCTCCGCGCCCTGAGCCAGAGGAGGCGAGCCAGGCGAGCCTTGTTGCACGACAGTAATCAGGTTAGCTGGACGCAGCACACCTATTGAGCCGATAGTCACATCCTCTCGGACATCAGGGTTTACTGATGTTGGAATGCCGATCAACATCCCATACAGGTCAACAGCCGTTCCACCGCTGTTGCCGCTTGATATGCTGGCATCTGTTTTAATGATAACCCGCTGTGAATAGCCTCCTACCTGAGCACTCTCGAAGCCACTCACTGAGCCACTCGTGAGGGTGATGGTCTTGCCGCCTACGCCCGGGTATCCGAATATACGTATGGGGTCGGCCAATGTAAGGGTGTCAGAGTTGCCGATCTTCAGATAGGGGAGGTCAGTGGGATTGACCGGATTACCGTCCTCGTCTGCCGTGATCTGCAAAATTGCCAGATCGAGTGCTTCGTCATAGTGCGTGATCTCAGCAAGGAAAGTGGGTTCTGGCGGTAAATCCGGGTTGGTTGTCATCAACACGAGCAAAATGGGAGCTCCGCAGGCCACATGGCAGTTGGTCACAATTTCCCCGGTTGGTGAGATAAGTGTTCCTGAACCCGACCATAGCATCTCCAGGGTTCCACCTTGCTCTTGAGCTGCGACGATCTGGACGGCAGATTTGGTAATAAGCTCGATTTTCTCACGGGATAATTCTGTGGGCGGTACGGCTGCCGGATTCTGGACAGGTTGCTGAGGTGGTATATTTTCGGGTGTTGTCAGAGATGGCGAGAGTGTTGGGCCAGAGGCTATCCCTGGCATATTGCAGGCCAAAGCAGTCAGAGCTAGGACGATCATTACAAACCCGACTTGGCGCATAGTACGTGTCTCCTTACCACTGTCACTGCTCGGCAGCAAAGCGGGCTGTGCGCAATACCTGTTGGTAGCGGTTGAGGCTACCCTGGAAGGTGTCTGTCTCGGCTTCATAGCGGAAAGCGTATAGCCGAGTGTTGTCCAATACATAGGTCGCTATTCCACGTATCACTACAGGACCACTGGCTGTAGAAGTGGCATACAGGTATTCTACCTGGAGGCCAGTATGGTCGGCCACCTGTACTGTATCATCTCGCCTGCTCTCTGTGTAGAGTGATTTTTGGTAACTATATTCGGTGACACTTTGAGCTACCAGGAAGTCCAGGGCTCCTCCAGGGCGTGCTTTTTGGATTGCAATAGCAATGGTTGGCTTAAATGTACCGGCCCCAGTCAGCTCACGGATGGTCATGCTGGTGGGATCGGTGTTCTCAACTGCCCATCCGGCCGGGTAGCAAAAGGTGATCCCCATATTGTCGTCTGTGTAGGGTACCGTACGAGCGGTCATTACCAGACTGGTTACCCAGCCAATAATCACCGCCAGTATGATGGATCCAAACAATACATAATCATAGCGAGCGTGGATATCCCAGGGCATTCTCTTAGATCGCGCATGTGCCTGGACAGAGACCGTCTTTAGCTCGCCCGTGGCGCGAAGCTCGGCGCGCCGGAAAAATGCAAACAGAATCGCCCCAACAGTGATTGCCAGGAGGAAAGCAGCTCCTAGCCCATACCATGGGTTAAAGGTTAATCGTCTCGACAATTCATCGCTAATGATAGCGTAAAACCCATTGACAATTGTCACTCCCGCCAGTCCCTGTATGAGCCATCCGGTTTTCTTGCCATCGAGCTTGACGCGGCCAATATAGTACCCGCTCACAGCTCCCAGAGTTCCGTGCATCAGGGCATTGTCGACGGCCCGTATGGCTCCTGCCAGCGGGTTTACGCCGTCTGTGCTGAGGAAAAAGCTCAGCGTCAAAATAGTCGCAAACCCTAATCCTGATGCCAGCCCATAGATGATGCCATCCTGATGATAGTCGAACTCTCGGGTGCCCAGCACAACATAACGTACTATCGCGACTTTGAGCGACTCCTGGATCAGGGACACTGTCAGGATGGTCAATATCAGGCGGGGGAACAGACTGGAGATCTGTGTGATTGTCTTTCCGATTGCTTGATCGACAAACGGCATTACGATAGCAGCCAATGCTCCAAACATCAATACACGTATCACAAGTTGTTTGGGCTCTGGCTCAGCCCGATCTTGCTGGTAGAAGAACCCTAGCCAGATCAATGCCGGGATGATTGCCAGGAAAACACTCAAGGCAATCGCTCCAGAGTCATTAGTCAGACGTGGAACCAGCGCGCTGATCCCCACAAACATTGCCAGCCCTGCTAATGTGATCAGGCTGGATATCCACAGGCTTCGCCGAAAGGATGTTCCTCCCTGCACGCTCTCATCCTCCCTTTCCGGTTCATATTTGATCAGTGTTTAGCCGGCCGCCATCAGCCTGATCTTATACACCAATACAGATAAAGCTATCCTGAGCGGTAGCTTACACCAAGCAACCCGGTGACGCAACTATCTTGATATGATAGGGCCTGTCGATAGTTATACGGTAAAAGGATGCCTCACTAAGTTGCCAATCTACGTGTACAAGTTGAGCAATCTCAGATGGTTGCCTCTGTTATGGCCGGCAATTGGGGTGACTTCGGATGTAGTCGGCAATAGTTTGCCCCGCAAGCTCATGGCCATAAGGATTCCAGTGAGTATCGTAGATGTAATATAATTCCTTTCCGCGGGCAGCAGCTTGCTTCATGGGAATGCTCACGTCTACGAAATGGATGCCTATGTGTGTTGCCAGGTTGCCGATGGCTATGCTCTGATTGTCGAGACGTCCGATCAACTGCTCAGTAGTGGTCGGTGTAGGAACTGCGTGAAGTCGCGCTCTCTCATCGAGTGTCAGTTGCCAGGCAGATGAAAGCACACTGGACTGATCGGCGGGGTCGGCAATATAGGGAAAGTAGATGTGTGACTTGTCAGGAAAATAAGCCAGTAGTACACATGCATCCTTTGCATCGACTTGAATAGATGCCAGTTGTTCTCCCAAGGCTGCCAATTCGAGTGAGTTCTCGTAGACATCCAGCTCCCCATTCAGAAACCATAAATAGAACTCGAAAAGATTGAGCGGGATGGTGCGGTTGCCCAACTGCATATCGATGGGATATTTCCACGGCCCCTGACCATAATCAGGGGTTGTGTAGCTACCACGCGCAGCCAGGAATGCCTGCCGGGCAACTTGAGGTAATGTGAGTGCGCTCTCCTCATCAACAATGGCATAAGGCAGGTCATTCCCTTCAAAAAAGCCAATCACGACCCATTCGTGAGGTTCGCGAGTTCCATACCGATTCATGGTTGCCACGTAGTCCTGAGGGCCATAACCCTGAAATCCCATATTTTGCACAGGTATATCCAATTCGGCGGCCAGCACATCGGGCCATGGGACGGGCACATGTCCATCATCGGTAAAGGAATCGCCAAGCGTAATGATGGGGTAGTGCTCGGCCTCCATAATAGGGCGTCTGAACCCATCTTCATCGAAGCTGAGAACAAAGTTGCTCAGAGCCTCATCAGGATTGGGTGGTGGGGCGATGCTGCCTTGCTGGGCGATGAATAGATCTCCATGGCTGACAGTGTAAGCAATCTCGATATCATCAGGATGGGACCGCCGTCGATCATAAGGATTGGGCCGCAAGAAGCGGGGTAGCAGGCCAGGAAAGAGAGTGATAATTCCCTGTGCCAGCAATAATGCCAGCAGTACACCACCAATAGACAGGGCCAGGTTGATCATCCACTCTTGGGAGTGTTTGGATATGCTTTGTTTTGTCATGAGCAATTCTTGTTGAGACAGGTTGACTGAGTAGATTGAATGAGACTAACTATCCAGGACAACAAATGCCCGGAATGATGCAGCGGCAGGATTGTAAAGTACCAGCGCCCGGATCGCAATATGGTAACAGTGGTAGCCCTATCAATTTAAGAGGCCATTTGAATATTCAGAAAATGCCTCCAAGTTAAGGCTAAATGCATCCCACATGAGTGCATCTATGACACTTGGTTTTTT
>JAFGLD010000209.1 GCA_016928235.1 Anaerolineae bacterium | reverse complement strand
TCCCCATCCCTAACAGTACAATGATACCAAGACGGCTAGACATAGCATGACTCCTGTACAACTCGATTGTCTGCTAGTCTGGCCGTTTGTGTTCAATTCGTCAAGTCGCTCATCTACTGGCGCTCACACAACCTTCTGGTAGTTGCCACATCTGCCGTTGCAACTACAATCGAACAGTGTCGTTTTTTGTTTATAAAGACATCGTAAAAGACAATTTCCCCCGAATTGTTGAGAAGACACCTTTCGAATCAGCGATACCTTCAAGGAGGATGGAATGAGAGAAATTCCAGTTTTAGAGCAACCGGTCATCGAAGAGAAAAAAGACAAGCAGTCAAAAACCCTATTGTGGATCATCCTGGTCATTTCAATCGTTTGCGTCGCGCCTGCGATTGGCTGTGGGGCGTTTGGTTTTGCCTTCGCCATTGCGGGTTCTCAGCCCGGCAGCACGGGAGTGGGACCGGCAGTAGGGGTTATTCAAGTTGAAGGCACCATCCTATCAGGGACTGGAGGAGGCTCCTTCGGCAGTTCTATGGCTGCATCTGACACAATCATCGATTTGATCCGGCGCGCCAACGATGACCCTGATGTTAAAGCTATTGTCTTGCGAATCAACAGTCCCGGCGGAGGAGCCGCGGCATCAGACGAAATCCACCATGTCCTTACACAGGTCGATAAGCCCATTGTCGTCAGTATGGGAGAATTAGCGGCTTCCGGCGGTTATTACATTGCAGCACCTGCCGATTATATCTATGCCACCCCCCATACACTGACCGGCAGCATCGGCGTGATCAGCGAGTTCATTGTCGCCGAAGAGCTTCTGGACGAATTCGGCATCAGCATTGAGGTCTTAAAATCCGGCACTGTTAAAGATTTCGGTAGCCCCTACAGAGAAATGACCGACGAAGAACGTGCCTACTGGCAGGCGTTGATCGATGAGATCTATGAGGAATTCATCACCATAGTGGCCGAAGGCCGAAACATGGACAAAGAAAGCGTGCGGGAGTTGGCAGACGGCCGGGTTTACAATGGGTCTCAGGCTTTGGATCTTGGTCTTGTTGATGCCATCGGCTATTACGATGACGCAGTTGCCAAGGCAGCCGAACTAGGAGGGATCACGGGAGAACCCCGCATCATCGAATTCACGCCTACTCCCAGCTTCTTCGAAAGCCTGTACAGTCTCCAGAGCACCAATCACTCATCCCTGTCCCTGGAGTTACTACAAAAACTACTGACGCCAACAATAGAGTTCCGGTACCTGGGACCGTAGATACCAAAAAAAACGATCATCTCATCCAGCCTCCCATAGCAATTGAGGGCTGGATGAGATGATTGTCTCATTTCTTCGGTTCTGAATGTGGAGGAGAGTTCTCGGATCGTTTGAGCAACCGCCAATGACTCTTTGATGGCCCTCTGACAAAGACGGACTCCAGGAAACGCATCATTCGATTCAACAGCGAGCGCACACGGGCGAGAATATATAAACCTTCTCGTAGAACATCACGCCCATAAGAAGCAGTAGTAGGTATAACATCCCATTCCAGCAAAGCCGCTCCCCAGGTAAGCCCACCGCCAAACCCGACCACAACAAGCCGGTCATTTGCCTTGATCCGCCCCTGTTCGACAGCCTCAACAAGCGCAATCGGGATAGAAGCGGCAGATGTATTCCCATAACGCTCAACATTGATGATCACGCGCTCCGATGGAAACTTCAAGCTGCGCATCGATGCATCGATGATCCGTAAATTAGCCTGGTGAGGAATAATCACATCGATATCACTAAGCATCAATCCTGTATTCCTGATGACTTCCTCTATCGCAGAGGTCATGACACGGGCAGCAAACCGAAATACGTCTCGACCATTCATGTAAATCACTGATTTAGGAGGAGGCTCCGAGCCATTCCAGGTTGCACGAACACCTGAAGGAACAGATAGCAGATCCCCTCCTGATCCGTCTGAATGAAGCACAACTTCCCGGACGCCTCCCGGTGTATCGCTTACCTGCAGAACAAAGGCTCCCGCCCCATCAGCAAACAGAATACATGTACCCCGATCATTCCAGTCTGTAATACGGCTAAATATTTCGGTGCCAACAATCAACACCGTTTGCGCCTGACCTGACTTGATCTGTCCCGCAGCCATTCCAAGCGCATAGATAAAGCCGCTACAAGCAGCCAGGAGATCGAATGCGCCGGCACGAGTCGCGCCGAGCTGATCCTGGATCAGACAAGCCGTTGAAGGAAATAAATGTTCAGACGATCCGGTGGCAACAATGATCAAATCAAGATCATCTGGGAGTATATTAGCGCGTTTAAGCGCTTTGCGCGCTGCGCGTATACCAAGCGTGACAGTTGTGTCCCGATCATCGGCAATTCGCCTTTCCGAAATACCGGTCCTTTCCCTGATCCACTCATCAGATGTATCGACCATCTTCTCGATATCATGATTGGTCAGTACCCGCTCCGGAACTTCAGCCCCCCAGCCGGTGATATGTGCATAACGTCCATTCTCGCCGTTGGAGCGGATTGGCCGTTTTCCACCTCGACGCCTGGTCATGGCTGGTACCGGCCAATAATCAGGCATCCATTGTGTCCCCCGAAACCAAACGAGTTCGACATGGCTACCGAGACTTCCAACTCGCGCACTTGATTGGGGACATAATCGAGATCACAGTCAGGATCCGGCGTCTCATAATTGATGGTCGGCGGCACAAGCCCAGTCCCGATAACTTTTGTGCAGACTATTGCCTCAAGAGCTCCCGCCCCACCCAATAAATGCCCCGTCATACTCTTCGTAGAGCTGATCGTCAATTTGTAAGCATATTCACCAAAGACCTGCTTAATAGACAGAGTCTCAGATTTATCATTGAGCTGTGTACTTGTGCCATGCGCGTTGAGATAGGTTACCTCTTGAGGCTGCAACCCTGCATCCTCCAGCGCAGCCCGCATCGCGAGAGCAGCACCCTCCCCCGTTTCTTGCGGTGCTGTAATATGGTATGCATCGGCTGATGCGCCATATCCCATGAATTCCGCATAGATGTGCGCCCCGCGCGCCAACGCATGTTCCTCACTCTCCAAAACAAGCACTCCCGAACCCTCACTCGGGACAAATCCATCCCGATCCTTGTCAAACGGTCTCGAAGCATGTTGCGGATCATCGTTGCGCTCTGAGATCGCCCCCATATTACTAAAGCCTGTCACGGCTAACTTGACAACGCCGGCCTCAGAGCCTCCAGCAAACATCACGTCGGCAGCACCGCGCCGGATCGTAGCAACTGCCTCTCCAATGGCATTGGAAGACGATGCACAGGCCGTCGCAATGCTCATGTTAGGACCACGCAATCCCAGTTCAATAGCCAGTTTCCCCGGCGCCGAATCAGCGAGCATCATCGGAACCATATGCGGGCTGATCCTGTGTGGTCCCTCATGTAACAACTTCTCATGCTCAGACAACATGGAGCCAATCCCGCCCACGCCGCTGCCCAAGATGGCACCACAACGATGAGCGTATTCCGGCTTGATCTCCAGGCGGCTGTCTCTGTGGGCCTCTAAAGCAGCAGCCAACCAGAAATGAGTGAAACGATCCATGCGCCGTGCCTCACGGGCACCAAAGATGTCCCTGGCATCAAAATTCTTGACTTCACCAGCAAAGCGCGTTTTGATATCTGAGGCATCGAACAGTGTGATGGGAGCAATACCCGATTCACAATTGAGCAGTGCCTTCCATGTCGATTCAACATCATTGCCAAGCGGGCAAACAGCACCCATCCCAGTGATGACAACACGTCGTTTTTGCATTTTGGTTCATCCTTCCCAACCTGGTCCATTATAGATGTATGTGAGTTGTTCGAGAATAACCTCGTAGTTCTCGCCGTTATCTTTTCACGAGAATCTGTGGATGTATATTTGAACAACCACTAAGAATATTAAACACAGCGCCGGCCCAAAGATACGGCCGTTTCACTCAAACTCCCGAAGTTCTTATCACCTTGGAAGTCTCCTGAGTATGGTCAAATTTGACGGGTTTTTGTTTGCAGCACCCCGCTGCACGTCAATATCATCCTTCATGATAGTAGACTTTTGGAAATAACTGAGCTACGCATAGCACACCTGGCCGATAAAGTCTAATCTATTCCCGAATGGTTTGCCATTTCCTGTCACTCGATGGATACATCCGGGAATTTTCCGGTCAGCCGTGGGCAGAGAGAATGTGTCGCCCGTAATATCACTCACACCCGTCCCCATTCATTGAGCGTGGCCCATAGTCGGTCTCGTTCATACAGTAGTCCTTATCGGAAATAACAGAGTCACGCATAAAATAAGCCGGTTTTTACGCATAGCAAGCCGATTGCCGATAAAGTCTAATCTCCCTATTTTGCCAGGGCATGGCTCCGGTCGACATCCCCCACAATCTTGGTCCAAGACAAAAGGTAACATTTGTCGGTTGAGCACCATTGCCACCAGCTAATCGCTGAAGGCTGAATGCTAACCGGTCGCTCGCTTAACCAGCCAACGCTCGCCCAACACAAAGAAGGACATGCCTGCGAGACAGAGCCAGCCGAACCAATCCCCCAGGCGCGCAGCGAGGCTGTTTCCACTCTCCACAGGGACATCCGCTACCAGCGTCGCCTCACCGCCTTCCGGATGAACGGCCAGCGCCAGCACACGCCCACGCGAATCGACCACCACTGAGTCGTAGCCACCATCGGCTTTGATCATCGCCGCGCGGTTCTCGACAGCCCGAAAGACAACGTGGGTATAGTGCTTATGAGCGATACCCGGCCAATCGTTGGAGGGCACAGCGATAAGCTGCGCACCCTGCCGTGCCAGCTTGCGCGCCGTATCCGTAAAGTCCAGATCGTAGCAGATGATGGTACCCAGCACACCCAACGGCGTCTCGTAAACCGGATAGGTTCCGCGTGTGGGGCTGGTTTCACCGCCAAACAACACCGGATGATCCTTGCCGAAAACGCCCAGGAACACGCCGTCCGGGCTGATGACAGTGGCTTCGTTGCGAAAAACATCCTCTGTCACATCCACCACATAGCCAATGACCAGATAGGTTCCTGTTTCCTGCGCCAGCCCGGCCAGATCGAGCGGATCATGCACCTGTGGATCATACTGCAAAGCGCCCTCCGGCCAAACAATAACCTGCGCGCCCAGCGCGGCCGCCTCGCGAGTTTGCCCCACCATGCGCGCGTGAAGCTGTGCCACAAACGTCTCCCGGCCCTGGTTGGCCAAAATAATTGGCGAGGCGGCCGGCTGAATCGCCGCAACACGCACCGTTGGCCCTGCCGGCAAGAGGATAAGCACCAGGCTCAACCCTATCCACAAGACCAATGTGATGCCGGCAATCATCAACCAACGCCGCACCAGACGCGGCGAAGGAATGGGCACATCATTATCGCACGACCAACGCTGATCCCACCACCGCAGTACACCCAGACCCAGTGCGTAGTTCACGAGAATAATCAGCGCACTCACGCCAAAGATGCCAAAAACGCTCGCCGGCTGGATCAGCCAGGGCTGGCTGTGAAGCGTGTAAGCGACAAAGCCCCACGTCCCGGCAATGGGGATGAAGATACGGATCATTTCGACGCCCACCCAGATCACGACGCCTTGCGTCACAAACCAACGGAACCCGGTACGGGCATGAAAGCGCCGGGCGCCGTTATCGACCAGCAATGAAATCCCGGCCACAATGAGCGGCAGATAAGCCATAAAACTGCCTGTTCCGCCAAAGACTGGCCCCAGATAACCCCACAACCACAGCCCATTGAACACCGCCGAGGCAACCGATGCCATTTTCGGTGGCATCAACCAGTACTGCGCCACAAGGTAGGGCACAAAACTGATCCAGACCAGGAACCACAGGTTGAACGGCGGGAAAGCCAGAATAAGCAATCCCGCACTGAGAGCAGCGAGCATCAAGCCCAGGAGTACCCGTTGCCGGGTGGATGTTGTCCATTTTCTCATCAGGATTCCTCCTCACATAAAAAAGCGGTTACAAACAATGCCTTCACCAATACCGTCATTCCCGTGGAAGCGGGAATGACGGCGAGAGGCACAGTGTCCTTAAAATTGGATTCGGATTTTGAGTACATATGCTATTCTTGCATGGTACCAACTTATTCTGACTTTATCTGTTTTGGATATAATATGCAGAATATTAACCAGGTAGTATGCGAGAATAGCATGGTCAGCACTTCAGTTGTTGGACATTGCTCTCACATCTTATTGGCATTCATGTAAATCGGTTAACATTGGTTAGCAGCCGCTTGAACAAAGTTGTTGACAACAGCCATAAAGTGCTCCGTTCCGGCAAAACCATCATCAAACAGAAGCGGGGAAAACTCATGACTGCCATAGATTTTATCATATGGAGTTGTTTTGCCATACGCTCATGTCTAGCATCGTGTAAAAACTTATTACAACCAGTTGATTTGACACAATAAGAAGGCGCATCCAACAACCTTTCTTACAGGCTTTCAGACACGAGCGTCTATGTTTACCATGGTCGAGCAGCATTTCAATGGTCTCATTCTTGGAATAGGCTTCAGGTGGATCAGAGTCGCATTCACTTTTCCCTGGCTCTTTTCAGCCCATAAAACTAGTACAGTTGGACGGAAATAGCCCAGCAGTAAAGAAGCCCTCCATACCCAACTGTTTAAGTGTTTCGCATGTGGCCATAACAGACAGCTTACTGATACCGCGAAACACGAGCATCAAAGGTTAAGTATATGATACTTGTGACTGGTGCAACCGGATTTGTAGGTCGACATCTGGTACCCCGCCTCACCATAGATGCAGGATTAAGCGTGCGTGTGCTGCTACGTCCGGGCAGCGATGTCAATCGACTGCCACGTCCTCTGACCGTGCATACTGTCGTTGGCGAAATCACAGATGCCAATACGCTACTGGCAGCAATGGATGGCATTCACACGGTGATCCATCTGGTCGGAACAGAGACCAGAGGACGGCATGCTCGCCTGAACGAGGTAGATGTCGAGGGCACCAAAGTCGTCATCGAAGCAGCTCTGGCAGCCTGCGTTGGCCGAATTATCTACGTCAGCAGGCTGGGCGCAGAAAAGGCTTCTGCTTTTCCTGTCCTCCGCGCAAAAGGCGAGATCGAAGAGAGAATCCGTGACAGTGGGCTTGCCTACACCATCTTCCGATCAGGCGTATTGTTTGGCAAAGGCGATCGTTTCAGCGAGCATATTGGTATGCTTGCCCGTACATTCCCCTTCTATATGGTTCCTGGTGACGGTGAGGTTGTTTTCCAACCCTTGTGGGTAGATGACCTGGTGACATGTCTGGTCATGTCTCTGGAAAATTTCGATTTAATCGATACCATCACCTCTATCGGAGGACCGGAGTTCCTCACTTATCGACGCCTTGTGATGCGTGTCATGCATACCATTAACAGCCGCCGACCGATCATCGGTGTCCCGATGTTGGCTCACCGGTCTCTCACATGGTTCCTCGACGGCTTATTCGCGCGCTGGCCGTTAACCGAGCAATGGACAGAGATGCTATCGACGACACAAACAGCCGAGATGGGTTCCATCGAGCGATATTTCGGTTTTCGCCCCACAGCCTTTGACGTCGGACTGCTCAGTACCTACATGAAGCGTCGTTTCTATGCATTGGAACTCATCCATTACGCTTTGACAAACCACTGGTAAAAACAGAGCAGCCCTCCGCCACAAAATCGCCCAGCGGCAGTTATCGCCCGTATCGCTACACCGTTCGCCCTCGCGCGTTTTTTGAATCAGATCGCCCATGTTATACTTCTGAATGGAGTGCTTTGGCAGATTTTAGCCAGACACATGAAACCTTTCCTTTGCACCTTTCACATTGTTGATCATCTCTTCATTTGAATATTGAATTCTTGGTTGTTGTTTTGCAACTTGTAGACTGAGAATCAAAGTCATCTGATGTACATTGTTTTTCTCTTGCGGGATCGATTCGGGAGACAAAACTCATGAGACACAAAGACTCGCGTTATGGTGTGAGCATCGGCCTGATAGCAGGACTGCTCACAATATCTCTCCTCACTCTGTTCACACCCACGGAAAACAAAGCAGTTGCCCAGGAAGATCCAACAGAAGCACCACCTTCAGAGGAAGCACCCACACCAACACCTATACGTATGTTTGAAATCCAATCAACCGTCGCACTGACTGCCGATGGCGATCTCAAGGGTGATGGTATTATCAACCCTGGAGACACGGTCAGGTATACAACTGTCGTACACAATACAGGCGGAACCGCTTCCGGCCCGGTGGATATCGTGATACAGTATGACCCTGCCTTCATCAGTGGTATAGCAACCATATCGACTGGGGGTCTAGGTGGTCAGGGTCAGGTCATTTGGAATGTAACAAACCTCGATCCGGATCAAAAGACAGAATTAAGCTTTGCTGCAACCTTGCTTGGCATCTTCCCTCAAGGACGCACCCAGGTTACAGGAGCCATATTTGTGAAAGCCGGCGGCACTGAGCTGGCACGAACGAACACGCCTCCCATCGACGTGCTGGGCCCAAACCTGCGATTTGCCGCGCCGCCGTCATTTGAGATCGTTACAGACCTGGCCCAAAATGGGCAGTTCGACCCTGGCGACACTGTACGGTTCACACTCTCGTACAGCAACACCGGCGGCGGTCCATCACAAGAAGCATCGATTGTCGCCGATTATCCTGACGAACTGACTCCACAGGTGGTTGGCAACCCTGATAACGCCCAAGATTCCGGCAGCGCCATGACGTGGCTGATCGGATCGGTACCGGCAGACGGCGTCATTCGAACAGTGAAATTCTCGGTGCAACTGACAAACGAGTTTCCTTCCGGAACTAATGTCTACGATTTACCTGTTGCCATCCGCAGCGGCACCACATCCCTGGACGAACAAATAGCCAGCGTACCGATCTCCGGCCCCAATTTAGTGGCATCGCCAAGCTACAAAATCATATCCGATGCAGATAGTGATGGACTGGTCGATCCGGGCGACCTGATCGAGATAACGATTCAGTACGACAACATAGGCACAGAGACGGTCAACAACATCGTACTCACAAGCAAATTTGACCCCGCGCAATTCGAGATCTCCCAGGCCAATCAGAATGGCGTCATCGATTGGGAACAGGGCCTCGTCACCTGGACACAGCCATCTGCCGAGGCCGGTGCGAGCGGCGAGGTTACCTGCCAGGCCCAGGCACGCTCTTTTTCACAGGGAACTGTCTCACTTAGCATCGAAGTCGCCATCAATAGCGACCAAACCAAACAAACCCGCCGCCAACTACAAATAGCAACCACGGCGCCAACACCTGAGGACGGCGCTACGCCAACGCCGTTTTCATCGGAGATACGCCCTGCTCAAGGCCAGGGTCTACTGACCTCGATAGCTGTCGCAATTCTGGTAGGTGTATTTCTCTGTTTCAGCTTGCTGGCTCTCACCTATGTTGCATCGCGCGTACTGCCCGGCACGCCAGAGGAGCGGGAGGCTCTCGATACAGAGGAAGAGAGATCGGCAAACAGACGCTTGGTTCGCGAGCTGGTCGAAGGGATCATCCTGACCGCTATTCTGTTCAGCGTCATGGTGCTGGGATTACAAAATGCGCTTGACAGGAACTCGATCAACTCGATCATTGCCGGTATCGTCGGGTATGTAGCCGGGCGCGTGTCAAGCCAGAAGTAACCTCGGCACGCGGCAGTGACAGCTACAACCCCGTTTGACGCTCACTGCAAACCACAGTGGGCTCAGAAGAACACGATATTGCCGGCACAATTCTCACTTTATCACATCAGCGCGAGGCTAAGCCTCGCGCTGATGTGATAATCGGTATGGACATTGACCCACGACAACTTACCAAGAGTAGGCAAATCAGACTACCTCATGTAGAATCGGCAACTCATTGATACAGGAAAATCGGGGACAGTACGTAGTACGAGAGACATGGAACAATGGCAATCAATATTTCTGAGAACCTCACACAGCAACTAAAGACACAGATTCAGCAGTTCAAGCCCTCAATCACTGTACAATCTGTCGGCGAGGTACTGGAAATCGGGGACGGCATTGCGCGTGTATCAGGTTTGCCTGATATTCGCAGTCAGGAATTGGTCGAGTTTGCCAACGGCACACGAGGTGTAGCCTTTAACCTCGAAGACAACGAAGTCGGCGTGATCATCATGGGAGAGTATGCCAACATCTCTGAAGGAAGTCAGGTCAAGGCACTGGGACGAGTCATCTCGGTACCCGTCAGCGAAACCATGATCGGGCGTGTCATCGACCCACTGGGGAATCCGGTGGACGGCAAGGGAGCAATCGAATCCACCACCTATTACCCTGTCGAGCGCATTGCACCCGGCGTTATAGAGCGGCGCAATGTTTATCGACCGTTGCAAACAGGCATCATGGCAATCGATGCCATCACCCCCATCGGCCGTGGACAGCGCGAACTGATCATTGGCGACCATCAGACAGGCAAAACAGCAATCACCATTGACACCATTATCAGCCAGGGCGATCAGGGTGTGATCTGCATCTATGTCGCCATTGGCCAAAAGCTGTCACAGATTGCACGAGTCGTGGCGACGCTGGAAAAACACGGAGCGATGAAACATACTGTCGTGTTAATTGCATCAGCTGCCGATTCGGCCACGCTGCAATATCTCGCTCCCTATGCCGGCTGTGCCATCGGCGAGTTCTTCATGGAACAAGGACGTGACGCGCTGGTCATCTACGATGATCTCTCTAAACACGCCTGGGCCTACCGGCAGGTCTCACTGCTCCTACGTCGTCCACCGGGGCGCGAGGCTTATCCCGGCGATGTCTTCTACCTGCATTCGCGCTTGCTTGAGCGAGCCGCTCAGATGTCGGATGAACAAGGCGGCGGAAGCCTGACGGCCCTTCCGATCATCGAAACATTGTTAGGAGATGTATCAGCCTATATCCCCACCAATGTCATCTCGATCACAGATGGGCAGATCTACCTGGAGAGTGACCTTTTCTACGCGGGCATCCGCCCGGCCATCAACATCGGACTCTCGGTCAGTCGTGTGGGGGGAGATGCTCAGCACAAAGCCATGAGGACAGTAGCCGGCCGGCTACGATTGGATATGGCACAATATCGCTCGTTGACAGCCTTTGCTCAATTCGGCTCTGGGCTCGACAAGACTGCTCAAGAGCAGCTCGATCGCGGTATGCGGCTCGCCGAACTGCTCAAGCAGCCCCAATATGCGCCTATTCCCATATCTGATCAAGTAATGGTGCTGTATGCCGGGACACGTGGGTACCTCGACGACATACCGATCGAGCGCGTCAGTGAATGGATGGCTGATTTTCGGCAATACATTGCCTCTCATCAGCCGGACCTGGTCACAAACCTGAACGAGAAACTAGTCCTGGATGATGAGATCGAAGGGCAATTACAACAAGCCATCGAAGCATTTAAGGTCACCTGGTATTAAGATGGTCGAAAGAGGTAGACAAGATGGCAACGGCGCGTGATATTAGAAGACGCATCCGAAGTGTTAAAAATATTGCCAAAGTGACTGGCGCCCTTGAGACCGTTGCGGCATCGAGAGTACGGAAAGCGCAGAACCAGGCCCTGGCCACCCGTGCCTATGCCGAGGCCGCCCTTGGTATATTACGGGATATTGGCAAACAGCAGAGGGGCGACAGCCGCCACCCCTATCTGGAAGAACGCTCCTCGGTAAGATCCATCGCTATTGTGCTGATGACAAGCGATCGTGGACTGGCTGGGCCATACAATGCCAACATGATCCGGAAAGCCACCGAATTCGAGAAACAGCAATCGGTGCCGGTCCACTATATCACCATTGGACGCAAAGGACGCGATTGGATGCTGCGGCGTGGCGCAAGGATCATCGCCGATTTTGCCGATCTGCCGGCTACTCCTTCGATACTCGATATTACGGTCATTGCTCGCACGGCCGTTGACGATTTTCTGAGCCAACAGGTCGACGAGGTCTTTCTAGCTTATACCCTGTTTCTCGATGCTCTGCACCACGAGCCACACATTGAGAGGCTATTGCCATTACAGCCAATACATAGCGAAGAGTCAGCAGACAGCGTAAACAACAAACAGCCCTTCCCTTCATCGATTTACAGTTATGAGCCTGACCCGGATAGCATATTATGGGAGATTTTGCCTCGTTTCACCGAATTACAGATATTTCATGCCCTACTTGAAGCGTTGGCCAGCGAACATACCGCCCGTATGATGGCCATGCGACATGCCACAGAAAACGCCAATGCACTGGTCAGCGATCTCACACTGAGCTACAACAAGGCTCGCCAACTGGCAATCACCAGCGAGATCCTCGATATTGTTGGTGGGGCCGAGGCTCTATTATAAGATTTGTGTCTGTTTTTTGAAGGAAGATTAAGATGCCCTCACAACACAGTAAAGGAAAAGTCGTGCAGGTTTTGGGCGCAGTAGTTGATTGTGAGTTTTCGCCCAATAGAATGCCTGATATCCACGAAGCTATTGAGGTGCCCCGTCCCGATCAAAAAACCCTGATCCTGGAGGTTCAGACTGATTTGGGAAACAACCGTGTGAGAGCCGTTGCCATGGATACTACTGACGGTTTGTCTCGCGGTGTTGACGCCATTGCCACAGGATCGCCAATCCGGGTCCCAGTGGGAGAATCTTCATTGGGGCGAATATTTAATGTCCTGGGGCAACCCATCGATGGCAAAGGCCCGGTTAACGCCACCACTTACTATCCGATTCATCGACCAGCCCCATCTTTTGACGAACAATCCACATCAACTGAGATTTTCGAAACGGGCATTAAGGTCATCGACCTGATTGCGCCATTTACAAAAGGCGGCAAAACGGGTATCTTCGGCGGCGCGGGCGTTGGCAAGACAGTCGTAATCATGGAGTTGATCCGCTCGATTGCCACCGAACATGGTGGCTATTCAGTGTTTGCCGGCGTAGGCGAGCGCACCCGTGAGGGAACCCAGCTCTACCACGAGATGATCGAGAGTGGTGTCCTGGGAAAAACAGTGATGGTATTCGGGCAAATGAACGAGCCGCCCGGCGTTCGGCTGCGCGTGGCGCTCGCCGGGTTGGCAAATGCTGAATACTTCCGCGACAATGGGCATGACGTCTTGCTCTTTATCGACAACATCTTCCGTTTTTCGATGTCAGGCTCTGAAGTGTCGGCGCTGCTGGGGCGTATGCCCTCCGCAGTCGGGTACCAACCTACCCTGGCCGCTGAGATGGGTGAGCTACAAGAGCGAATCACCAGCACACGCAAAGGCTCGATTACTTCGATGCAGGCCGTTTATGTGCCGGCCGACGATTACTCAGATCCGGCCCCGGTAGCGACCTTTGCTCACCTGGATGCAACAATCTCCTTGGAGCGCGCGATTTCTGAGCAGGGTCTCTATCCGGCCGTCGATCCGCTCGCCAGCACCAGTCGTATCCTCCAGGTAGATATCGTCGGCGAGGAACACTACACAACAGCGCGTGAAGTCCAGCGTGTCTTGCAGCGATATCAAGACTTGCAAGACATTATCGCCATTCTGGGTATCGACGAGCTGTCGCCGGAAGATCAACTGACCGTCATCCGCGCCCGTAAGGTACAGCGATTTCTCTCCCAGCCCATGTTTGTAGCAGCACAGTTTACAGGACGAGAAGGGCGCTATGTCCCTATACATGAAACAGTACGTGGTTTCAGCATGATTCTCGACGGCGAGCTGGACGATATTCCAGAGCAATTTTTCTACATGGCCGGCCCCATCGAGGATGTGCTCAAACGTCACGAACGCGGCCGGATAGACTGACCCATCACCAGCCGAATATCCTTCTCGATACTGCGGGGATGCTAACAACCCAATTTTCCGAGAAGCTTCAAACAAAGGTTATATTCGACAAGGTTTGGCTATGCCGTTTATATGCGACATCATCACCCAGGAACGTCTGGTTTATAATAGACACGACATCGAGAGCGTCACAGTGCAAGGGATTGAAGGGCAAATGACGATCCTTTCACAACACGCTCCTCTGATCACAATCCTGGATTACGGAGAAGTCCGCGTACGAAAAGAGGGCGAAGAAGAGATATTTGCGATTGGAGGTGGAATCCTCCAGGTAGCAGATAATCACATGGTTATCCTGGCCGACTCGGCAGAACGTTCCGATGAGATCGATATCGCACGGGCCGAGGAAGCCAGGCGCCGCGCAAAGAAAATGATGGAAGAGGGGGCACCCGCGGATCCAGAAGCATTAGCAAAGCTCGAAGCTGCTCTGAAGCGGGCCGATATACGAGTAAAAGTTGCAGGACAACGTCGATCCCAGAGAGGCCCCGGTGTAGATGTCTAAATTCTTAGTAACTATTCAGTTATTGGTGCTGGCTGCTTGACGGTTTTGAGTGATGAGTGGCGAGTTTATAGCTCACAACTAACCGCTGAATAGTTACAATTCTTACATCGAAGAAAGTGGGCATGGTCACCAAATGATGTGCTCAAGTGTCATTTCTGTGTAAGTAGGAGTCGTCGAGCGTGATAGGTGGAGTTGGCGAAGGTATTGCCGTGCCAGGGAAACTCAACTCGATCGGAACGAAAGTGCAAATACAACATACGGAGACTATGTCAGAAAGTGATAGACAAGTTCGGCAGGATTTGTGGCGATGCAAGCGAAACGTCTCTTGAGTGCAAGTTCTTGCTCTTGAACGTATCCCCCCAACCATCAAAAACAAGCTTTGCCGGACAATTGATCGCCTGATCACAAGACCGGGAACATGGATGTCTGTCAACTTCAACTTAAAGCCATGTTCCGCATTTGCCGTCACAATCTTTGGCGATCAGTTAGCGCTTCAGGAATGGCGATTAAATAACTTTCCCGGTTGAGCCTGCAATAAGGACTGTGGATGGGCAAGTTAACAAATTCTCGTTCCTTACCTTAGCAAACCTGAACAACCCTTTATTGGATTGCCATAGGATGATTCCTGGCAAAATTGCAACCCTGTGTCTGGTGAACAACAGCCTGGGCTGTATCTGATGCCTGGACAACACGTTCACTGCACAAGGAGGAATTATGTTTTCAAGGAAGCTCGGCATCGACTTAGGCACTGTCAATGTCACCATTGCAGAACGCGAACAAATTCTGCTTCATGAACAAGCCGTTGTTGCCATCACAGTCGACGAAGAACGGATTGTTGCCATCGGCCATGAAGCCCGTGAAATGTTTGGTCGCACGCCGGAGACAATCGAGGTCATGCGGCCCATGCGAGACGGCGTGATCGCCGACTACGAGGTCACAGAGGCCATGCTCCACTATTTCATCGACAAAGTGATGGGCAGTGTGCGTCTCTTCAAGCCAACCGTTATGATCACCGTCCCGTACGGCGTCACAAGCGTCGAGCGACGCGCTGTTCACGAAGCAGCCATCCAGGCCGGAGCGCGTGAGGCACGACTAATCCCTGAGCCCCTGGCAGCGGCAATTGGCGCGGGGCTGCCAGCCGACACACCAACAGGCAACATGATCGTCAATCTTGGCGGCGGCACCAGCGAAGCCGCCGTTGTCGCCATGAACGGCATCGTCACTGCTGCTTCGGAGCGAATAGGCGGTGCGCGTCTTGACGAGGCCATTGCGAACTATGTGCGCAAAAAATACAACCTGGTCATTGGCGATGTGACAGCCGAGCTGGCCAAGATCAACATTGGAGCCGCCACCGATGTAGGCGAGGAACTGCGAATGGATATCCAGGGGCGAGATCAGGTCGATGGCTTGCCAAAAATGATCACCATCAGCACCTCGGAAATCATTGAGGCAATAGCGGAACCCCTATCGATCATCGCAGGCGTTGTCAAGCGCGTTCTGGAAAGAACACCGCCTGAGCTCTCCTCAGACATCATCGATCGGGGAATGGTCCTCACTGGAGGAGCCGCGCTCTTGAAGGGGATCGATCACTACATCACGCGCGAGACCAACGTACCGGCATTCCTGGCTGACGATCCGGTCGGGGCGACAGCGCTTGGTGCCAGTCGCGGGCTCGAAAGGCTCGATGTGTTACAACGCACCGTTCCCGATCTGTAACTCACCAACATCGCGCTCGGCACAGGGGAGCCGGCGAATTGAACTGGTTCCCCTGACCGGTTTTCAACGCCTTTTTAAGCGTTTGCCCTTAAACGGCTAAGCGCGAACGCTCTCCACAATTGAGGCTAAAATTCAGGCAGGTGGCTCCAGATAGTAAACCATGCGTTGAAGATGGATGACCGGGTCGATGTCTTGAACATGCACGTTCTCCGGAACCAGAAGAACTGTTGGGGCATAGTTCAGAATTGCCTCGACACCTGCCCGGACCAACGTGTCGGCTACGGCTTGAGCCTCGTCAATGGGAGTAGCCAGCATAGCAACCTTGATATTGGCAGTCTTGATGGTTTTTTCGATCAGATCAACGGACAATACCTCTAAACCATCAATATGCTGGCCGATCTTGGCCGGATCATTATCGAAGAGATGGGTGATACGGAAACTACGGTTCACAAACCCCCCATAATGGGCCAAGGCACGCCCCAAATCACCGACCCCAATCAGCGCAACCGGCCACTCGTGATCGGTGTGGAGAATCCGTCGAAGCTCGGCAGTTAGAGACGAGATATTGTACCCGGTCCCCTGTTTTCCGAATTCCCCAAAGAGTGATAGATCCTTCCGTATCTGCGCAGAACTGATCCCCAACATCTGTCCCAACTCGTAAGAAGAAGTGAAGATAGCCCCTCCCTGTTGAAGCCGTATCAGGGAGCGCAAGTAGAGAGGCAAACGACCAATCACAATATCTGGTATGCCGGTTCGAGCCATGTTGGCCAGTTCCTCCCAGGAACGATGATTTACGGATTGTGATATAAAGCACACACTGAAAAGGCAATCATACCATAGGGGTGATCCGGCAGCAACTTGTACCGACTGCCCATGCTGCCCGTCCCGGGATTATCAAACCCGAACCATCCGGGAGCTGTATTTCTCAGGTACCTCCGGCGCCGCGTAAATGCAGCCCCCTACTCCGGATGAGATTCCGAACTGCGCGGCGAGTTACAGGATTTTTCCTTCGTAACTATTCGGCGGTTAGTTGTTAGCTGTAAACTAAAACTCATCACTCATCACTCATCACTCAAAACTGTCAAGCAGCCGGCGCCAATAACTGAATAGTTACTTTCCTTCCTCATTTTTGCCAACCAGGCAAGTTCGGGAACAAAAAGTGCTGTTTCGGGATAGAGTTTAGCAGAGGAATAGTCCATGGACTTAGTGAAGCATTGTCTTGCCGGTGAGGAAGCTGCCTTCGATGCGCTTTACCGGCAATATGCACGGCTCGTCTATCATACAGCCTATCTGATGCTCGATCATCCGCAGGATGCCGATGACGTCCTTCAGGAGGTTTTCCTACGGGTATTTCAGCATCTGGATACTTACGATCCGGCAAAGGGCGCGTTGAGCACCTGGCTGCATCGCATTACGGTCAACGTCTATCTGAGGCACATCGAGCACCCGGGTGTTCCGTCAGTTCCACTGACCGATTCGCTGGTGGGCGCAACACAGGAGCCTGTGGATGCCGCCCTGGACAACCGTCAGCGGCTCCAGCAACTGCTTTCCGAACTAGAGCCCGCCTTTCGAGCAGTCGTCGTGCTGAGGTTTTACAGCGCCCTTTCCTACAGCGAGATCGCGGAAGTATTAGAGGTTCCAGTCGGCACGGTGCAATCACGCCTCAATCGTGCTCTGCGCCGGCTGCGCCAGAGAGAGGAAGTACAGCCATGACTCACGTCACAGACTATCTGGCAGCCTATCTCGACCGGCAACTATCCGATTCAGAGATGGATCGGGTGCGCCAACACCTCGATCAATGCGTCGAGTGCCGTTCTGAATTAGACGCAATACAGACTGTGCACCACGAGCTAAGCACATTGATCCCGCTTGTCATGCAGGACATCCACCCGCCTGAACACGGCCGGCGGCAAATCAGCCGGGCTCTGCATAACCAGGGAATGATTCGAAAGGCAAAGGAGCCCCAGATGTCCCAATCAAGTGCTACAAAACCATCATGGTTGGTAGTCGGTCTGGCGGTAGCGTTTACCGGTATCATCGCGCTTGTATTCCTCATAGCGATCTTCGCCGAGAAACTTCCCAACGAGGCAGGCGCGCCAACAATCGAGCCAACAGGTACACCCACCTCCGAGCCAACACCCACTTTGCGCAGCTTTGAGCTGTCTCAAGACGATGCCTTTACCCGCCTCACAAACATAATCGAGGGACAGTCCACTGGCGATCCGCTTGTCAATGAGTGCACCATCGAAGTTCAAGAGGGCAATTTGTTCATCGAGCAGACTCAGCGCCGAGGATTGGAGCACTTCGTCATTACGACGATTCGATCCTCGATTGACCGTCCTTTGCCTGATGGCGAGGAAGTTCTCATTCACAATCTCACTGTGATTTTGCGCATCGAGCCAGGTGGTACGGTGGATCTATCAAACATGCAAAGCGACTACAGTATCAGGATCGTCGACCCGAGTGGTTCCACTGAGTACCCCAATGACATGCAAGCCATCATGGGGTGTTCCACGAAGGATCCCAACTTGCCGCCGGAAATCACCTACCAGGGAGGTATCTTTCTCGTCTGGAATATCGATGACAGACAGCATAGTGTGTTCACCAATCTCACTTTGGACAACGCTGTGGCTGTCGCGCGTACGATGATATTCGACGATGACAACTTGCCCGAGGATCGAGTTGTTCCACAGATAGGCGACCCTGCTGTACTGACGGCATTTGCGGGCGAAGTCTCGTCAGCCGCCTGGTCGCCGAGAAGCAACAAGATCATCTTCGACTCTGAGCTAGGCATCAACATCCGTGCCCTATTTTCCATCAATGTCGACGGCTCCGGCCTGACTCAACTGACCGATGGAGCAGGCAACGATAGCTCACCAGTCTGGTCGCCGGATGGCACGCAGATTGCCTTCGGCACTATGCGACAAGGGGATTGGGATATCTACATCATGAATTCTGACGGGAATGAGCAGCGACCGCTGGTGAGTGGTCCCAACTATGACGGGGGAACCGTTTGGTCACCGGATGGTTCTCGCATTGCGTTCTTCTCAGATCGCAATGCTCAGCGCAATATCTATGTCATCGATGTCGATGGCTCTAACCTGACTCAGCTGACTACCGGCCCAGGCCACCTTCAGGATCTCGTCTGGTCGCCGGACGGTACCCATATCGCCTATGTGGTTTGGGACGAAAATGGTATTGGCGATGTTGTCGTGATGAATGCCGATGGCTCAGAGCCGGTGCTGCTAACAGATCACTCAGCACCGAGTCACAGCCCGGCTTGGTCGCCGGACGGTACCCGTATTGCCTATGTCTCCGGCCAGAGTGAGCAGATGAATATCTACGTTGCTGATATGCAAAACCTATCTGAGCCAATTCGCTTAACGCAATGTGGTGCAATGAATTTTTCGCCCGTCTGGTCGCCGGACGGGGAGTGGATCGCTTTTAGCACCGATCGAAACGGCAATTACGATCTCTACCTGGCTGCAGCTGACGGCTCTGGGGTCATTCCACTGGTAAACACCAATGCAGACGAATTGTCTCCCGTCTGGTCACCTGACGGCACCAAGATACTATTTAGCTCAGGGAAAGAACACGTTTCAGGTTGGAGCACCATGCTTATTCCCATCACATTTTTGAAGTAACAGCCCTTGTGTGATTTGTTGGTAGAGAAATTTGGCAAAAGGCTCGACCCGCGATTCCGCTTAGATACGGGTAATCTTTCTTGACATCAGGTTACCCGATATCTGAATCTTCGAACACGATCAGCAAATCAGTCTGACTGGAACGCTTTCCGGTCAAAGCGGGTTACCCACCAGTCAAAACAAAGCACTCTCCGGTTGAACCGGAATGCAGATCATCGAACGTGATCCGCGGTCTCTCCTCCTGACTCTACCCCCAGGCACGAAGGGATTTGATCATCAGCAACAGGCTGTGATACCACATCTGCCCCCAGGCGGATCACTAAGGAATGCAGAGTGGACGACGAGCGAAAAGATGTATCGAGTTTATTACACAGTGTATCCTGTTGGTTACACTTCTGATGCAACGGGAAACGTCTGAGATTGTATTCTGGATATATATGCTTTCAAACGACAAGGAGCAACATCATGAACAGGATTTTCAGCGGATTGATTTCAATCATGTTCCTTACTCTGATCGCCTGTGGGGCATTCACCGTACGAGGAGAAGTGATGCCTGCTGCACAAGCCACACAACAAAAGATCAGCCGCATGTCGCCGGCCGAGCTGCAAGTGGCAGATCCGAACGATGAAACGCCGATCCCGACAGAACTACCTACCGTCGAACCAATGGTAGTTCAGGAATGCCCGGCAGGTTGGCAAACCTACACTAATGATGCCGCCGGTTACAGACTCTGCCACCCGGCAGACGCAGCAATCTCCGAGACTGGTGTTATGTCATATCCACCCGATGAGCTACCGGAGGGAAAGACACCTGATGAGTACTTTGCCGAGCTTAACGCCCTATATGGCAACAGCCTATGTGTGAGTGTGTCTTATGGGCTGGGCTACGTCAACATTTCAGCTCCATCCAACAAAGAATTCCGCTATGCGATCTGCGGTCGCACCGGCGTCGGCGTCGGAGAGATGATCGACAAGAGTGACACCATCATCATCGCCGGTCAGCCCTACACCGCCACAGGTTACGAGGCCATCGGCATTGAAGAGCCCTGTGATCTGTTACCCTGCCATAACGAGACCATGGTACTGACCCTGCCGAATGACATACGGATCGAGTACGGTGCCGCGCCGGTCGATGACGCCACCTTTGAGGATTATTTGACGGGCACACGAGATGTGCTGCGGCAAATCGTGGCCTCATTGATGTCTGACTGATTTTAAGGTCGATGTGTCCTGACGCGACACTGCCCGACCTCATCCATATACCGAGTAACCTGAGGCGCTGTTCAGGTTACTCGAGTTCTCTTCCGTCCCTCCTACCCTACTCCCAGGGTGTCTCATCTATATTGGCGCAGAGGGGAGTTCATCGATGCATCTGCCAGCGATGGTGATACCATCGCTGTGTCCAGATTTTGGGGCGCACTTCAATCTCTCGCCTGCCCAGTTGAAGATTCTGCGGGAGATTGTTGAGGAAGAATACTCATGAAAGATAAACTGTTTGATGAACTGGTAGCCAGTGTCCGTGAAGGTGGCGCTATTCTGAAAGGCAAGACACCACCCTCTCGCACTTTTGTCGTCGATGAGGTCGATGTCAAGCGTATCCGTTCACAGTATCAGCTTTCCCAGAGTGAATTTGCGGCGCTATTGGGCATCAGCATCAAGACGCTGCGAAACTGGGAACAGGGTCGGCGAACACCAGAAGGCCCAGCTAGAGTACTGTTGATGGTTGCCGAAAAACACCCCGAGGCTATCTGGGATGTCGTCCGATCTCCTTCGTCTAGGTAGCTTGAATACTCAGTAGATTTTCTTGTTCCAACGCTCCGCCTCGATGTAAGCCCGCCCCACATCGACCTCACCCCACGGGGGATCGGTGCGGGGCGGGGTGTCATCGGCCATTTGAACCGCGAACCCGCGGAAACAACCAAACGGCGCGGAAGGGCATCGGCATTGGGCGTCATCGATGGCTCTTCTGCGCCTTTCGTCTTTTCGTCCGGCGCTCATCCCGTCCGGCGTGCATCGTATCGAGCAGGGGCAGCCACTCGATGCGCGGCTGAACCTTGGGGGGCGCGTCCTATCATCCTCCGGTGATCCGCCGGTGATCTCCCGATCATCCTCTGCTTAACGCGGGTACCCCGCCCCCAACTGCATCGATGCTGGAATGACCTTGCACTTTAACAACCTGTATGTCCCGACGCCCGCGACGGGGTGGTGCCCCAATCATCGATCACTCAATCGTCCAATCCTCTCAGCATCTTGTCCGGCTTCGCCCCGTACTTCCCCTCGATGTTCTCCATGGGCATCACTGCCGTACTGCCTGCCACCTGCCTCCCCACTGGCGATCTGGTTGGCTCCTCAGCCACCATGTGCCGCATCTTTTGGGTGTCCACCAACTCCCAGCGGGCCGGCTGTTTGTCAAAGATATGTTTTCGATCATGGTATAATCCAGTCAAGGTAACTTTATGGAGGGACAAATGGCAACATCAAGTGTGCTCCCCGCCTTCAATGCTTTTCCGGATTACCTGGTTGAGAAAGCCACGCCGCAGGAGATTTTGGCTTTTTCGGTGCCGCCGGAAGGGCAAGAACGCGCCGGCGAGCTTCTCGATCGCCAAAACGCAGGGGTGCTGACTCCCATTGAAGCAATCGGGCTCGAACGTATGCGCGAATTTGACCGGTTGGTATCATTGCTCAAAGCCAAAGCACTGGCCCGGATGCAGAAGCAGTGAGTATATCTGCTAAAATACGCGAGCAGGTTCGCCAACGAGCAGATCGGCGATGTGAGTATTGTCGTAAGCCTGAAGGTGTCAGTGCCTATTCGCATCCGGATGTTGCTTCGTATGACAAGGAAACCAATACGCTTACCCCGCTCTATAACCAGCGCCGGGACCGATGGGATGACCATTTCTTCCTCAATGATGCAAAGATCGTCGGCAAGACGCCAACCGGGCGAGTGACGGTCCGCATTCTGCAAATGAACCATCCTGATCAGATAGAGACACGTGCCTACTTAATTGATAGCAGGTTTGTGGTAAAAGCGCCTGGCTCGATGTTTATAGGCGTCAGTATAGCCGCAATCGCCTGCTCACCAACGCCAACGACCTCGGGTCGTCGACCCAGTACACGTATGACCCCGCCAACCGCGTCGCATCGATCAGCATCGCCGCAGCAAACGACCTTTGGCCGTCAACAACCTACCTCCTCTATACTACCACCCCGCTCACCATGGTGCTCGCCGAGACCACCGGCACCGAGACGGCGCACTACCGGCACGCCCTTGATACGCTGGCCCAGTCCGACGGCACGAGCGTCGAGTATTTTGGTTACGACGGTCTGGGCTCGGTCCGCCAACTGGCCGATGCGAGCGGATCGGTGACCCTGGCGCAGACGTTTGATGCATATGGCAACAGCTACGCCAAGGTGGATTCGGCGCAGTCGATGCTGGGGTATACGGGTGAGCAGACCGATGGGAATGGGGTATCTTCTCAATAACCCAAGGTCTTGGAATGCGTAAAAAGGACATGGTCCGTCAGGAATACCTGGAAGGACTAGGATTACGAGTTATTCGATTTACCAATGAGGAAGTGATGAAGTCTCTGGAGGGTGTTCTGAGGCGCATCGATGAGGCGCTCACAACCCCACCCCCAGCCCCTCCCCATGCTTGAGGAGGGGCGCGGAGGGCAAAAGAAGATATCGATAATGGGTGCTCGCGCCATCCGTCTCTTCTTAACCAGTTCCGATTTGTACATAGTTTTATTCGAAGCAATTCCCCCTCCCCATGCATGGGGAGGGGGCAGGAGGTGGGGATTAAACATGAGAACCGTCGAGTGGCATGACAACAAAGTCCGGATGATCGATCAGCGGCTGCTGCCCTGGGAGTTCACCCGGGTGGACTACGATGACTACCACGCCGTCGCCGCCGCCATCACCGATATGGTCGTGCGCGGCGCGCCCGCTATCGGCGCGGCGGCAGCTTTTGGACTGGCGCTGGCGGCCCACCAAAGCACCGCCGCCGACCGCCCTGCCCTCCTGCGCGATCTAGAGAGCGCAGCTTCGACGCTCAAGCAGGCCCGGCCCACCGCCGTCAATCTGGCCTGGGCGGTGGATCGACTGATGCGGGTGCTCGACGATACCAGCCTGGAGCGCATCGACGCCATCCGCGCCGCCCTACTCCATGAGGCCCAGACCCTGGCCGATGAGGATGTCGCCATCAACAAGCGCATGGGCGCGTTCGGCGCCGCCCTGATCCGGGACGGCGACACCATCCTCCATCACTGTAACACCGGCGCGCTGGCCACCGTCGATTGGGGCACCGCGCTGGGCGTCGTCCGCTCGGCCTACGAGCAGGGCAAGAAGATCCATGTCCTGCTCGACGAGACCCGACCCCGCTTGCAAGGGGCGCGCCTCTCGGCCTGGGAGCTGAAGCAGCTCGGCATCCCCTTCGACGTCATTGCCGACAACGCCGCCGGGCACTTCATGCGCACCGGTCAGGTCAACATCGTTTTGGTCGGGTCGGATCGGACGGCAGCTAACGGCGATGTAGCCAACAAGATCGGCACCTACAAGCTGGGCGTGGTCGCCAGAGAGAATGGCATCCCCTTCTACCCGGTTGTGCCCACCTCGACCATCGACCTGAGTCTGAAGAACGGCGACGAGATCCCCATCGAGGAGCGTGATCCGGCTGAGGTGCGGGCACCCTATGGGCTGCCCATCTGCCCGGATGATTACCCTGTGCGCAACCCCGCCTTCGATGTCACCCCGCATCGCTACGTGACCGGCATCGTGACCGAAAACGGCATCGCCTACCCGCCCTTCGATGTCAATCTGCGGCGCGCTGTCGAAGATACATTAGTCAACAGGTAACAGACTATGGACAAGGAAGAAGCAATCTGGCTGGCAGAGCTGATCGTAGAGGCAGCCGCTGATTTAGAAGACAGCCCCGGCCTGCTCATCGAGGTTGAAAGCAAGACCAGCCAGTGGGTACAGGTGCTGATCGAACAGGACGAAGAGAGCCGGCAAATCAGCGGGTTTGCGCTAAACTTCCCCTACACCGATCACAGCGGCGATCCCTTGATCGTCCTGGAGGCAGCGGGGCTAAAACTACCGCCCGACACACGCGCCCTGGAGTGGGAGGATGACGGTTTTGCAACCATCTGGATCAGGCCCGATATTCCGCTGGTCGCCCTGGCGTTATTCGCCAACGACATCCTGACCCGTGTCGTCGGCGCACAGGTCGATGCCCCCATCACCGTTCGCCTTGAATATGGCTATTAGACCGGAGGCCCTACCATGAGCAGGCGTCGAGTACGGCTGGGCAGCGGGCTCGATCCACTCAAGCTGGCCGGTGCCATCCGCCAGATTGCCATCACCGATACGCCTCCTCCGGCACTGGCCTGCCATGCACCAGGGCAAGAAGATAGCTGGATGCACCTCATGGCCCTTGTCGAGAAACCGGAGAAAGATGCGCCAACAACCATCACAGGTTGGAAGCTTACTTTCGGCTACGCCTTCGAAAACGAGCTGGGCGATTTACCCGGCCGCTCGCGCATCGTCTTGCCCGCTGGAGCGACCATCGATGCCTGGGAAGCCGGCATCTACGCCAGTATCCATATCCCCCACGATGCATCCCCCGACACCATCGCCAACCTGATGCTCGATATCGCCTACCATCTCCAGGACATCGATGAGCCCCAGGACGTCGAGCTGGAATTGGAGTATTTTGAACGCTGACCAGAGAATTCAATTCACCACTGCAACCATTCCACAGAAAGGACAAAGCACTATGTTTTGGGAAGAACTCACCAGTGACCACTTTGAACGCGCGGTCGAGCAGGTAGAGCGTGTCTGCCTCCTGCCGCTGGCCTGTATCGAGCGCCATGCTCACCATTTGCCCCTCGCCACCGACATGTTCATTGGCCGCGATCTGTGTCGACGCGCCGCCGCCCTCGAAACCGCTTTGATTTTCCCCAATTTCGTCTTCACCGAGATTCTGGAAGCCCGCCACTGCCCCGGTACGGTTGCCCTGGAACCCGACCTCATCGTGCGCCTGCTCGATAATGTCTGCCGGGAGATCGCACGGAATGGCCTCACCAAGATCGTCCTGGTGAGTGCTCACGGCGGCAACTACCATTTCCTCCGCTTCTTTGCCCAAAGCCAATTGGCGAGCCGGCGTGATTACGTAGTCTATGTGGCCGATCCGTCCTTGCTGCCGGAGGATGGGACCGATGTCGAGTCGCAGTGGGAAACAAAGGTCGACGGCCACGCAGGCGAGCAAGAAACCAGCATGATGTTAGCAATCCGGCCCGAGTTGGTAGTACGCGAAGCACTGCGGACTGATACCGAAGGAATGCCGCTGGAGCGGCTCAAGGCACTAAGTGAGTTAGGGGTGTATACGGGGATCTGGTGGTATGCCGATCACCCAACACACTATCGGGGCGAGGGCAACCCGGCGACAGCGGAAAAAGGTGAGTTACTGCTGGCGGCGCAAGCGCGAGCGTTGGCGGCAGCGATCCGGCTCATCAAGCAGGATAGCAAAACCCATCGATTGCAGGCTGAGTTTTATGCGGCCGCGGAGCCGAAAGGATAGAGGGCTGAGGTCGGTCACCAACTACACATCACGGCAGTGTTCCTGAGAAGCCGTACAGCAAAGACCCTAAAGCCTGTTTTTCGCACTTTAATTCCGTTCAAAAAGGCTGTTTTTACGAGCCGCCGGAGCGAGTTTACAGTTAACAGTTTATAGTTCACAGTTCTCTACTACTCTATATTGCATTTTCTGGAATGCTCTAATACGCCAACATCTCGC
>JAFGLD010000208.1 GCA_016928235.1 Anaerolineae bacterium | reverse complement strand
CTTGTTAAACAAGGATTGCCATGTGACGATTGGGCAGACAGCTTTATTTCGTGGCTCACAAGTGAGGGTTTCATCCCCTCGCACTGAGGACATACTGCGCGCCGCCCAACAAGCGCGTGTAGTCCGACGCCGCTCCGCGGCCCGTATAGCGGCGAAAATTGGTTATGTACCGCGGCTCGACTTGAGGCCGATCTCGGTAAACTCGCGGCGCGGCTGACGCGCAGGGCGTTAGACGGCAAGCCAGGAAGTATCTCATTTAGGAGACTTGCACAGACACAAGAAACTCACCGTGGAGACACGGAGACCACAGAGGAAATTTTTGGAAAGAATCTGCGACTCCGCGCTTCTACGGTGAAACGATGTTGTTGACGGCAAAGCGCGTAAGTCCTGCATTATTACCCAGGATGAGTCATGTCACGACCTGAGTCCATTGAGAACCGTTGGGATATTCTTTACCGCGAGTACCCGGAAGTGTACGAAGCGTTTTCGAACACGCCCTACGAGCCGACAGTCTACGAGCAGCTGCCAGGCATCATCAACTTGTGCGGTAAATCTATCGCGGACGTGGGGGCGGGAACAGGTAGCTCAAGCCTGGCGCTGGCACAGTGTGCGGGGAAGGTGATTGGCATTGAGCGCGAAGCAGCCATGCTGCGGCAGGCACAGGAAAAGGTACAGGGAGCTGAGGTGGATCGGGTCGCCTTTCTGAGTGGCGATGCTCTCGCGCTACCTCTAGCTGACAACTCGGTGGATCTAGTCACTGGCATCACATTGGCGCTGTATCCACCAAGACAGTACCGTGATTTTATCCGTGAAGGCCTGCGCGTGGCGAAGGATTCGGTGGTCTACATAGGCATCCCACCTGGTTGGTATGGAGGCGATCTGTACGACGTAATCGAGGATGTGGAGAAGGTGGATGACGAGGTGGACCGCATTTTTATCGAAGAGTTCCAATTTGCATACCAGGATATCTTCTCGAACCAGGAATATGAGACAGTTGACCATATTGTGAGCACATATGGGTTTATTTTTGGAAAGAAAGCGATTGAGTATTTGAAGCGAGAAAACAAGACAATGATTCGGTGGAAGTTTAGGGTATATTGGAGCGAGTAATGAGGAAGATGATGATCCGCTCTGTAGCGACTTGGCAGTCTGGCACAAACTGCTCAAGATCGGCCGCCTAACAAGCACATGTAGTCCGATGCCGCCACCGCCGCGGCGCGCGAATCGACGCCCAGCTTGTTGTTGTCACATCACCCCCAATCGCGCCAGACGGCTGGCCACCTACTCCCCTACTGGATGATGACGTTTGCTGTCGGGTTCACCCTCAGCTCTGTGTTCTCCGCTCATTCCAGATTGCTCAAATCGAGATGTTAGTATAAAACATCCTCACTTGGAGACCACACCACACCCTGGAGCATAAAATGAAAAACCAACCAACCCCTCAGGAAGAATTCCAGTTGGCCCAGTGCGCCTTCGATCAGAAGGATCTGAAGCACGCCATATTTCACTTGAGCTGGGCGCTTGCTGGTAACGCCGAAGAGAAACGGTATCTCGACTTACTGCACAAGATTATCAAACAGACACGCAACCCTCTCGATCTGATCCCTATGAGCAACTCAATGTCTTATGCTGAAGTTGCCGTCAGGGCCTATATGGCTGCCCAGCAGAAAGACCTAGAACACGCTCTTTATCTTCTCTTTCAGGTGTTCGAGACCGTACCCGCTGCCCCCTATTTCCCCTGGCTGGTTAGCTGGTTCTCTAATTCCAAGAACCTTGATGCCCTTTCACAGCAAGCCATATTTGGGTTTTTCGGGAGGCTCAGCCATCTCCTCGACACCAATCCACAGTCCAGGCCTTATGTTTCCAAGCTGATCCCAGCTCTTGAAGCTTATTGCCAGAAGCACAACAAAGACGGCGTGGCGATGGGGCTCGTCTCGACCGTACTCAGACGTCTGGGACAGGGTAAGAAGGCGATTGAATATGCTCAGCGAGGCTATCAGCTTTCGCCGATTTCCAATACAGCGATTTTCCTTGGAGGAGCCTATCGCGACGCGGGCAACGTCGACGCGGCCATCAAAGCCTACCAACAAGCCTTGACCCATGACCCAAGCAACGATGAGATTCGCCTGGACATCGCCGATTTGCTTTGCGAACGGGGAGACTTAGACGAAGGTATCACCTATTACGAGCAGGTAGCCAGCCGGAACCCAGACCATCCATGGGCAGTGTCTCACCTGTATTTCTACCAGTATCAGCGAGATCGCAACCCTGCCATCAAAGATAGACTCAAGAAATATGTAGATGAGCACCCCGACAACCCGATGGCTGCCGAGCTTCTGGGACGACTCGGTGATCCGTTCATCGACAACTTGCCGGAGCCAACAGATGCCACAATTGGCATATTGCGCAAACTGGTTGCAGAGAATAACAAACCTAAGACAGGACTGAATATGGGGCTCAGCGCAATGGAGACTCCCAGCGCCCGCATGGCCGTAGAAATGTATTGCAACGCGCCGATGACTGTTAGCATCGCCGATATCCAATCCCCCGATCCGCGCCAGCCGCGACGCGATGTTCAGTATATTCTTTGGCGATACAAAGGGACCGATCCAGTCGCTGCAGTCAATCCGCCATCGCTAGCTGTCTCACAACAAATCGCTCGGCTGGCCAATCAGCCTTATTCACTCGACGCGTGGATTACATCTGCTCAACAGATCGCCGATCAGCTTGGCGCCGATAGGCTCAATGACTTGTTGGGGGTGATGGTCCATCCGCCTGAGCCACAAGGAGGCATCCCGATCTGGTACTGGATATACCGGGTTCAGGTAGCAGCAGCCCTGACTATTGCCTACCTCGACGATGGATGGGATGGGTCACTGCGTAAAGAGGCACTCACCTCAATTGCCCTTGGCCCGATGGACTGGACGGTGGATGCGGCGTTGATTGCGCTACTGGTTATTGCCAGGGAGAACCCTGACTCACACCAAGACATCATTGCTATATACCAGGAACTACTTGATAACCCGCCACAGCCTGGCGCCATTCTGTACCTGGGGGCCTTGATCCACTGCGGTTTCCAACTGCCAGGCTTACCAGAAGCCATGCGCCAACGCATGGAAGAAATGAAAGAATGGGTATAGAAGCTAAGCGGAGAGCGACCAGATAAGCAGATCGCGCAGACAGAAGTCTCGCTATCCTAGCAATCCTTTCTCCGCCGCCGCCGCGACCGCCGCGGCCCGTGAATCGACGCCCAGCTTGTTGTAGATGCTGGCCAGATGGGCCTTGACGGTGCGCTCACTGATATTAAGCTGAACGGCGATCTCCTTGCTGCGCTCGCCGCGGGCGGCGGCGCGCAGCACCTCGATCTCGCGCCCGGTCAGCTCGATGCCGGTGGGTTGGCTGGGGGTCGTGGACCGATCGAGCAGGCGGGCCAGGATGTCGGGCTTGAGCAGCGTCTCGCCGCGGGCGGCTGCTCGGATCGTCTCCAGCAGGGTGGGCCGATCGGTGTCTTTGAGCAGATAGGCGCGCGCCCCGGCCCGCAGCCCACGCATAATCAGGTCATCCTCGTTGTAGGTGGTCAGGATGACAATAGCCGCGTCCGGCAGAGCGACCCGCAGCCGCCCAATCGCCTCGATGCCGTCCATCACCGGCATACTCAAATCCATCAAAATCACATCAGGCTGCTGCGCCAGAGCGATCTCCACCGCCTCTGCACCGTTCGTCGCTTCCCCCACCAGCTCGATATCCGGCGCAGTCTCCAGGATCAGGCTCAGTCCCTCACGGACGATCAGGTGGTCATCGGCAAGCAGAACACGGATAGGGTCGGTCATGGCAAAGCCTCTCAGGTTATCAGTGATCAGTTATCAGCTCACACTACGTTGTTCGCTGTTCACGCATCACAACCCAAATGTCAAAGGCAAATTATCAAATACTGAGCCGGATGATGGTCCCTTTACCTGGCGAACTCTCTACGTTCAGCTTTCCGCCGATCAGCCGGGCGCGCTCACGCATGCCGATCAGGCCGTAGTGCCCCTTCTGCCCGGCATCGGGGCGGGCGTCGAAGCCGATACCATCATCCTTCAGCTCCAGCTCGATGCGCCCATCATGGCGGCGGGCGGAGATCGTCGCAGCGCCGGCGCGGGCGTGCAGGGCGACGTTGGTCAGGCCCTCGGCGATGATGCGGGTAATGTGCTCACAGGTCTTGGCGGGAAGCCCGTCCAGAACATCGATTTCCACTGAGCAGGGAATCCCAGTTGCCTGGGTGAAGCGCCGGGCCTCGTGATGAATGGCGGCTGAAAGATCGCCCAAGGCGGGCCGCTCACTGCGCAGATCGTCGATGGCCCGGCGGGCCTCGGCCAGCGTCTGGCGGGCGCGCAGCATGGCCTGATCGAGAATGGCGGCAGTGCGGGCCGTGTTGTGATCGGCCAGATGGCTGGCAGCTGCCTCCAGCTGGAGGATCAACCCGGCCAGCCCCTGTGCCAGCGTGTCATGCAGCTCGCGGGCCATGCGCTGGCGCTCGGCGGCCAGCGTCAGATCTTCGATGCGGACAGCATACTCCGCGAGCTGCCGGTGGGCGACCTCCAGCTCACTGAGCAGCGATTGGATGCGGTAGCGGGCTTCAAGCTGGCGCTGGTACATCACGACATAGGTGATGATAAAGACGGTGATCGGCACGACGGTCAGCGCCCCGGCAGAAATCCCACCCCACCCCACCTGAGGGATGAGATGGTAGAGTGTCAGCCCCAGATAGATGACGACCGCGATCACCGTGACCCGCCTGTCCCGCACAATGCCCACCGCCTCGCCGATCAGCGCGAAATAGAGCCCAAAAGACAGGCCAATGTTGCCGGATATTGCGACGAGAGTGAACGCCAGCACTCCCTGCAGGATCAGATACGGCAGGCTCAGCTGCGGGCGCATTGTCAGATAGAAACTGTACCAGTGCAGAACAATATGGATGAGCATTATCCCGGTGAAGGGAATTAGAATGGCAGGCACGCGCATCCCAGGCGTCGCATAGAGCGTCTGGATATACATCGCTACCAGCACCGCCAACATGATCAGGTAAAAAGGCCGGCCCTCCCCCAACCCATCACGGTCTTCAGGGCCAAGCTTAGGGAACAGCTGCCTCAATTTGCCGATAGCTGATGGCATATGGCTTATAGCTGACGACTTATGGCCTGCGGCTGTTTTCTCATCACTCATCACTCATCACCCATCACCCATCACTTTTTCTCCATTGTAGTTCGATTTACCGCCGAGCACACCGTCCACAAGGACAGTGTACGAAGGTACAGGTTGTCGCCAGCCGGAGGGACGATGTTTGCCCCGACCGCATCGGATAGACTGAGGATAAATAACACAAAGTCGTCGGCTCTTTACCAGGCTCAAGGAGAAAAAATCATGGAAACCGAAAAAGAAAACCCCAAAGATATCGTCAATATCGTACTCAAGGCAGTGGCGCTGGCCATGGGCATAGTCGTCGTCACGCTGAGCATCCTGGGCGTGGCAACTGCAGAGCTGGCGATGCTCCTGCTAGGCATCGGCCTGGCCTGCCTGGCGCTGCCATCACTCGATCAACACTAGCACAGTTGGGCGCAAATAAACCCGTATTTAGAGATGCCTTTCATGCCCAACTGTTTAAGTATTTCGGAGCAAGCCATCACTATGGGTTTACTTACGCCCCGAAATACTAGCACCAGCTACAAGGAGATAGATCAACCGTGAAGAAGTTCCTGCTGTTCACTCTGATGCTAACCCTGGCGCACATTATCACCTACTATGTCTTTGGTGCCCTGGCCTACGAGCTGTTTACCAAACAGTTCTACCAGGGGGAGAACCCAACCTTCATCTTTATGAGGACCGAGAGCGATCCGCTCTTGTGGCAGCATACTATGGCCTGGATGCTTCCCGGGCAGGCGCTCCGTGGTATTCTCATGGCCTTAGCTTTGCTGCCCTTCATGAAGACCCTGGTCGATATGAATGTGGCGAAAAGGGCCCTGGCTCTGGCATCGATCTACTTTGTATTCTCGCATCTATCCGCGGCCGGGCCGACCACCAGCAACATCGAGGGGTTCATCTACTTCCGTCCCGAATACTTCAATGCCCGGATATTCCTGCTGACCCAGCCGGAGATCATCTTCCAGGCGCTGGGACTGGGTATCTGCTTCAGCCTCCTGATCCATATTAAGAGGATAAGGCGCCAGTTCAATCCGACAAGCGATCAGGCTGCGTAAGCACCAGAAGACCCTTCCGATTAAGTTGGAACACTCTCCCGCCGGCTGGCCCGGGCGGGATATCACATGGAGAAAGATCTGATGAACAATGGAAAAGCAATCGAAGTACAGGATTTACACCGGCACTTTGGCGACATCAAGGCAGTGCAGGGTGTCAGCTTCGACGTGCGGCAGGGCGAGATATTCAGCCTGCTGGGGCCGAACGGCGCGGGCAAGAGCACAACCATCTCGATGCTCTCCTGCCTGCTCCAGCCCAATGCGGGCGATGCGCTGGTGATGGGCCACTCGATCACCCGCCGGCCAATGGAAGTCAAGAAGGCCATCGGCGTGGTGCCGCAGGAGATCGCGCTCTACCCCGACCTGACGGCCAGGGAGAATCTGGCTTTCTGGGGCAAGATGTACGGGCTGCGCGGCAAGACCCTCGGCCGGCGCATCGACCAGGTGCTGGAGATCATCGGCCTCGTCGAGCAGCAGAAGCGGCCCGCCGGGAAGTTCTCCGGTGGGATGAAGCGGCGGTTGAACATCGGCATTGCGCTGCTGCACAAGCCACAGGTGATCATCATGGACGAGCCCACCGTGGGCATCGACCCGCAGAGCCGGCGGCACATCCTGGACAACGTCAAGGAGCTGAACCGGCAGGGAATGACCGTCCTGTACACCACCCACTACATGGAGGAGGCCGCCGAGCTTTCCGATCACATCGCCATCATGGATCAGGGGCAGATCGTCGCCTCGGGTACCCACGACGAGCTGGTCAAGATCGTCGGCAAGCAGGATCGCGTCGAGCTGACCATCAATACAGAGTCGGAACGCGTGCTGCCCGCCTGGCAGGCCATCGACGGGGTCCACAAGGCCACTGCCACTGATAGCATCATCACACTGCTGGTCGATGAGAGTGACCGGGTTCTGCCGCGCCTGTTCGAGGCCGCGATTGAGGCCAAAGTACACATCACCTCGGTGACCATCCAGGAGCCTAACCTGGAAGCCGTCTTCCTGCACCTGACCGGCCGCGCGCTGAGAGACGGATAGTTAACAGTTTACCGTTCACAGTTTTCAGATGGTGATCAGTTTTCAGTGATCAGTGATCAGTGATCAGTTTTTAGCTCGTGGTCAGCAACTGTATGCCACGATCGGTTGGGCACTGATGACAACCTCCCCAAGAGGAGGAGCATACTGGTGAAGATGTTTGCTTGACTGATCACTGAAAACTGATCACTGAGAACCGCTCTTGAAACGAGGAACCATGAAAATCCTTGATATTGCACTGAAAGATATGTTACAGAGTTTCCGCAGTGTGTTTGCGGTAATGCTGATGTTTGTCGAGCCCATCATGATTACGGGGTTGATCTACTTCGCCTTCGGTGGGCTGGGCGGGGGTGGCAGCGATGGGCTCGATCTGCCCATGACCCGTGTGGTAGTCGCCAACCAGGATCAGGCCGATGCCACCAGCGGTATCTCGGCAGGTAACGAGGTCACAAAGATTCTGCAAAGCGAGGAGTTGGCAGATTTCCTGGAAGTCACTATGGCCGAAGATGAAGCCGCCGCCCGCGCAGCCATCGACGACCGTAAAGCCGATGTGGCGGTGATCATCCCGGCCGAATTTTCAAAGGCGATGACGGTATCCGGCGCCAGAGCCACCATCACCCTGTACCATGACCCAACACTCACGCTCGGTCCGGGGATCGTCAAAGCGGTCATCGACGGGATCATGGACGGCTTTTCCGGATATAAGATCACGGCCGACATCACCGAGAAGCAGCTCGCCAGGCAAGGCCAGACGATGGGCCCGGATACGCTCCGGGCACTGGCGATCAGCTACACACAATGGGCCCAGAACCAGAACACCACCGAGGGCGCGTCCGCCGACCCGACCATCAGCCTGCGAGGGCCATCGGGCAGCAGGACGCCGGATGACAGCCCACTCGCCGGCATCCTGGGGCCGGTGATGGCCGGGATGCTGATTTTCTTCGTGTTCTTTGGGGGCGCATACACCGCCCAATCGATCGTGAAGGAGGATGAGATCGGCACGCTGGCCCGTCTCTCGACCACCCCTACCCCATCGGCCACCATCCTGGGAGGGAAGCTGGTCTCCGTCTTCTTGATGGTGCTGGTGCAGTCCATCGTACTGCTCATATCCTCGGCGCTCATTTTCAAGATCCAGTGGGGAGAGCCAGCCGGCGTGATCGCCATGACGCTCTCCATGCTCGTCGCGGCCGCGGGGTTCGGCATACTGGTGGCCTCTTTCATCAGGAACACGCGGCAGGGCGGCGTCATGCTGGGCGGGGTAATGACCCTGTGCGGGATGGTAGGCGGATTATTCACCGCTGGGTTCAACACCCCATCCGGAACCTTCGACATAATCAGCCGGTTTGTTCCGCATGGCTGGGCGCTCGACGGCTGGAAGCTGGCGATGTCCAGGGCAAGCATCAGCGAGGTGCTGGTACCTGCCGCCGTCCTGCTGGGGATGGGCGTGCTTTTCTTCGTTATCGGGACGATGCTGTTCCGGAAACGCTTTGCATGAAAGGCGGTGATCAGTTCTCAGTAATCAGTGAGTAGTTTACGACGCAATAATGCTGTTACTGATCACTGACAACTGATCACTGATAACCGCCGTTAGGAGACCGTTATGCGTATTCTTGACATTACCCTAAAAGACTTGAGCCAGATTGTCCGTGATTGGAAGATATCGCTCTTCCTGGTTGTGATGCCGTTTATGTTCACGCTTTTCTTCAGCGCTACATCCGCGCCGGCTGAGGCCGACGCACGCCTGCCGGTCGGGGTCGTCAATCATGACCCGGATGGGGTTCTCAGCGCCAGGCTCATAGAGACTTTCGAGGGATCGCAGGCCATTCGCATCGTATCCTTGAAAGAGGCCGAAGAAAGCCAGGTCGACAGCCTGATCGAAAAAGAGACCTATGCCGCCATCGTCATTATCCCTGAGGGATACAGCCGCCAGCTTCTAGCGGGTGAGGATATCCGCCCGGAAGTGATTGCCATCTCCGATAGACCAGCCGGGCATAGCGCCGTAACGGCCATACGAGGAGACATCAAGCGGGTGCTGAGCGCAGCGAAAGGCGCACAGCTCAGCGCGGAAGTGGCCGATTCACGCCAGCCCTTCGCCGGCGATGCGGCGCGCCAGGCCTATCTCGAAGAAGGCATCACCCTGGCCAATGCAGCCTGGGATAACCCGCCGATCAGCACCGAGATGAAGGCAGCCACCCGCATCGATACGGAGAGATCGCAGAGCACCAACCCGGCCGCCCAATCCTCACCGGGGATGATCGTGATGTTCGCCGTCTTCGGATTGATTACCTCCGCCACGGTGCTGGTCGCCGAGCGGAAGTCGCAGGCGCTCCAAAGAATGCTCACCACGCCAGTCCATCGATGGGAGATCATCGCCGGGCACCTGCTGGCAATGGCTCTGGTGACCTTCTTGCAGCAGGCAGTACTCGTCGGTCTGGGGCAGTTCCTGCTGGGCGTCGATTATCTGAGCGCCCCGGTTGGAATACTGCTGGTCATGGCCGCCCTGGCGTTGTGGACGGCCAGCCTGGGGCTGCTGATCAGTGCGCTGGTCAAAGGCGAGGAGCAGGTCATCATCTGGGCGATGATCGCCATGTTCCTGTTCTCGGCGTTGGGCGGGGCCTGGTTCCCGCTGGAGTTCGCCGGCAAAGCTTTCTCGACCATCGGCCATCTGACACCCACTGCCTGGGCGATGGACGGTTTTCAGAACATCGTGCTGCGGGGCGGCGGTAACGGATCGGTGCTGATGCCGGTTGGAATATTGATGGCCTATGCCGCGGCGTTCTTCGGGCTGGCCGTGTGGCGGTTCAGGTTTGAGTGAGCCCGGGACTTGCAAGCGGGCCTGGCAGATGCCAGGCCCGCTCGATCTTCCGTCAACATACGCCCTATCCATCTCGACGTGCCCCTTCGGTGACCGGATCATCCTCCTGTGCCAAAAGCTTTACCCGTCTCGAGATTTGCGAACAGCTGTCACCCGCACAAACCATGGCAAGGCCACAAGAAGAATGCCTATCCCCAAACCACTTAAAGTACCACAAATCGAATAGAATAAACCCCGCGACAACACACCGATGCCTTCATAGGCATTCGGAGTCAACTGCCATTCCCAAACACTACCATCGGACAACAGAACATAGCTGTACTGCACAAACCACTCCCCACCACATTCAGCATGAGTCATATTCTCAAGAACCTTACCCGGAGGAGATGGCATCTCGGAAAGAGAACACTGTCCGGGCGATTCATCCAACTGGGGAGGCTGCTCAACCAATTGCCAACAACAGGCATAGTAATGGCCACTCGTAGATTGCACATAGAGGGTCTGAGTATCGTCATCTACACCGACAAGGTGTGCAACGGCTTCAGGCGGATTATTCAATGGCTCCCAATCCGGCAGTTTGGGCTCAGTAGTCATTAGATCAGATAGCCCAACAAAACTGCCAATCACAAACCCCAAAATGGTGATAAGTATGACGATGCCACCTACTGCCAGCGACTTAGCAAGGCGTGCCATCCACTGTCGCATATAACCTCCACGATTGAGACTATAAAGTTCGGCCAAGAGAAGCCCCACAAGCTACCGGCAATCTCCCGGCCACTCCAGTGGCTCCTGCGTTTTGCTTTTGCCTCAGCGATGTCTGTCGCAGATGCCTGGGTATGGCAGCAGCATGTGCGGCTTCCCCACTACCTTGAACACCACGCCGGACGGCGGTCTTCCGTTCAACACCGGGCGGCGCCCGGCCTGCTCGTACCCGGCCCGTGGATCGAAGGGTAGCCGGACAGCATCGCCGCGCTCCGGGATATAGTCGAGCATGACCTGGCTTGTTTTCCAACCGGTGTCCTGGCGCTGACCCCATGCAGGTTATTGGGAGTGATGCCCGCCGGCAACGCTTCTGAATGATGGCATAGCTACTTTGTAGACACTGTAGCACGTTTGGCGCACAGCAGCCACCTACAGTTCGATCATCCCCTACCGGCAAATGCCCAATTTCCGGTAAGGAAACGTCCCATTTCCTTACCGGAAATTGAAATTTCTAGGCGAGAAACTTAATTTTCTCGCCGGGAAACGTAAGTTTCTCGCCTAGAAAAATGGATCCCCCAGGCACGAATCGAGCACTTGCTATAAGCAGATTGGCCATCCGCGCCACGACAAAGACCCATTAGCCTGGAGTGCCTTCAGCCCCCATGCAGCATCCGGACATTTGCCCTTGTCTCTATTCTGTCGTATCTTGTATAGACGTTCAGATAATGTTTTTGGGATCTTTGGGCGTTCTATGCGGGAAATTCCAAGTCTTTTCTAAAAAGCTATAGCCTGTTTTTCGCACTTTAATTCCGTTCAAAAAGGCTGTTTTCACGAGCCACCGGAGTGAGTTTACAGTTAACAGTTTATAGTTCACAGTTCTCTACTACTCTATATGGCATTTTCTGGAACGCTCTCATACGCCAAT
>JAFGLD010000207.1 GCA_016928235.1 Anaerolineae bacterium | reverse complement strand
TAGCGCGCCAAAGCGTTGGGATAACAACCCTTTACCTGATGGCGCAACCTCCAAATGCAATAGAAAAACATTCTGCTGTCTTCCCAAACAGATCGTGATCTGTCGTCAAACAGATCGTGATCTGTTTAGAAATGCAAGTGTGCCAGGAGGCTAAGATGAACGTTATCTACTGACACCTTTTCACTACAGAGGGCACTAAAGAAACTTGACAGGTTTCTGCTTGTTCAACTTGCGACGAATATCCATCCCAACGCTTTGGCGCGCTAAGCAAAAAAGCGAAAGTCCAGGATTTTAAACCGATCACTGAAAACTGATCTCTGATCACCCGGCTATGGTATAAACTTGATCATCGAGTAGAAGCTAAAAGCTAACAGCTAACAGCCAACAGCATATCGAGCTTAAGTTACCGCCTATGCTCCCCCGGATTATTGAGAAGATACAATCACTCATCCAGATGTGTGGCTGCTTCCATCAGCGAAAAGACATCCTCGACCATCGTCGCCGGCCGTGGATGTACACCATCGGCCAGCATAGCGCCCTGGTAAAGCAGCCGCACGCTGCGCTGGAGAAGATCGTCTTGCCAACCGGCGGCCAACCGCGCTGCCAGGTTGCGGATCAGCGGGTGGCGCGAGTTGATCTCCAGGATGCGCGTCTGCGTCTCGATCTCTTTGTCGAGCATCCGGTACAGGCGCTCCTGGTGACGGTTCATGGCATCGGCGGGTGTTACCAGACGGGCCGGGTTACTGGACAGCACCTTACTGGCTCGAACAGACTTGACCTGATCGCCAAGCTCGGTGGTGATGTACATGATGAGATCGCCCAGGGTGGCGTCATCGATCGGCTCTTCTTCAGTCTCGGCTGCCGGCTGGCCTACGTTGTCCAGATCCAGCTCCTCCACGTCGACGGCGACAAAGACATGTCCCTCATATTGGCCAAGCGATGGGATGAGCAGACCATCGATCGTCTCTGTCAGATACAGCACCTCGATGCCGCGCGACCGGAAAGCATCCAGGTGGACGCTCTGTCCAGCCGACACCAGGTCATCGGCTACCACGTAATAAATGGCTTCTTGGCCCTCGGCCAGATTCTCGACAACCTGATCGAGTGTAACCAGCGCCCCATTGCTCTTACTGCTGACAAACCGCAAGAGCGGCAGTAGCTGCTCGCGGTTGGCATAATCGCTGACAACACCGTGTTTGAGATATCCGCTGTAAGCCTCCCAGATCTGCGCGTACAATTCCGGGTCCTCGTCGGCCACCTTCTGAAGCTCGCTCAGAACACGTCGGGTGACGACACTCTTGAGTCTGGCGATGAGCGGGTTGGATTGGATTGTCTCCCGGCTGACGTTGAGCGGCAGGTCTTCACTATCGACCACGCCTTGCATAAACCACAAATATTCCGGCAGGAGATCGGTGTTGTACTCATCGATGAGTATTTTGCGGGCATACAGCTTGATCCCCGGCTCCTGGCGTGGGGTCAGCGGGCCGCGCTCCGGGCTGTGTGGGATGTATAACAGAGCGTAGAGCTGGAGCGGCGCGTCGGCGTGGGTGTGGATGATACGCAGCGGCGACTTGAAATCGAGGGTCAGGGAGCTGTAGAACTTGTCGTGATCCGCTTGCTCGACCTCCGATGGGGAGCGTCGCCACAAGGCTGTCTGCTGGTTAACCGGTTGAGCCTCACTCTCCGCTTCCTCCTCTCCCCCAATTTTGTGCACGTAAATCGGGAAGGTGACGAAGTCAGAATGTTTCTTGACGATCTGCTGTATCCGCCAGACGGAAGCGAATTCATGGGCATCTTCGCGCAGATGGATGAAGATATCGGTGCCCCGGTTGGATTTGTCGGAAACCTCCATCTGGTAGCCCGCATCACCGGTCGATGACCATAGGACGGCCTCGGCGCCGGGATAATACGAACGCGATGCCACCTCGACCCGTTCGGCGACCATGAAGACACTGTAGAATCCCACCCCAAACTGCCCGATGATATCGGCGCTAATGGACGGGTCATCGGCCTGGGTGACCTGATCGAGGAACATGCGGGCCCCACTGCGAGCAATGGTCCCAAGCCCATCGACGATCTCTTCAGCCGCCATGCCGATGCCGGTGTCCGATATCCGGATGGTTTTGTTCTCCTCATCGACGCTGATATGGATTTCCAGTTCAGCTTCTTTGTCCAGCACATCTTCGTTAGTCAGCATCTCGAAGCGGACGCGGTTGAGCGCGTCGGAGGCATTCGATATCAGCTCGCGCAGGAAGATCTCCCGATCTTTGTAGAGTGAGTGGATGAGAATATTGAGCACCTGTGAAATTTCGGCTTGAAAGGCGTAGTTTTCAGCCATAGCTGATCCTCCAAATTGATGATAATGGACATCGCGCGAAGCGTGAGCAGCAAGGACTCTCAACTACATTGCCCTTGTGAGTTTGCCGGGTTGGCGATGCCGCCGGTGTGATGTGTCTCATTGTCCCAGACATGTATATGATTGGCGTTAGATTCTGCTCTATGGCTGAAGAACACCATCAGCTCATCGATTTCCGAGCCCGCTAGACTTTCTCGTCGAAGGCTCCTGCGCGCGCTGCCCGGACGAAGTTCAGGCAGTAATCGTCGCGCCCCAACACGAGCTCTGCCGTGAGGATGGCAGCCCGCATGTCCCGATCCAACGGATCGAGGATGGCACTGTCGAGCCCGGCCTGCATCGCCAGAGCCAGGAAAGTCCGGTTGACATACTTCCTGGCAGGCAGACCAAATGAGATGTTGCTCAGCCCAACCGTCAGGTGTACTTCAGGGAACTCCTGCTTGATGGCCTGCATGGTCTGAAAAGCCACCACGGCACTGTTGGGATTAGTCGCAATGGTCATGGCCAGCGGATCACAATAAACGCGCGCGTCCGGGACGCCGGCGGCACGGGTCTCGGCCAGCACTTTCCGGACGATCTCGATGCGCTGCTCGCCCGTTTCGGGGATCTTTTTGTCGTCCATGGCCAGCGCGATGACCTGGCAGTTATGTTCAGCGACCAGCGGGAGGACGTTCTCCAGGCGATCGGGCTCGCCGCTGATCGAGTTGATCATGGGCGTTTTTTCGACGGCTTTGATCGCGATCTGCAACGCCTTCGGGTTGGCGCTATCGAGACATAGTGGAATGTCAACAACCGGCTGGATGGTCTCGATCAGCCAGATCAGGTCGTCGGGCTCACGGTCAGGGTGCGTCCCGGCGTTGACATCTAACCATGTCGATCCGGCCTCGGCCTGTTTGGCGGCCAGGTTTTTGATGAAGTCAGCGTCACGATCAGCAATAGCCTGAGCGACGCGCTTACGAGTACCGTTGATTTTTTCTCCAATAATCTGCATCAGAAGGGTTCCTCTCTTGAAAATAGGTAAACGGGGCAATAGGTAAGCTGATGATTCGCTCATGCTTTGAAGGCGTTCTAAAGAATCACACCATAGATTGCGCAGTCAAGGCGGTAAAGTGACATCATTTGCCGTTGGGATGAAGTGTAAAGGTATGGCCATAAACATCCGTTTGTAGAGCGTTTTGTGGTACTGCTTTTTGCCTATTTACGTTTTGCCCCTATCGATCTCTTCATCGGTCGGGAAGAACATGCCGAGCGCAAACAGGTGGCTGAAATCCGGGTGGGTCATCAGCTCCAGATACCGGGTTGTGCTCGCGATTTGCCGGGCGCGTTCCCGCTCGGCGCGGGAGATCAGCGCCCATTTTGCCCCCACTGCGGCCGCATTCCCGACCTGTCGATAGACGGCATGAGGAAAGCGAGGCAGCAGGCCAATATCCAGCGCGCTCTCGATGTTCAGAAACGACCCAAAGGCGCCAGCAATCAACACCTCCTCGATTTCCTCCGGCAACACCTGGCTGGTTTGCAACATGACATCCAACCCGGCGCGTATCGCGCCCTTGGCCAGCTGGATGGCATTGATATCTTGCTGGGTGATCACAACATCCCGTCCGCTGCCGCTTTCGTTTGCCGGAGCGAGTAGCAGTTCCGGGCCGTCATGTCCTATTCTAACGCGAGGGTTGTCCTTCTGGAAGCGCCCTCGATAATTGATGACCTGCCGGCGACGCATTTCCGCAATTGCATCGACGATCCCCGACCCGCACAGGCCGACCGGCGCTCCCTGGCCAATTGTCTTCAACCGGACGCCCGGATCGAGCAGGTGGACTGCCTCGATTGCGCCCGACGCCGCGCGCATTCCGTCGGTGACATGGGCGCCTTCGAAGGCCGGACCGGACGCGCAGGAAGTCGAAATGAGGAATCCGGCACCGGGCTGAGCAAGTGCAATCTCGGTATTGGTTCCAATGTCCACGCCGATGGTGACCCGCTCAGTTCGATCCATGTCGCCGGCCAGTATCATCGCCACATGATCGGCGCCCACGAAGCCGCCAATACCGGGCAGGATGTGGACGTAAGCGCCGGGAGCGATCTCCAGACCAATATCTCGTGCTTTGACATCGAGTGCTGCGCTGGTCGCCGCGACGTAGGGTGCAGTCGCCAACTGGGCGGTCGGGAGTTGCAGCATCAGGTGGGTCATCGCCGTGTTGCCGACAATACAGGCATCGACAATCCGGTATCGATCGACGTCTGCCTGCCGGGTCAGCCCGTCCAGCAGATCGGTTAACGTCTCGCCGATCAGCCCGGCCAATATCTGCGCGCCATCGTCGCGGTGCCGCGCGTAGTTCAATCGACTGATGACATCCTCGCCGTAACCGATCTGGGGGTTTGGCGCGCCGGCTGCGGCCAGCTCCTGCCCGGTCTCCAGATCGAGCAGGAAGGCGGCAATCTTGGTGGTTCCCAGATCGACCGCCAGCCCGACGGGGGATCGGCCGCGAGGTCCAATGCCGACGATCTCGGCATCACGGACGTAGACGGACATCTTCCATCCGTACTCACGCGCGGAGGGCGATATCTGCCGGACAACGGCAGGCTCGGCAAACAGAGTCATGTGGTTATCGGGCCTCGCCATGGCGTCGAGCAGGCGATTGACGTCCGCGCGCGGGTCTTCGATACAAGGGGCAGGCGCCTCGACATCGACGGCACGGATCAGAGGATCGACCGTGACATCACGCAGGCTGCTTTCGATCTGTAATCGGGTGCCGGATAGGAGAGAGCTTGTGGGAATATGTACCTTGACATCACCACAGATCTGTGTGCAGCAGGCCAGCCGCTCGCCATTGGCCAGCTCCTGCCCGGTCAGTATGAATGTCTCTGATGCCGATGGGGTCGATACACTGCCCGACAGCACCTGGACCCGGCACTGTCCGCAGCTGCCCTCTCCACCACATACCGCCGACAGCTCGATACCGGCCTGACGGGCAGCATCGAGCAAGCTGCTGCCTGAGGGAACCAAGACCCGTTTGCCGATTGGTTGAAAGGTGACTTCAGGCATGAGCAATCGATCCGGGGCTGTGTGATATGGATGAGGAAGCTCGCGCGGCGGGGTTGAAATCGGCATAGGTGATCGTCTGCCCAGGCGAGACCACAACGAAATCGGCATCCCAGGGGCCAAAGAGCATCTTCTTGATCAGGGCATTCGATCCGGAAATCACTTCGTAGCGCAGGGAGAACTGATCGGCCACCCGGTGGGCATAGGCTTTGTAACGCGCCTGATCCATGACTCCGGTATCGATGTAAACCAGGCGCTTATAGTTCTTGAGCATGATGCCCATCATGCGCATGGCCTTTTCCTCACCATACTTCTCGGCAGCGCGATTGTATTCATCCAGCAGCGTGTCGCTGACCTCGATCCACCCCTTGGTCAGGTAATAGGTACCGGGCTCCTGGTGAACCTGTTCCAGGTAGGCCGTGCCGGAGCCCAGGAAAATCGCAATACAGTCATCGACGCGCGGCACGACCAATGTGCAGCGGGTGGCCACCAACCCCACAACAGCCATCGAGCACAAGCCGTAACCCAGGATGACCGTGTCGGCTTCCTGCCCGGCTTTATCGATGGCCTCCTGGAGTGCTTGTTTGAGATTGGCCGGACGGAGATGCAGACCATAATCGAGTACCTCATAAGCCATCCCATCCGGAATCAGGGGCAGCATCTCTTCAATGACAGTGGCACAGGCAATGATTTTGGCGCGCTGATGTTTGATCATACCATCCTGTTTCCTGAAATGTATACAAACGTACGCATCTCGCCCCAACGATTTCCCCTGACCCCCGATTGGGTCAGGATTGCGTTGGGCGTT
>JAFGLD010000206.1 GCA_016928235.1 Anaerolineae bacterium | reverse complement strand
TATTCTCGACCATTGTTCATCTGTTAGTTTGACGTTCATGAGGCTACAGTATGCCCTTATTTCAGCAAATGTCAACAGAACCTAGAATGGTTGGGCTGTTTTTGTAGAGCCATTCCATACGTGAGCCGATACTAACATCAGCTTCACCACAAAGAACTGGAGACATAATGTCTGACAATTCTTCAGGTGCATGCCCGCCGTCAGAGTGCATCAATATGACTACATCTGCTCCTCGCGCTAAAGCCTCGCGATGCAATGCAATTTGAGCACTTCCATAACCTTGATTCGTGGAATTTTTGAGAGCAACGATGTTATTGCAGGCCGCAAGGACTTCGGATGTGTTATCCCGACTGCCATCATCCACAACGATGATCTCATCAACAACATTGTGCGGGATGCGTTCGAGTACACCTTCAATAACCTTTGACGCGTTGTATGCTGGGATAACTAATGTCCGCTTCACGAGGCCTCACATATTCCAAGAGTTTGTTAGGCTGATTATGACAGTACTTGCACCACTTATACAAATACTTTAGCCGACACAAGATTTTGCTATCGTGTTTTGACTACTGATACAATCAATGCTCATTCTTTTGTTCCTGACAACATGCCAACAAAATTAACAGAGAGATGATGCCCCCATGAAAATTGAGGATAGACCAGTGTGGCCAGCCACCTGGTGGTGGGTCATGCTCGCCATCATACTATTAGGCGCTGGTATGCTGCGCTACACAGGATACAACTTTAGCCTTCCTTATGTTGAACATCTCGACGAACCTGCTTTAACCACTGCCGCTGACTCAATCCTCAGTATTGGGACAGCAAAACCTATTCATCACCTTGATGCCTATCCGCCAGGGATTGTGACACTGGACTATTTTCTATTACGTTGGTTCCATAATCCAACAGAACCGCCGACAACCATTCTTTCAATTGTTCGGCTACTGTCGATCACAGCCACTCTTGGGATAGGGGCACTGATCGCTTTGCTTGGCTACCGTGTCGCCGGACCGCTATCCGGACTGCTTGCATCCTGGCTCTGGGGAGGTGGCACGATAATTGTGGAATATAGCCGCTATGGTACTGCGGATAATTTCACTGCGCTATTCGCAATTCTTGCAATATTACTAACTTCAATGGGAACTCTGTATTCCCGCAACCGCTGGCTGACATTAGGAGTCATCTGTTTAATCCTGGCTATTGTATTCAAATATCAAGCAATCCTTCTAGCGCCTGCTGTCTTTCTGATGCCTTTGTGGCGTCTTAAAGATGCAAAAAAACAAGAACGGCAACACATTTTACGAAACTATGCTGATAATCTCATTATCTTCTCAATCTTCATGTTCTGGCTAATAATGCTCACCCCTGTGCTAGGCGCCAAACAAATGGCTGGTTGGGATGAGGCTTATACTCAGAAACTTGGAATTCCTTCAGTTGATAGGCTTTTCGGCACCATGCAAGAAATAGCTCGCGGATATGAAGGAATCGTGATTGTTGCAGGCCTTCTTGGCCTGGGAGTTTATCTCTGGAAGCCCACTCGTGGGAATTTGTCGCTTTTTGACGGAGGGATTGTTTTTATAAGTGAACTTCTCTGGATTGTGGGAATTAGCTGTTTTGGTGTTCAGAATATAAGGCAATCGATAACTGCTGTCGCGCTACTGGCCGTACTGCTTGGGATTGGCTTGATGGAATGGGCATCGCTTCTTCAATGGCTACTCAATAAGCTCAGTAAAGGAGAGGTGTTTACAAAGCAACCCTGGATTGGTCAGGCTGTTGTTTGCATTCTAGTCGTCTGGTGTTCGCTGCCTCAACTTCATGGTTCCATAGCCAACGCTCGTGAACATACTCTCCCTGACCGGCGCAACGACCTGGCACTCTGGTTCGAAACGACACTAAATCCTGGTTTATATATAGCTGACAAAGCAAACCATAAGACTTTCGACCGTTACTGGGGCGGCTTTCCAGGACAAAAGTATTTCCCGCTTTTTGCTATGGAAGTTGTTACTCAACGTCCCTTGCAAGAATGGCGGGATAATGAAGTATTGTACGCTATTGTGCCTTACAGTGATTATCAAGAGATGCTGACTACCATTAAGGGGCAAAAGTATCTGGATCAGATGGTCATGTTGAAATCCTATCCCCCCAACCCGAATTATCGCGGGCCCAGTATGGTTATCTTTCGTATATACCCCATGCAGAACCTTGCTGAGGGCAGATTAGGCCCCATTGATATCCTTGGTTATGATATCGATCGTACGACAGTATCCCCTGGTGACACACTAACCATTTCTTATTACTGGCGTGCGTCACAATCCCCTGATGTTTCCTATCAAGTATTTACTCACATTCTTCCGTTAGACTCAACCGACTTAGTTGCTCAACAAGATGGACATCCTCTTGAACTGAGCCGTCCCACAACCTCTTGGGATGATCCGCATGAGATAATACTTAGCCAACCATTTTCCATAACGATTGGTGACACTGTTCCTTCTGGCGAGTACAAACTTGTCACCGGTTTTTACGAATTAGATACAGGCCAGCGTCTTAACACATCTGCAGGGGATTCCTATTTAAACGTGACTCATATTTGGGTTAAGTAACTCTGCTTCCCAATTCGGGATGCACATTGTGTCTGATCACGGCTCGCCCAGAAGAGAACAGCCAGCCACAAGAACTGCCCTCTATTCTACTTGTTGACATGTGGCAGCTTGGTAGCAATGACAAACATATCATCTCTAAGTGTAACAGGAATGCGCAGTGACAAGAGCCGTTCTACTTGAGAAGGTAATGCAGCCTCAGATGGTAGCAGATGGCTTCTGCGCAACAGATAGCCAAATGTGAAGTAACGTATCCAATACCCTCGCCACACCGGCTGATAGTCTAACTGATTTAAGAGTTGATGAAGCGTGTGGAAAGAGAAATAGTATAGATGTTGTCGTATTAGGTGGGGCCAACGAGGCCCAAGCAGCCGAGCAGTCAAACTACCTATGTCCGGTGTAACGATCAGAAGATGGCCTCCTGGGCGAAGCCATTTCCATACTCGCTGAAGTGCTCGACGAGGACTGGGCAGATGTTCGAGAACATCCCACATAGTAACCAAGTCGAAAGTCTCCGGATTGAAGTCTGCTTCTTCCAATGGTTGCTCCAGAATAGTACCTATTCCTCTACTACGAGCGATGGCTGCGGATTCATGGCCTAGCTCTAAACCATACCGTTCATATCGTTCCGGCAGCGATTTTAGAAAGAGGCCTGCAGAGCAGCCCACATCTAACACCCGACCATAGGGAACATAACGCTGGATACGTTGGAGGGTAGCTGTAAATGCCCATTCGCGCGAGCTTTCCTCACTGAGGTATTCATCTATTGGCATGCGCTGATAATTATGATGCAGGAACTGGGGATGATCACGTGGATTAGCATAAACTAACTGACAGTGCTTGCATCGTACAATTTGCGTATGTTCGAATTCACCAAACACGGTGAACTCAGATGATATGAGGTCACGGCAAACAGTGCTGGGGTACAATACCACATAATCGTCATGCGCACACAAATCACACTGTATTGTTTCTTGTTGTGCCAAGCTGGCATCGGAGAATAAGGTCATGATACACAAGGCTCCTGAAGAGCAAGAGGAATTCAAAATAACTGCTCAGGCATCTCTGTTGAAGATCATTTTACTGAGATAAAGCAACACACCAAGAACGTCGTACCCAACATCCCTCAATCATGAGATGGACATATCGCCACCATATTTGTCTCAGCATTGGATATCGACAGCCAAGGCCTAAGCCACAAAGCCACTTGTTCCGCAAACAGATTATGGCCTTCAGTTGTCAGGTGCAAATGGGTATCCGTAAAATAGTCAGAGGAAAGCAGTTCAGAGCAATCTAATAGAGGTACACCTAAAGAGTCTGCACGTTCGGCCAGCCAACGATTGTATTCCGGCGCCTCCCAAGCCATCGGAGAGGAGACGAGCACAAGAGGCATATCATGATCGCCTGCCATTGTCACCAACGCCTCAAATGCACCTGGCTGTTGGTTGTTCCATCCATCCTCTCCCTCTGTCGCCTGATCCCTGGGCATCACATCCGGAAACTGTAGATCTGCGCCAGTAGTAGACCAGGCCAGTCCATAGAACTGGTTCAGGAGCCAATAAGCAATATCATCACGTTCGCTGAGAAAGCTATGACGACGCCACCAGGGTACTTCCAATTCCGCTGCCACTTGATCGAGAGCCTGACTTGACAACCCATATTGCCGGGCCATAGAGACAGTCAGCTCTGGATTCGCCATTTCCAGCCAGTGTGGATCAAGGTTAGGCATGAATATCTTGGGGTTTACTACCCACACAATCAAATCGGTATTGTAAGTGCCATGGCTCAAAACATAGTTCAAAATCAACATGTCTTTGATAGCATTTGGGTATACATAGGATAAATTGTAGCTTCGTACCATCCTGCCATCAGAAGTAAAAAGGCTCAGTCTATCAAGAGCAATGGGCATAGTGTCTTGCGGCTTGTTGAAATATCCCCATATCTCTGAGCTACCAATGAAGAGCACACGATATTCGTTCTCGGCTTTGGATCGCGATATAGCGTGATCAGCCAACAAACGAGAGAGTCTCAGCTCATTCACACCAAACGACTCCAAACCACCCGGTGACCATTCCATTCGCACTCGGCCAGGAATCGCTCCATTGTACAGAGTAGGCCGGCCAATCTCAAGGGGCTGAAAGAGATAGTATAGGAAGTTGAAGATGATAAACAGATAGAGCACCCGTTTGGCCACTCGCACAATGAAACGCCAACTATAAGCCAATTCATCCTCAGGCCACCAATTTAAAAAACTCTTCATCACAAATCCATCCGATCCATCTATGACGAAATTCCAAACAATCGCAGCATGAATATCATGCTGTCGGTTGAGTTTTGAAGCACAAAGAAGACCCAACCTAACATCACGAAATGGAAGGTGACCAGCACCCCCACCGCATCCACCACTCTGCCGATTAGCGGATGCTTCTGCCAGTACAACTGCCAGCTACGTGTTCTATCAGTAAAAATCTTGTGAACGAACAATCCTGCTCCATGCCAGACACCCCAGATTACAAAGTTGAGAGAGATACCATGCCACAGACCAATCAAGATCATCGTCGTCATATGGGCAAGAAACAGAATCACATATGAATGCCGGCGTCCACGTGTTTGGAGCAAATAGCGGCTGATCGGAAAGAAAACATAATCTCTCAACCAACTTGAAAGCGTGATATGCCATGCTTGCCAAAAGCTTGTGATGCTGGGTTTTAGATAAGGAGACATGAAGTTTTCTGGCAGAGAAACTCCCAGCATCCGCCCTGTACCAATGGCTATATCTGTATAACCAGCAAAGTCGAAAAAGATATAGAGTGCGTAAGCATAAAGTTGCACCCAGGCAAAGCCTGTCTGTGTGTGTGCTGACAATGTCAGCCCCAATGCCAGTTTAGACAGTAATAGATCAGCCAGGAAGAATTTCTTAACACCACCAATCAAGATGCGAGTCATTCCCTCGACAACATACAGCCATTGAAAGGTTTGCACTTCGCCACGCATATCCTTCAAGAAGCGCGGGAGACGATCAATAGGACCGATCAATAGGGCAGGAAAGAAAAGCGCGTAGACCAAGATCTCCAAAGGCGAGGCATTAGTAAACTGGCCATTAAAGCTATCAAGTAGCACATGAAGCAGGCGAAAAGAAAAGTACGAGAATCCAACCCACGTAACCAACCCAGGAAGATTGAGCGGCTGCAGTTTGAGAGCGATGAATGCACCAAGCAGACTGAGCACTACAAAATAGCCCAACACACGACGAAGATCGGCTGTCGCGGCTTGACGCAGGATTTCAATCGCTGCCAGCGCAAGCGCAAATAGACAAATAACAGCACCCCATGCCAGAAACAAGATGCCGGATTGGAGCACGAGATCAAAGCAGAGAATGTCCCAGGCCAAAGGTAAGCTTAGGATATCCGGATATCCATGTTCACCGATCCATAAGGCCGCCCACAACAAACTTACTATCATAGTAGCAATATAGATCAGGCTAATAAGAATCAACCCTGGAGAGAAAGACGCGGAAGTCTCGTTCTGCTGTCTCCCAGCGACCTGAGTCGCAAGAGTTAATGTAACCACCAACAGAATAAACCAGACAGTTGCCCCACTGGCAATCAAAGCAACAATACTGAAGAATAACAGGCCGGCATGGCGCACTCTTTCTGGCAAGAGTATCCAGTAAATAAGCGTTGCCATACACGCCGATATCACTATCCCGACGATACCAGAACCAAGATTATTCCAAAGCGACAGCACAGAAGCAATAAAAGCCATGATGCCTTATGATTCTAGGATTTCGCGGCGTAAGCAAACCCATAGTTGTGGCTGTGCTGCGAAATACAAATACTCAAGTAGTTGGGCATGAAAGGCTTCTTTGAATCGGGGTTTATTTGCGCCCAACTGCACTAAAAACCCCTGTAGATCAACTCCAATGGCGGCGAACTGGAAGCCAGGATCAATGCCAGGAGCGCCAGAAACAAAACGAATGCTAGAATATCTTCATGGGATAATCGCAATCTCATTTTGCTGCCTCTTTCTTTACCAGATAGGACATCAATTCCTTGTTACCTGTATAACCGTCACTATCACGAACGACTCACCTTTGGAGGTCAACAACCGTTGGCCTGTATCCGGATCGTAGAATCCGGTCGCAAGCTGATATTTGCCAGGGGCAACATCAAAACCAAGCGTGAGCACAAAAGCCTGGCTGACGACCGTCTCGTTGGGATCGTTCCAGGCTGTTGTTGGGCGTCGCAGATCGATCAGTGGTGGGCCATCAATCTGAGCTACAGGATCGATTGTATCCAGGGGATAAAGATGGTTGAAAACCCGATTAATCGTCTCTGTTGGTTGCGCAGCCTGCCAATAGTAACGGATTGTTAAATTCTCGCCTGGGGCTATTTCGGTGTGGTCCAGATCGTAACCAATTAAATGAATGGGGCCCAGCCTGACATTAACTGGGTTTTGAATCGGATATAAGCGAAAAACCACCATTCCTGCATCTCGATAATTCTTCGAGGGAGGATATGACTTCAGCAACACCATCTGATCCAGGTGAGATTGATCAGCAGGTGCATCTCGCATATCTTGATAAGCGGCATAGGAGGTAATCGCATACATCACCTCACGAGCACGCCACGCTTCAAGCGGGCGGTCGGTTATGAGGGCTGTCTCCACCATCGGAAACATCGATAGGCCCCGATAACCACCAAACGTGGCATTGAGAACCCGATCATTGGATGCGTCGGCAATGTGATTAGCCCCTTCCAGCGTAGTATCAGCCCAGACGGCCAGAGCATTGCGGCGGTCCGGTAGAACATGCTGGCGAGCATCTGCTATCGAGGCCTGTAGCAAGGGCACACTTCCCGAGAACACCAGTGCCACTATGACAGCATTTCCGATCCGGGAAAGCGCCAAACCAGGCTTTGACCGCATCATACGCTCAACCACCCATAGAATGGCTTCGCCCCAGCCTGCCGCTCCTGTTCCTCCTATCACTGCAGACAGCGCGCCAATCAACATAAGATGCTCAAAATCCTGTGTATATTCGGCGCTGACAACAACACACCAGGTAACCCCAAAGAGAATGATAGCTATGATACCGAACAGCCACACCTTGTGACGAAACCGAGGCCACCATAACCACCCCAATCCCGTCAATCCTGCTATCCATGTAGCATTCTGTATGATTTTAGAAAGGGGCACAAGAAGATTATGGACAAAACCAAGCATCCCGATATCGCCGAAAGCAATACCCCATCGCCCTATCTTGATACTCACAACCAGCGGAGAAAGCCAGAGCAGCCACATTAAAAACAGAGTAAAGAGAAATACCTGATCACCCAGATTTCTAAGAACAGCCTGCCTGACATCAGAATTGCTTCTATGCAACCGGACAAGGGGAAATAGAACTAGCAGAGGTGCCAACAGAACAGCCTGATAGGAGAAAAGCGCAGCGAACATCAGCGCCACACAGCCCCACAAAACCCATCCAGGACGATGGTAAAGAATCCCAGAGAGTGTCAAGAATAAAGAAAGCAGCAAACAAAAAGTGATAAAACTGCTGGCCATACCTGTGCGGCTGATCCGAACAGCTTCCGGCATGATCGACCACAGGACAGCAGCCGCCAACCCGGCTGATGGCGTGGAGATGCGATACCCCAAAAGGGCAATGAGAATAATTGAAGTCAGGCTAATAGTAACGGATAATAGCCGCACAACCGGTAGAATCGTCGAAGGCAGGGCATCAAGGGAGTGAAACCAACTGAGCAAGATATAGTGAATCCCAATCATTCCCAATGGATAAGGCGCTTGTGTGTCTTCAGGTGCCACCTTGCCTGTTGTGACAACATCTTGTGCCAGAATATTGAGCCGGGCCTCCTCAGAGTTCTCAATATAAGGTAAGCCAAAATCGTAGCCTGTATATCGAAGTGCCCCAGCGAATAAGAGAACAAACAGCAAGGTAAACCACCATGCCCTATCAGGCCAAAAGACCTTTGTACTGTTAGTGTGATGACCCATGCTGTCCTACATCGGTAAAACTTGAGAGTCGGCTTCAAGGAATCGCGGCCAAGACGGCAGATCTTTTACAGGTACTCAGTTTTCAGGGTTATGTCCCCACAAAACCTCTCCGCTTCTCCTCAATCGCGTCCAGCATCTGTTGGAACGGCTCAACGAACACCGCCAGGCCATCCACCAGCAGCTTCTCGGTGACGGCATCCAGGTCGATTCCCACGTCTGCTAGTTCAGCCTCCAGGGACCGCGAGGCATCCCAACCATCCCGAATGGTCACGGCCGCGCGGCCATGGTCGCGGAAGGCGTCGATGGTCTGCGGCGGGGCCGTATTGACCGTGTCTGGGCCAATCAGTTCCTCGATGTAAATCACATCGCGATAGTCCGGGTTCTTGGTGCTGGTCGATGCCCACAAGGGACGCTGCACGCAGGCGCCCTGATCCTTCAGTGCATCGAATCGCGGCGCGCCGAATATCTCGCCAAAGAGTTGGTAAGCCAGTTTGGCATTGGCAACAGCTGCCTTACCCTGCAAACCCTTGAGCTTCGCTTGCTCAGTAACATCTCCAGTCTGAGCAATACGCTCATCGAGCATCTGATCGACCAATGTGTCTACACGGCTGACGAAAAACGATGCCACTGATGCAATGTCCCTGACCGGCAGTCCGGCTTTGGCTCGTCGTTCCAGCGCAGTGAGATACACTTCCATCACCTGGCTGTAGACTTTGAGGCTGAATATCAAGGTCACGTTGATGTTTAATCCGGCAACAAGTGCTTCCTCTACGGCCGGCAGGCTTTCCTGCGTGGCCGGGATTTTGATCATCAGATTGGGTCGATCCACCCAATCGAACAGGCGCTTCGCTTCCGCCAGCGTGGCCTCGGTGTCACGGGCCAGGTAGGGCGATACCTCCAGGCTCACGTAGCCATCGACCCCATCGGTGCGCTCGTAGATTGGCCGGAGGATATCAGCCACTGCCCGAATGTCATCGACGGCCATGACCTCGTAGATTTGCTCGGCGGTCTTGCCCTGAAGAGCCAGCTCGCGGATTTGGTCATCGTAGATACTGCTGTTGGTAATGGCGTTCTTGAAGATGGCCGGGTTAGATGTCAAACCCATCACGCCCTCGTCAACCAGACGTTGGATATCGCCGGAGCGCAGCAAGTCACGGGCGATGTTATCGTACCAAAGGCTTTGGCCAAGGGAATGTAAATCAGTTAGTTTTGTCAAGATGTTCTCCTTAACAATCGCTCAACGATCAACAATTGACGATCATTTTAGTAACCGGACTGTGTCGTGAGTGGATATGATGATCATTGTGAAGCGGGAAGATTATACCGCAGCCCTCCAGTTGCTCAACTTGCCAACACTTGTGCTACTCCAGAGGATCAGCCTCCTGATCAATCTTCCACAAGACCTGCCTTGAGCCTCCATCATTTCTACACAATCAGCCCGCATACTGAGAACAATCATTGGGCTTTGTGCTCAATCGTATCAAACACACAATCTGGAGGCTGATATGTTTCGTAGACATTCTTTTTTCCCTCGCATTCTATTTGCGTTGCTCATTCTGGGCGGATTTGCCATGACCACTATGATCGCTTATCGTGCAGGCGCAGCTCATGAGCATGTTCTGGGAGTAACTACCACTGATGCAGAGTCAGACGACCTCGAGCCAGAGACAAGGCACCTGTTTCCCCTGCCTCACATGGCACGACACATCGCCACGCCTCATTTCCCGTGTCTGGGACCGTTCTTTTGTGGCGGAGTGTTGTTCCTGATCGTTCTGGCTGCGTTGTGCCATTCGCCCTTTTGGCATCATCCACCTATGATGAGGCCTCATCATCCTCGCTGGTTCAGTCATCGTCGTCGTTGGCACATGAGCCAGGAATCACCCACAGACGAAGGCTCCAAGTCCGAGGAGAAAACCGATAAAGTCACTGATCGATAACCGGAAGAACATCATAGTCATTGCCAGCCGGAAGCTACACCTGGCTGCCGGCTGGTGTGCCGATGATACCGATAGGTATCTATTCGGGCTGTTTGCAGCGACCGATAGCGCGCCTATAATTGGGAAAGATGTGCACTGGAGGGTATGACCGGCATTGATTTGGACGCTCGCATTCATCGGCGCCAAGTATCTGGTGCTGGGTCAGGGCGCGTATCGTCGTGATCTCGTAGAGCCGGAACGGGTCTAAATGATGGACGGAACCATCCTTGTTGTCGATGACGAACCCAGAATCGTCAAGCTGGCGCGTGATTACCTGGAGAAAGACGGCTTCCGGGTCATCACCGCCGGCGACGGTCTTTCGGCGCTGGCCGCAGCACGCAGCGAGCGCCCTGACCTGATTGTGCTTGATCTGATGATGCCGGGCATGGACGGCTGGGAGGTGTGTCGAGCCTTGAGGCGGGAGACCGACATACCGATCATCATGCTGACTGCCCGCGCCGAAGAGAGCGATCAGGTAGCCGGGCTGGAGCTGGGCGCCGATGAATATGTGACCAAGCCTTTCTCGCCGCGCACCCTGGTCGCGCGGGTGCGGGCCCTGCTGCGACGCGCGCAAGGCCGGCTGGTATCGCCCCGGCAAATCAGCACCGCCGGGCTGATCATCGACCTGGAGCAGTATCGTGTGACCCGCGATGGTGAAACGATCCATCTGACGCCCAACGAGTTCAAGTTGCTGGTCGTGCTGGCCCAACACCCAGGGCAGGTTCTTAGCCGCGAACAGATGATCGAGCACCTGCACGGCATGGTAGCCTCCAGCTTTGACCGCAGTGTGGATTCGCACATCAAGAATCTACGGCGCAAACTGGAAGTCGATCCCGCCAATCCACGTTACATCTTCACTGTCTATGGTGTGGGGTACCAGTTTACTGACGAGCAATGAGCAAATTCCGTAAGCACTTCTTCAAGCATATTGAGCGGCTTGACGCCGGCGAATTGCCGTCGCGCTGGCCTGGATTTCCTCATCCGTCCAGGCCGGGACATTTTCATCATCACTGGGAGAGATGGCGACCCGGCAAGCGTCGATTTCTCTTTTTCCGAATGACCAGACCTTTTATCTTCCTGACTGTGCTGTTTCTGGTGATAATGGGCGTCATTTTCGTGATCTTCCGTGGTATCGAGGGCAGTGGGCCGGTAGCCCGACTGGTATGGATGACCGGCTGCGCGCTCTCTTTGGCCTTCCCTTTGATGGTTGCCGGTGCCGCCGCATTGGCCTTCCGCGAGATCGGCTCACCGCTCTCGAACATCATGGCCGCCGTCGATGCCGTAGCCGAGGGCGATCTGGACGTGCGCATTCCGGAAGGTGGCCCCGGCGAGTTTGGCAAGATGGCGATCAGTTTCAACCGCATGACCGCCGAGCTGTCACGCGCGGAGCAGCAGCGACGCAATCTGACCGCCGATGTCGCCCATGAGCTGCGCACGCCGCTGCATATCATCCAGGGCAACCTGGAGGGGTTGCTCGACGGCGTCTACGAGCCAACCCATGAGCACATCATCGCTACGCTGGACGAGACGCGGCTGCTGGCACGGCTGGTCGGCGATCTGCAAACCCTATCACTGGCCGAAGCCGGGCAGCTGCCTTTGCATCGGCAATGGCTCGATGTGGCTGACCTCCTCAACGATGTGGCTACCAGCTTCAGCGGACAGGCTGCCAATGTCGGGGTCGATATCCGGGTGGAGGTTGCTCCTGATGCCGGCCGGGTGTTTGTCGACGCTGACCGCATCGATCAGGTGCTCTCGAACCTGGTAGCCAACGCGCTGCGCCACGTGCCCGATGGTGGGTGTGTCACGCTAACAATTCATCCCATGGCCGATGGTGTACGCCTGACCGTCAGGGACACCGGCCCCGGCATCGCGCCGGAAGATCTCCCATTCATTTTCGATCGTTTCTGGCGTGGTGACCGCTCGCGGTCCCGTCATGCCGGAACAGGCAGCGGGCTTGGTTTGGCCATCGCTCGCCAACTGGTGCAGGCGCATGGAGGCCGGATCGAGGTCGAAAGTCAGGCTGGTCAGGGGACTGTGTTCATCATCGAGCTGCCCAAAGAAGGCCAAGGCTAGCAGTTTGTCGGAAAAGCAACTTTGGGTAGTCGTCGGATGAACGAACAAGGCTTTCAACGCCTCAAAATCAGAGATTAGGCAT
>JAFGLD010000013.1 GCA_016928235.1 Anaerolineae bacterium | reverse complement strand
CTGCCGGCAGATGACACACCACCTTGTGCCGATCCCGATTGGGTAAGATCGACGCGAGATGGGCTTACTTAACGCAGAGCATCACCATCTGTCTTCCCACGCTCTGTGTGGGGTTGTGTGCAACATAACCGCAAAGTATGTCTGTGGCGGCCACGCCATTGCAGTCTAATGAGCACAGCTCGGCGTCTTCCTATCCACATGGAAATGACGTCCGAGCACATCATTGGGTGACTATGTCCTGTTTTGTCCATGGTGCAAAAACTTAAATGAAAACCAAAGATAAAGACCTGCGCTATAATCTGCCTGCGTATCAGCCGGTGTTCAGCAGTCAGCTTATCGATCTAGGATGTTGTTCAAGAAGCATCGACCGCCAATGATTACAGCCATTGCAGGACAAGTCAGCAGTTTCGTCACCATCTTTCTCGGCATCTTCATCGAAGCTGCTCCCTTTTTGTTGCTTGGCGCCATCGCCTCCGGGTTGGTCGAGAGCTTCGTGAGTCGGGATGATCTGACGCGGCTGATCCCCCGCAACGCCTTCGCGGCGACACTGATCGGAGGCCTGATCGGCTTCACTTTCCCGGTCTGCGAGTGTGGCGTTGTACCCTTAACGCGGCGCCTCCTTCGCAAGGGACTGCCACTTTCGACAGGTATCTCGTTTCTGCTGGCTGCCCCGATCCTCAACCCTGTCGTGCTGGCCAGCACCGCGGCAGCCTATGGGTGGGGAAAGATGTTAGCCGCCCGCTTCATGCTTGGCTTCTTGATCGCTGTAGCCGTCGGGCTGATCTTCTCCTTACACCAATCTCCTCAGAACATACTGCTCCTGCCCACATCTCAACCAACTGGAGAGAATACTGCCAAGCGACCGATCAGGCCATTCAGAACCCGGTTTCAGGCAGTACTGCGCATTGCCGGTGATGAGTTCTTCGAGATGGGACGCTTCCTGGTGATCGGCTCGCTGCTGGCGGCGCTGATGCAGACACTCGTGCCACAGGCCACTTTATTGGCGATTGGGACGGGGCCGGTGCGGTCGGTCTTCATCATGCAGATACTGGCCTTTGTCCTCTCGGTTTGCTCGACGGTCGATGCGTTCCTTTCGCTGGCCTTTGTCAACACGTTTACCACCGGCTCGATTCTGGCTTTCCTGGTCTTCGGGCCAATGGTCGACATCAAGAGCACGCTGATGTTCCTGCGTGTCTTTAAGAAGCGATACGTACTCTACCTGGTCGTCATGCCGCTGTTACTGACGACGCTGGCTACCGTCTTCATGAACCTTAACCTGGGGTGGTGAGATGCGACCTCAAACACTCGATCGTCTGAAAGCCTTGCTCCTGATCTTGATGGCTATCTTCTTGGCCGATAAGCTGGTCAGCGGGAAGCTGTTTTACTATATCGGGCCACGCTTCGGCTGGCTCTCCCTGGTAGCGATCGTCTTATTTATTCTCATAGCCGGATCTTACAACCTGGTCGGCAAGCAGGATGGCGACGATGATCATGATCACATCGACCACCAACACAGCAAAGGAGCACTTGGCCCCTTGCTGATCACCGCCCTGCCGCTCATCCTGGGAACGATCGTTCCAACCAGTCCGCTTGGCGCCAGCGCAGTCTCTACACGCGGCACGGTGAGCACCACCACGGCTATCGGCGGCAGCGAGCGGGTGCTGACCATCGTGCCCGACAAACGCAATGTGCTCGACTGGGCACGAGCGATGAATGCCAATCCTGACCCGGCTGCCCTGAACGGCGAGCAGGCCGATGTGATCGGGTTTGTCTACCGGGACAGCCGCTTTGTCAAAGACCAATTCATGCTGGCCCGCTTTACGATCACCTGCTGCGTGGCCGACGCGATGGCAATTGGCCTGGTCGTTCAATCTTCGGAGGCAGACCAGCTTACTGCCGACTCGTGGGTGCGCGTCCAGGGCACTTTCACAGAGGGAGAGCTGCATGGCGAGCCAATTCCGGTGTTGGTGGCAGAGGATATCACGCCGGTTCAGCCGCCTGAGCAACCCTACCTTTACCCATGAAACAGACTATGGATACTTTTGATCGCCTTGTAGCTGGTATCATCGCCGCGTTGGTAGTGGCAATCGGCATCGTTATCGCGCTAGGTGATCGGGTTGGTGTCATTGTCACGCTCACCACGCCAGGTGACAGGCAAAGCTCATCGAGCACCGCGCCGATCAGCCTGACCTTCAGTCAGCCGATGGACACAGCCGGCGTCGAAGATCGGTTTTCTATCGAGCCGGCAGTGGAAGGCACAATGCGATGGGAAGGCAACATGCTGATCTTCCGACCCGATCAGCCGCTCACCCCTCAACGAACTTACACGGTAACCGTCGAAGCGGGTGCCCAAAGCCTGCTGGAGCGGCGGGTCATCAGGCCACAGACCTGGTCATTGACGCCGCGGCTGCCGCGCGTCATCTATCTCGCGCCTGCTGATGCCGATGCCCGTAGTCTGTGGGTCGCAGAGTCTGACGGCAGCCAACCCCGCCGGATCTACGCGCCCGAGCATGGTCTGTATGACTTCGCCCCCAGCCCGGACGGCGAGCAGATCGCCGTGACTGTCTACGAGGCCGATCAGTCGGCGGACATCTGGCTGATCGATGCAGCGGGAGCTAATCCCCGCCGCATCACCGATTGCCAGGGCGGCTTTTGCGCCAGCCCTGCCTGGTCGCCGGACGGAAGGCAGATCGCCTTCGATCACCAGGGGCCCTCAACAACCGGCAGCGGTGGATCGAGCCGGGTCTGGCTGGTCGATCCGGCGACTGGACAGAGTGCCCCCCTCTTTCAAGACGACCAGGTGCTGGGCTTCGACCCGGTCTGGAGCCCCGATGGAAATCGTCTGGCATTCTTCGATGGCAACAGCCAGGCTATCCGGGTCATCGACCTGAGCAACGGCGACACGTTCCGGCTGCCCAGCATGATGGGGGAAGCAGGCTCCTTTTCGCCGGACGGAGCACAGCTAGCCTATGCAGACATCAAACAGGTAGGGAGGCAGTTTTACCCCGACATCATGCTGGCCCACCTGGGGATCGACGGAGGGCTTGAGCCGCTTCTCGACCAGGCTGAGGAGAACCAGGCGCCGACCTGGTCACCCGACGGGAAGTGGATCGCTTTTGGCCACCGTCTTTTGAACCGGGAGCAGGGATTTGGCTTTCAGTTGATGCTCATCGATCCGGCCGGCAGGTGGATACAACAGATAACCGACGATCCCGGCTACAACAACTCACTGTTTGCCTGGAGTCCAGGTAGCGACCGCATTCTGCTGCACCGCTTCGATTTGCAATCCGCTCCCGATACCCTTGAACTCTGGGTATATGGCCTGGATGACGGCAGCCTGACCAGGCTGGTCGATAACGCCTTTGGGGGACAATGGTTACCGTAATGGATCGACACAGATGACAGACGAACACTCACCCAAACACGGAATTTCGCCCAGTCTATGGATCTTGTTGGGCGGCGGACTGGTGCTGGGCATTGTGATGGCTATCCTGACGATAGATTGGAGGCAGCCTGCGGCTCCCTCCTCAAATAGCAGCAGTGGTCTCTTCTCTGTAGCCGATCCGGTTGCTGTTGGACAACCCGCGCCCGGCTTTTCCGCCGACACACCCGACGGGAACACAATCAACCTGGATGATCTTCGTGGTTCGCCTGTGGCACTTAATTTCTGGGCTACCTGGTGCGTCCCCTGCCGCGAAGAGATGCCGGCGATGCAGAGCGCGGCGGAACGCTATGCTGATCAGGGGTTGATCATCATGGGGCTTAATGCCGGCGAGCCCGCCACTCAGGTTGAGGCTTACATAGACATACTGGGGCTGACTTTTCCCACTGTCATCGACCTGGATGGCAGCATCGCCGCTCAGTACGGTGTCTACGCTTTCCCAACGACGATCTGGATCGATGCGGAGGGCGTCATCCGAGTCAGGCACATCGGCCCACTCACCCAGGAGGACATCGAACGGTATGTAGCCGAATTACTGGAGCCGTAAGATCGCCTAGAACTCAAATGGAGGCTCCGAGCCCACCGATCTCAACAACTGCGCAGCCTGCTCGACTTGCTCTCTCGTACCGCTCACGGCCAGCCACACGCTGCCCTCGGCGCCGCAGATACCACCGCTGGCCACGATATCCGTCCACGCCCCGGTCAGCAGCTCTATCGCGTCGATTTCCGTGAACACCAGACCGGGTACGGGCAGAAGCCGCGCACCTTGTGCCTCCGGAATATTCAGAAGCATCGAGAGATCATCGAGGCTGCCCGGCACGCGCTTTTCCACGCCGACAGGCAGAATAAGCTGCACGCGCCGTCCAACGACCGCCTGCAATGCCGCGCCGATGGTACCGGCCTTGGGGTGGCCGATCAGAATGGCCGCTCTCCCCTGCTCCAGATCGAGGGCATTGGCCCCCTTCAGTATCAGATCGCCTTCTCTCAGCTCATCGACCACATCGAAGATGGTTTTCCCCTGTTGCCAGACACCCTTTTCGATCACCACGTCGCCGGGGAACTGGCTCTCATCGGGTATCCGCCCGGTCTCGGTCGTGGCCTGGGTGGGAGGCAACGTTACGCCCCGGACGAACCGCCTGCGGGTAAAATCCTCACCCCCACCAAGCACCGCAAAAATCTCTTCAGCCACATAACCGTTCGTCGTTCCGGCGACGATGACGATGGTCCGAGATTGGAGCGCAGCCTCTACAACAGGGTGCGATGCCAGAGCCCTGGCGATCAATCGTTTGCCGGCGGCGGGAGTGACGACAAACTGTCTGATGCTCTCAGGCTCTGACGACGCGTTGCTCGAAGGTAAATTGGATGGATTGGACATGGCAGATCGTTCCTTTCGATTGATAGGCAAAAGCATAACACGAGCTGCGAATTCGAGAAACCGGTAGTCCATCCGGCGGTGAGAGTAGTGGGTAGACGCTGGGATGATCGAAGGGTGAATAGAAGAACCTCCCTTGATGACAAGACATCTGTCACAGTAATGGCGGTAAAAAGCATTGCGATACCGCCGTGCAAAGCGTGTGAGGCTCACTTTTCATCCGATGCATCCGGACTACTTGACAAGATCGACATGTTATCGCTACTATATAACTGACTGACCGGTCAGTTTACTATCAAGAAAGGCAAGTGATGACACCCAGACCCGACGTCAGCGAAGAGCGCCGCGCCCAGATTATCGAAGCAGCCGTCAACGTTTTTGCCCGCCGCGGCATCCATGAAGCTCGCATGGATGACATTGTCACCGAGACCGGGTTGAGCAAAGGTACCCTGTACTGGTACTTCAAAAGCAAGGCCGACATCATCGCCGCCATCTCTGATATGTTATTTGGCTCTGAATTGCGCAAATTGGAAAAACTTAACTGCGAGGAGCTATCCGCCCCTGACTGCCTGCTGAGACTGATGGATGTCTTCATTCAGGATCTTCGCCCCATGCTCGTACTAAGACCAGTCATCTTCGAATTCTATGCCCTGGCATTTCGCAATGAGAGCGTTCGCCAGAGTATGCAGCAGTACCTGCAAAGATTCATCGACATCGTCAAACCGGTCGTGCAGCGCGGGATGGACGGCGGTGAATTCGCGCCTGGCGACGCCCAGCAAGCTGCGCTGGCAATCGGGGCAGCATTCGAAGGAACACTTCTCCTGTGGGCCTACGCGCCGGATCTGGTGCCGGCGGAAGAACAATTGCACGCCAGCCTGGGATTGGTACTCAAAGGACTGAAAAGCGCATGAACACCCTGCTATTTGCTCCCGCCGCCTACAATCTGGCCGAGACCACCCGCATGTTGGCCATGGTATGGGAGTGCGCGGCGCAATTTTTGAACGAAATGTATAGAGGTGAACGTGAGCAGCATGTTTCTTGATCCACAAAAGCCCCTATCCACCTGTTCATCGGCCAGTTGCGAGGGCTGCCCTGTGCAACACAGCTTACAATGCCACTTCAGTGGCAAAGATCTGGCGCGGTTTATGCTGATCGCCTTTCCACCCTTCGTCGTGGGCGGGATCGGGATCGCTCACCTGAGCGCCTGGTATCTCGTCCCCTGGGTCATCCTGTTCCTCAGCTACTTCGGCCTGATCGAGATCCGAGTGATGTGCTCGCACTGCCCGCACTACGCCGAGCCGAGAACACTATCTCTACAATGCTGGGCCAATTATGGTGCGCCGAAGCTTTGGGAATACCGTCCCGGCCCGATGACCCGAGGTGAGAATATCGTCTTCTTTGCCGGGCTCGTTCTGATCGCCGGGTACCCGCTGGCCTTCTTAATGATCGGCACACAGTGGCTACTGCTGACCATCTTTGTTCTCACCACTGCAGCGATGGGCACGCTGATGGCCACGCTGATGTGCAACCATTGCATGAACTTCGCCTGCCCGCTTAACCGCGTCGAGCAGTCCGTGAGGGAGGATTTCTTTAGCCGCAATCCTGTCGTCGCGAGGGCATGGGGAAGGGCATCTCTATCTGAAAGGAAAACACAATGACAACTCGATTTCACGGTATCACCAGTTTGGCCCTGGCGGGTGCGGCCATCGCCCTTGGCGCCGTCGCGATGTTCCAGTCTGCAATGTGGATAGGAGTGGGTTACCTGCTTGTCTGTGCGATTGCCGCGCCGGTGGTGCTCTATGCCTACTGTGCCAAATGCCCCTGCAAGACACATTGTGCACATGTGCTCCCCGGCAAAGCAGCCATGCTATTCAAACGACAACCTGGGCCCTACTCGCCCGCCGAGATGCTTGCGATGATCGTTGCATTGCTCCTCATGGTCGGACTTCCTCAGATAGTTTTGTGGCGAAGCCCGGGCCTGCTCATCGCCTTTTGGGTTCTGTTAGGTATTGCGGTGATCCAGGTGCGCAGCGTGGTTTGCCGGGCCTGCGGCAATATCAATTGCCCACTAAACAAGGTCAAACAGCCGGCATAGCCCACTGCTCGAAGAAGAAACGTGCAAAATGGCTCGAAAACAACAGGTGATTGCATTGGTTATCTGTGCCCAGGCCTGGCTTCTGCTCCTGATTCTGGATATAGGGAGATGTTCTTCATGAAACTATTGCGCACGGTTGCTGTCATCCTGACGGTTTATGCACTCATCGAAATCGCTGACTGCCTGGCGATCTTACTCATGCACTTTGGCCTGATCGAGAATCTATACCCGGCGATGTCTTTTCTGGAATTCGATGAACTCCTCAATCAACAGCCGATTATGCTTTTTCCGGTTTTCCTGTATTTTGCCTCACTGCGGTTGGTTTCTGCCCTGGGCCTGTTTCGCCAGCGTATGTGGGCCTTTTGGACAACCGTGTTGGTCTGCGTCACCACAATTTTGTGGGTGCCCTTCTTGATGCCCATTACCGGGTTTGAGTTGCTTCTCGATGCGACCATTCTATTCTTACTGTTGCTGGCACGTTTTGGAAATCAACCCATCTTGTCAGCAGGGTGAACCTTAACAAAAGGGAGTTGTCGATGATCGAAATGCTTACCGTAGAGAATGAAAAATAGCTTTTTGACTCGTCACTCATCACTCGCCACTATTTTCAAGGGAGTTCTCATGATTGCCTGGATCAATTTTGCCGTTCTTATTCTTGCTTCGCTGCTGTTTCTGTATTTCTACGTACTCAGTGTCAGCCCGGCCACGCGCGAAAAAGTACTAGGTCCTGGCGTCTACGCCCGCTGTATGCGCGAGCGGATTGTTGCCGGCATTTTCATGGGAATCACAGTTGTCAACTACGTCATATATGTTTTCTATCCTCTGCCTACCCCACTGACCGAGAAATTCCCCTGGTCATGGTGGATTTCTGCGCTCCTGGCTGCTGTGATTGGCATCCCCGCCATGACACTGATGTTCATCGGCACACGCCATGCCGGCGAAGAGACCATGCGCCCGAAGAAAGAACACACCATGTATAGGGGCATCTACGCCAAAATCCGCCACCCACAAGCAGCAGGTGAAGTGTTTGGCTGGCTGGTAATCGCGCTTCTGCTGCACTCGCCGTTCCTGGCTGTATTATCGCTGATCTATTTTCCCATCTTCTTATTGATGTGTTTTGCCGAAGAGCAGGATTTGCTGTGGCGCTACGGCGATGCCTATGCTGAATACTGCAAAAGCACCGGGGCTTTCTGTCCAAACAAATGGGGCATCGGCAAGCGTGGATAGATAGTGTACACAAACAAGGAGAAACTATGGTCAAGAAAATCAAAGATGTACAACCCCCGCGCGGATTGGCTCGTCTGGCTTGGCGCGCACCGCTCTGGTTTTATCGATTGGGCCTGGGATGGTTGCTGGGCGAGCGATTTGTGCGGCTCAACCACATTGGGCGCAAAACAGGCCAGCCGCGCCAAGCAGTAGTGGAAGTGGTAAGCCACACAAAAGAGACAGGGGGCTATATTGTGGCCTCGGGCTTCGGTGAAAAGGCCGATTGGTACAGGAACGTGATGGCTCACCCAGAAATCACAATCCAGGTGGGAAGTAAACACATGTTCGCCCGCGCTGAACGTTTGCCGCTACCGCAGGCCACCGAAGTGATGCTCGATTACAACCGCCACCACCCGGCAGCTCTGCGCACCCTGAGTGGGATTCTCGGCTATCAAACCAATGGCAGCGAGGCCGATGTACGCTTTCTGGCGAGCGTGATTCCCCTCGTGGCACTAACACCCGTAAAACATGAGTGAGTCTAGCCTTGCTGCTGCTGTCGCACTGGCAAATAGCAATCAATTTGCCCCAATTTGCGACCCACAGGCCATGTCGTCCGTCTTACTGGATAGAACGAAAAGGAGATGACCTATCGATACAGATCTCGCCGATTCTGCCTGCCGAGCCCACAACATCAGCGACACCGAGGCTATCTTCAATATGCTGTTCCAACAGTATGAAGAGCCTACTTGCTCCTGCCTGTCGCGGCTGATCGGTGACCCGGCCCGTGCACAGGATTTCCCCAGGAGACATTCATCCGCGCCTACAGCGCACTCCTGCGCGGCGAGCGGTGGGAGAACCCTCGCGCCTGGCTCTATCGCGTTGCCTCGCGGCTGGCCACAGATGACCAATACCTCGTGATACAGCTGGATTTGTTGTCCGCGCGGTTGATGCTCTCAATGAGGCCGATGTGCTCGCTGACACCTGTTTGATCTGCGACCTGTTGGATAGTCAGTAGTGTATCCATGACTTACCTCTATCGAAGTGGAAGTTCTACCATACAACTTAGAGCACACTCTAAGAGGCCATTTGAATATTCATAAAATGCCTCCAAGTTAAGGCTAAATGCATCCCACATGAGTGCATCTATGACACTTGGTTTTTTAG
>JAFGLD010000205.1 GCA_016928235.1 Anaerolineae bacterium | reverse complement strand
GTACATGCTGGCGGAAGTTCTTCCGCAATTAGTTGTGCGCAGTGGAATTCATAAGATTGCGGAAGTATTTCCGCCGTGCAGTACTAGCTGTTTGCGGTACTGCCTTTAAATTGTTCACTGAAAACTGACCGCTGATCACCCATCGATGTTCAAAATTGATTATCGAGTGATACAAACTGTCAATTCGATGAAGTCGGCAGTATGAAGTAGAATGTGCTGCCCTTGCCGGGCTCGCTGCTGACTCCGATCTGGCCACCATGCAGATCGATAATGGATTTGGAAATGTATAGGCCCAGGCCGCTGCCTGTCGTTGCCCGGTTGGTCTCACTGTCCACCCGGTAGAATTTATCGAACACAAGAGGCATATCTTGCGGCGGAATCCCGATTCCCCGATCGGTGACAGTAACCAGAACACCTTCATCTGTGCCGGACACCTCAACATCAACTGTCTGACTAGGCGGGGAATAATGCATGGCATTCTGAAGCAGATTGATCATGACCTGGTGCAACCGGAGCTTATCCGCAGGTGCCATCAAGGGATCGGGTGGCTGTCTGTAGACAATCTCAAGCTCCTTGATATGTGCCATGGCCTGGAATGAATCGACCGCTTCGTGAACAAGATCGCAGATATCCGTTTCCTGGCAAGACACACGCATCTGGCCACTCTGTATCCTGCTGGAATCGAGCAGGTCGGAGGCCAATGCCGAGAGGCGCTCGACGCCGTTGGCCACCCGCTGCAAGAATTCCTGTTGGACATTCGGATCCTCGACTTTCCCGGAAATGATCAAATCGAGAAAGCCTTTGATAGCATAAATTGGCGTCCGGATCTCGTGAGAAGCATAAGAGATGAAATCGTCTTTCATCTGCATCAGCCGTCTTTCCTGGCGCCGCCGCTCTGTGATGTTATTGATTACCACCAGGTTGTCCGTCGAATCGATAACATGTGATGTTTTTATCTCAAAGTAGAGAGTTTGCTCCTCATTATCTTCAGAATATTCGAAACCGGTATTCTGGTCAGAGTTGTGGAGGGCCCACAACGCGCTCTCGATTTCTTCGGCCAGGCGTGCCGGAACGATATCCCACATGGGAACGCTGGTGCTCAACAAATCTGCACGAAGCTCTAGCGGGAACCCAGGGGGCACAAATAAGGATTTCACCTGGTTCTCCCGATCAAGGATGATCAACATGTTGGGCATCGAAGAAATGACCATGTAAAGTTGCCTGCGACGCTCAGCCAGGCTGCTTTGCACCCTTCCCGCCTCAGCCGAAATCTGGATCAGCTCCGACTGCATGGTTTGATTGTGCTTAACGATGTCTCGCACCTGCCGCTTGAGGTCTTCCCACAAAGTCCCAGACTCATTTTGGGCAATCCCGATGCTCTGGCAGGCAGATACAATCTCCTGCGTCAAGTCACTGAGAGAAGTTGTGAGATCATCAATGGCTGAGCTAACATCGCCCGGTAAATTTGATGTATCAAATGGATGGTCGAATTCGCCCCGCTGGAGAGCTTCCAATACTTGTTGAATGAGGTATAGATCGTGATCTTGCTTCGGCATTATTCTTCTCTCTTGGCCAGGTAGTGGCTTCAGATAGGAAATAGTATAACGACAAATAGCAAAGTAGAGAATTATTTTGTTAGCCCAAAGTGATAATGTCCCCTTCAAGAAAAACATGCAAGAAAGAGAAGGGGAGAAAATGGACAGGCTACTAACAATGAACGAGAAAGAACTGAATCGGTTATGATGTTCAGTCCCACTCAAAATTGTATCCATATCTGTTCACGTGTATCCTGGCGTTTTTCAAAGAGCATACAGAAAAACTGTCGACGAGAACAATAGCCCGTCACTCATCACTCGGTACTCTTTTCCAGTGAGTGTCATCGATGGGTGAATGCAGCGAATGCACTTAAGTATGATACACTGAGTATATTCTCCGCAGCGTAACTATTCAGTTATTGGTGCCGGCTGCTTGACAGTTTTGAGTTTTGAGTGACGAGTTTTAGTTTACAGCTAACCGCTGAATAGTTACTCCGCAGCTATCTTTGCAGACTACGGCCTGATTGCAAATTTTCCGTTATAGGACAACCATAACTGTCAATTTAAGGTCATTTTCCGTCTTTGTTGATCGACGACAGATTTGGCAAGTCAAGAAAAAGATCGAAATGTTTTTGGGAAAAGATCAGGATCTTTGTTGCAAGAGATCAAGAGATCGGGATGTTTTTTATGTTTAAGTTGACGCTTATGTTCTCGTGACGTGTGACTTTCGGCCTGTGGCTTTAACCCGATCACTGAAAATGGGCCACTGTTTACCCATCAATGTAAAACCCTTAATCATCGAGTGATAGTCAGTGAGTGTTTCGTAAGCGATTACCAAAGAGAATGGAGCGGTAGATGTCAAAAGATATGTTGCTTCAAAATCGCTGGAGATGTTTGATAACCACGCTTTTGATCCTGATGTTTCTGTTGGTTCTGGCCCCGGCTCGACTGCCCGCTCGAGCATCGGCATCCGAACTGTTCTTCTCGGAATACATCGAAGGTTCCGGCAATAACAAAGCCCTCGAAATCCATAATGGTACCGGAGCAGCAGTCGACCTGGCAGCAGGCGGCTACAGTATCCAGATGTCTTTCAACGGCGGAACATCCACTTATACCATCAACTTGACGGGAACGGTAGCGGACGGTGATGTATATGTTGTGGCGCCGACCAATGCCACTGATGATACCATCCTGGCGCAAGCCGACCAGCTTCAAGGGACAAGCTGGTTCAATGGCGATGATGCCATTGTCTTGCTCAGAGGAGGAGTGCTTGTTGATGTTATCGGCCAGATCGGCTTTGACCCCGGCAGTGAGTGGGGAAGCAGCCTCACCAGTACCCAGGACAATACCTTGCGGCGTAAGTCCGGCATTTTAGCGGGCGATACCAATTCCTCTGATGTCTTCGACCCCGCTGTGGAGTGGGATGGATTTGCCAACAATACCTTCGATGGCTTGGGCAGCCATGCTACCGGACCGGTCATCGAAGTTCCCCAGATCAACGAGTTTGTCTTCAACCACACCGGCATAGACACCTATGAATACGTCGAGGTGCTGGGCACGCCTGATACTGACTATACTACCTATACTCTCATCCAAATCGAAGGCGACAGCCCAGATGCGGGCCTGATCGACAGTGTGCTGCCGGTTGGCATTACCGATGCCAATGGCTGCTGGCTCAGTGGGTATCTGGCGGATGGCTTCGAGAACGGCACGGTCACGCTGCTGCTGGTCGATGGCTTTATCGGCAGCCAGGGTATGGACCTGGACAGTGATGATAATGGCACTCTGGACGTCCTTCCCTGGTCGATGATTGCCGATAGCGTGGCTGTGTCAGACGGTGGCGCGGATGATTGGGGTTATGCTGCTGCCACGCTGTCGCCTGGCTTCGACGGGCAGTCCTTCACGCCAGGCGGCGCGTCACGTATTCCGGACGGCGGCACCGTCTGGGTCCGCAACGACTTCGATGGCGCGGGGCTGCCAGGCTTCGGTGGCTCGATCGCCGTGGGGGAGGCTTACAACACGCCCGGCATGGCCAATCAGGTTTACACTCAACCATCCGAAGTGTGCGGCGATCCCTTCACACCTATCTACACCATCCAGGGCAGCACCGCTGCCAGCTTGTTGGATGGCAGCGAAATCACCACCGAGGGTATCGTCACCGGCGATTTCCAGAACAGTGACCAGAAGAGCGGTTTCTTTCTACAGGATGCTGCGGGTGATGGAGACACCGCCACATCAGATGGCATCTTCGTCTATGCTACCGGGATAGATGTCAACGCAGGAGATGCTGTCCGCGTGCGTGGTACAGTCGACGAATATTACAATCTGACCGAGATCACCTCGGTGAGCCTGATCATGATCTGCTCCACCGGCAACAGCCTGCCCGATGCCACACTCCTGTCGCTGCCAGTGACCAGCCTGGATGATTTTGAGCCTTATGAGGGTATGCTGGTTGTTTTCCCGCAGCCGCTATCCATCTCCGAGTATTTCGAATTCGACCGTTACGGCGAGATCGTCCTGACTGCCGGTCGCCAGTACCAGCCGACCAGTCTCTTCGAGCCCGGCTCGCCGGAAGCAGCTCAACTGGCTCAGGACAACCTGTTGGGCCGCATTACACTCGATGACGGCCGCAGCGTGCAGAACCCTGACCCGGCACGCCACCCTAACGGCGGAATCTTCGACCTGAACAATCTGTTCAGAGGCGGAGATGTGCTCCAGAATGTGATCGGAGTGCTCGATTACAGCTATGACCTGTGGCGCATTCAGCCCACCCAAGGTGCCGACTATCTCTCTGTCAATCCACGTGTGGCACAGCCTGATGGTGTGGGCGGCACACTGAAGGTGGCTTCCTTCAATGTGTTGAACTACTTCACCACCCTCAACAGCCGTGGGGCAAAGACACCCGAGGAGTTCGCCCGCCAGCAGGCCAAGATCGTTGCTGCCCTGCAAACCATCGATGCCGATGTGGCCGGCCTGATCGAGATCGAGAATAACACTGAGGCCATCCAGAATCTGGTCGATGCCTTGAACGCTGTCATGGGCGCCGGCACCTATGCTTACGTCGATACCGGCCCTATCGGTGTCGATGAGATCCGGGTAGCAATCATCTACAAGCCCGCCGACGTTTCACTAGCCGGCAGCTACACCGTTCTCGACGCGTCGGTCGACAGCCGCTTCATCGACACTAAAAACCGCCCGGCGCTGGCACAAACCTTCCGGGATAATGCTACCGGCGGGGTCTTCACTGTGGTGGTCAACCACCTCAAATCCAAGGGGTCGGATTGTATCGATATTGGCGATCCGGATCTGGGTGATGGCGCAGGCAACTGTAACCTGACCCGTAAGGCGGCCGTCGAGGCCCTGGTCGATTGGCTGGCCGGCGACCCGACCGGCAGTAGCAGCGATGCTTTCCTGATCATTGGCGACATGAACTCGTATGCCAAAGAAGATCCAATCGATGCCTTCAAAGCCGGCGGTTACACCGATCTGGTATCGCTGTTCCAGGGTGAGCTTGCTTATTCGTATGTTTTCGATGGGCAGTTAGGTTATCTTGACCATGCGCTGGCCAGTCCGAGCCTTCTGGATAAAGTCACCGGTGTAGTTGACTGGCACATCAATGCTGATGAGCCCGATCTGATCGACTACGATATGACCTACAAGCAAGATGCCCAGGATACCATCTACGCGCCGGATGCCTACCGGGCCTCGGACCACGACCCGGTGGTAATCGGCTTGAGCATGCAAGATGCGATTGCCCCAACGCTGTCAGTATCTGTCTCGCCACAGTGGCTCTGGCAGGCCAACCACAAATATGTCGATGTCGTGGCAACAGTCATAGCGGCTGACAATGTCGATCCCAACCCAACCGTAACACTGCTCTCGGTGACATCGAGCGAAGCCGATAGTGGCCTGTGGCCTGGGGATCGGCCCAATGATATCATTATTGTCGATGATTTGACCTTCCGGCTGCGCGCGGAGCGTTGGATCTATGGATTCGGCCGTGTGTATACCATGATGTACCAGGTAACCGATGCGGCCGGTAACACGACGATTGCCGGAGCCCCAGTGATCGTGCCACGATATTATTGGGGATGCTGGTGGTGCCACGGCTGGGCATGGGGAGGAAATTACCGCGATTTGCGATAGTAATGTGCGGTTCATATATGGGCGGCAAGATTTGCACCTTGCCGCCCATTTTGTTTGATGTGCTTTGAGGACGGCTATTTCGCCGGTGGTTGCGGTTTGAGGTAACGGGTGAAGAAATCAAGCACCATGTTAACCAATGTTGGGCTGAATTCCGCACTGCCGGCGTCGGCCCAAGAGTGGCCTCGATCTGGAGGCCGGTAATATTCAACCGGCACTCCGTTGGCCTGAAGTGATCCAACCAGCATATCGCTCTGGTTGACCGGCACGACATTATCCGGCTCGCCGTGAAAAACAAAGAAGGGCGGGTCAGACGGATCGACCCATGTGATCGGGTTGGCTTGGGCAACCCGATCCTGATGTTTCCAGACCGCCCCACCCATGAAAAGTGTAACAGCCAGGGTGATCCCGTAATAGGGCCGTTCGTTGTATTTGGCCCAGAATTCGTCCGGAACCGGAAGGTATACATCCTCATTGAAGGCCAGGGGTAGGCGGTTAAAATCGGTCGGGCCATACCAGTCTGCTACAGCCTGCACCGCGCTCGATACACCCTGTACGCCGCTTGTCCCTTCCAGCTCAGGGACGCCCTGCGATGTTCCCAGCAGGGCGCTGAGATGCCCCCCGGCCGAAGTTCCCCATGCGCCGATGTGATCGCCATCAAAGTGATACTGCCCGGCACTGGAGCGCAGCCAGCGAATAGCTGCCTTGACATCCTGGATCTGCGTCGGAAAATGCGCCACATCGGTATGCCGATAGTCGATGCAGGCCAGAGCAAACCCCTGTCTGGCGATCATCGCGCCAGGGCACTCCTGTCTGGAGCCGGTCAGCCAGCCACCGCCGGGGATATAGACTAAGAGTGGTGGATTTGGCACGGTATCCCATCTGGGCAGGTACAGATCGAGCAGCAGACTTTGCCTCTTGCCGTCACTGTCAACATAGGAAGCGTACTCGATCTTCATGCAAGACCGAATATTTCCTGTGCGTTTGCAAAAAACCGGGAGACGAGGTGTGGCTGTTGGCCTGGGAGTGCGCGTGGGCCTGGGTGTCCAGGTTGGCCAGGGCGTTCGGGTAGGTCTGGGAGTGTTGGTCTGCCATGCCGATGCAGATGAGCCGTTGAGGACAGAAGCTTTATCAGACAATGTCGGCGCGGAGGCCGCAGCGCCTGGCACGGTTGTCCAGGTGAGAACTACAGCGGCAAGGCCAATCGCAAAAACAGAAATGATAAGTGCCTTTGAGCGGGACATAGGTTGTCCTTTCCCTGATGAATGAATGAGTTGATGTAACGCCATCAAAACAAGACTCATCCACCATTATAACCGAAAGTCGGGTAGGCACATGGAAACCGGTAGCGTTGAGCAACGAGTGACAAGTGCCATTTGGTAGGATTTCAACGATCAAAGAGCACCGCTGTCGCGGCGGCGGCGCATATCTTCAGCTCGTTGGCGTATCTGGGAGATCTGAGCAGCCGTAATTTCCCGATTAAAGCTGCGCAGCCCGCTTAACCGAAAGCCATGCCGGGTGGCTATTGCTTCGATCTCCCGCACCCGCTCGATCTCTATACGTTTTCCAAGCGTATAGTCTTCATAACGACCTTCCAATGCCAGGGCCATCGTCTCAGCCATGCAGCCATAAGCCTTGCCTGGCGGATAACCAAAATTAAAGTGAAAGTTCACTGAACCCGGCACATCCACCATTCCCCCTTCAACTACCAGTACATCCTCTCTCTGTCTGGACACAGCCTGAGAAACATCCGGCGGAACAGCTACATCACAGACCACTGCCCCCGGCTTAAGATGCTCTGGACTGATGATCCCTCTGGCTGCGCTGGTAGCCGAAAGGATTACATCGGCCTCTCGAATGCGTGTCAGATCGGTGGTTGCTTCAAGCTGTCCTCCTTTTCCTGAGCATCGGTCATACACAGCCTCTATTGATCTGGGATGCTTACCGACCAGGATCAGACGGGCAGTCTCATCGGCCAATAATTCGGCACATGGCGCGCCAATGGCTCCGGTCGCCCCGACAACAGCGGCCGTCGCCTGGCTGAGATCAACACCCATCTGTCGGGAGGCTTCACGGGCAGCCTGGACTGCCAGTGCTACCGTATATGCATCGCCTGTCGTAACCGGAATATCAAGCTCACGGGCTACAGTGATGCCACCATCTCCCACAACCGCTGTAAACGCCCCCAGCCCTAAAATACGCGCGCCCAACCGCTCAGCAAGATGTCCGGTCTGGACGATCTTACGATACACTTGCTTCACCGACAGAGAGAGCATCATACGAGGGGTATAGGGCGCAGCCACAAACCAGCCAGTGACCGCATTGCCGGTTGATGCGGAGCATATCCCATCGATACGTGAAAGATAGACCGGCGGCCAGAATCGGCAGAAGAAATCGATCTGCCTCTCGGTCAGCACTTTGCCCAAGAAAGGATATTTACGGGCGACATCTCTCTTGGCGCTAATGGGGTGGATGATAAAGGCGAAGGTGTCTTCCATGTCAACCCTCGCCCCAGATCAATACAATGTTCATTCTTTTTTGTTTGTCACACCACGATGCTGCTGACGAATAAACCTGGCCCATCAATCGGGCGGGTCTCAGACCGCCCCTACAAGGTGTTTTGAGGATTCGCCATACCAGTACGGCAACCCACAAATATCTTGAGCAATCAGTTCACAGATTATGCCCCGCTTATCATGATCATTCATCTTCGCGCGGGTAGCGGCGTGGATGAAGATCGGTATTGATATAGATGGCATGATGATCGCTTTCCTCGTAGCTAATGTTCTTGGCAATCACCCGGCGCGTCGGCGATGCTACCAGGACAACATCCGACTCGATCATGCGGGCCGGATAGACGATCAACCCAGAACCTAGACGAGTATTATGACCAACACAGGCACCCAGCACCGGCATATCCAACTCGAGAGTCTGCCCGTTGATGACCGTCTTGAGCGGCACCGGCAGCAGGTTGAAGTTGGTGAGTATCGTTCCGCTTCCAACAAAGGAATTTCTCCCCAATACACTCATCTCGATCGTAGCATTCTGGCCACAGATCGAGTTTTCCATGAAGGTTGTGAAATAGGCACTGGCTCCCCAAGGGAAGAAGCAGTTATCACTCATCACACACATGTGGAAGTGATTGCTATGCGTCAGCGTGACATTATCGCCGATGATGCACTGTGTCACCACACAGCCTGGGCCAATCGTAACATTATCGCCGATAAACAGAGGCCCCTCAAGAATGGCAGTTGGATCGATACTGCAATTTTTTCCCATTTGCACGTAGGTCGATGATGAAAGCAGTGGTTTACGCTCCAGAAAGGATCGCAGCAACGCTGTAATCCGGAATGATGGATCGGAGGCTTTCAGCTCGAATCGATGAGCCTGGCTAAAAATCCCAAATACGATGTTGGCAAAGAAAAGATGTACCCAACTATCGATTGCGCAAACCGCGCGCTCCGGCAACCACCATACCAGCTGGCTATGCTGCTCTGCCGGGCCAAGTGTGTTGGTAGGGGGAATGTGGTGGTAGCCGACTTCCAGGGCATTACTGGGAATCACGACAGCCTCAGCCTGATCGGTTAAGCCCATCGGGAAATACCACAGATCCAGATAGCACAGATCGCCTCGCTGAACATAAGAGCGCGTTAAAGCACGCAGTCCTTGCTGGAGATAAGCCTGATCTTTGAGGTTGAAAGCTGCTCGCACCGGTTTATGCCGACGGCGTGCCTCCCGGATAAAATAGGTCAGGAACGCCTCATCAAACCACAAGTTGTCACTATGGACAATGGTTTCTACCGTGTCATTCGAAGCTGTGCGAATATCATCGACAATGAGCTCTTCATCACAATAGAGCGATAACAAATCGCGCTGCCACTGCCAGAGCGGCTTGTTGAGCACGCGGAGTACACGAGCAGGCTCGTTGAACGGAGCAATATGATTGGGCTTACGGACGATAATCTTGCGCATATGCTTATCACCTGTGGCGAGAGATTGGAGTCGATGACCTTACACAGAGCCTTTGGGCAGCCAAGACAGGGCGATCGCATCAAATGTATTTTCGCGCATAGCCCACCCCGACTTTGGAGACCGGAATTGGGCCGCGCAAGCAATCCCTTTTACACATAAATAGATGTAACTATTCAGCGGTTAGCGGTTAGCTGCAAACTAAAACTTGTCACTCATCACTCAAAACCGTCAAGCAGCCAGCACCAAGAACTGAATAGTTACAGATTGAAGCTGAGCCCCCCAACAATATCGAACACGAAACTTGTTTCGTCGACGACTTTGCATCCCGGATAATGGCCGGCGAGATATTTAATCTGTTGATCAAGATCGCCCCTCTGTTTGTATGAACTCACTACAGCATACAAAACACATTCAATACCCGGTCCAAAAAGGCATCGATCAAACCACCAATCGCCAAGTGGTCGCAACGAGGGAATGGCACCTCTGTACCCGCATACTTGCCGATCGTGTGGGGAGGCATCCACTTGTTACATTGCCTGTCTGAGCTTCACTTAGCTCATATAAGCGATTGTAATCTTAATGTCTCCTATCTGTCAACCCTCTATCACTCCATGGTTGCGCCGCGGAGATCGAGTTCTTCAGCAAAGTGACAGGCAACAAACCGGTTGCCGGGTAACTCCCGGAGTGGAGGGGCCTCTTGGGAGCAAATGTCCTTGGCATACTGGCAGCGGGGGTGGAAATAGCAGCCGGAAGGCGGGTTAGACGGGTCGGCTATTTCACCGCTCAAGCGAATGCGGCTTTCTTTATTTCGAAGCCGGGGGTTCGAGATTGGCACAGCCGACATTAAGGCCTCGGTGTAGGGATGTTTGGGATCCATATACAGATCGAGACCCGAGGCTACTTCGACTATCTTGCCCACATACATGACCACAACGCGGTCGCAAATATGCCGGATCACGCTCAGATCGTGGGAGATGAACAGGTAAGTCAGATCGAAATCGCTTTGCAGCTCTTCCAGCAGATTGAGGATCTGGGCTCGGATCGAAACGTCTAATGCGGATACCGCCTCGTCGCAGATGATCAGGCTGGGATTGGTCACCAATGCGCGTGCCACTCCGACGCGCTGGCGCTCGCCGCCGCTGAAAGCATGGGGATAACGCTGCATGTATTCCGGACGCAGCCCCACTCGTTTTAGCAGATAAGCTACCCGATCTTCCATCTCCGATTGGGTGCCCATATGGTTAACCTTCAAGGCTTCGCTGACAATCTCGAAAACTGTCATCCGTGGATTGAGTGAAGAGTAAGGATCCTGAAAAATCATGCGGATATCTTTGCGATACTGTCGGAGAATCTGTCCTTCAAGCCGTGCCAGATCGACGATTGTATCGTCGGCTCTCCTGTAGAGAATCTCGCCGGCGGTTGGCTCATAAGCACGGGCAATGCACCGCCCAACCGTTGTCTTTCCGCAGCCGCTTTCTCCAACCAACCCTAACGTTTCTCCTTTACGGATGAAGAAATTGACATCATCAGCAGCCTTGGTGTAACCGCCCAGACGCGCCATGATTCCGCGCGTGATAGCGAAATACATCTTCAAGTTGTTAACTTCCAGCAGATAACTGTCATCCTTCATTGTGAGGGGAACGCTCTCCTGTAGTTTATCTTGGGACATTGCTTGTTTACTCATGATTGTGCACGCTCCACCTCGGCTCTGCTGGCAACATCTTCATACAATAGACATTGCACTGTATGATCGTCGTCTATAGCAGTCACAGCCGGGACGATCTGAGAACAGATATCCATGGCCTTGGAACAACGGGGATGGAAAGAACAGCCGTTAGGCCGCCTGAAGGGACTGGGAACCATCCCCTGGATGGGTTCCAGGTCTTCTCGCTTCATGGCGACCTTGGGAATAGAGTGTAGAAGGGCCTGTGTATAGGGATGTTTAGGGGCATTGAAGATGTCATCAACACTCCCGCGCTCCACGATCTTCCCCAGGTACATCACGGCTACATCGTCTGCAACCTCCGCTACGATACCCAGATCGTGCGTGATAAACAAGACCGCCATGCCATATTGCTGTTGGAGCTCCTGAATCAGGTCCAGAATCTCGGCCTGAGTAGTCACATCCAGAGCTGTGGTAGGCTCATCCGCGATCAGCATCGTTGGGTTGCAGGAAAGCGCCATGGCGATCATAACACGTTGGCGCATTCCACCGCTCAAAGTGAACGGGTATTCATCTATCAATCGATCCGGATTAGGGATGCCAACGCGGTGCAGCATCTCAATGGCCTGTTTTCTGGCCTCATCTTTGGTGGCCTTCGAGTGCAACCGGATGGCTTCGATGATCTGGTTTCCCACGGTATATAGCGGGCTGAGAGAGGTCATTGGCTCCTGGAAGATCATCGATATCTCCGCGCCACGTATTTCCCGAATCTTTCTGCCTTTCGGGTTGAGCTTTGCCAGATCAATCTCCCAGGTTGTGCCGTCGGGTGTCTGCCTGTAGTAGACCATCTCCCCTGACACAATTTTGCCTGGCGCATGGATGATTTGCAGGAACGATAGGCTCGTCACACTCTTGCCGCAGCCGCTCTCACCGACCAGGCAAACTGTCTTGCCGCGCTCAATTTTGAGGTCGATGCCTTCGACTGCTTTGACCACGCCTTCGTCGGTGAAGAAGTGGATTTTTAGATCTTTGACTTCAAGTAGGAGTTCAGACATGAGACATCCTCTATTGGTATGGGTCGGCTGCGTCGCGTAGCCCGTCACCCAAAAAGTTCAGTGTCACTACCATGATGAATACCGCCAGCCCAGGAAACATCATCCATGGATAGTTGGCAATGGCACCCACCCGCTGCGTTTCCTGAAGCATCACACCCCAACTGACGACGGGCGGACGTAAGCCGACGCCCAAAAAACTAAGGGCTGTTTCTGCCAGGATCATGCCGGGAATGTTCAGGGTAAACGAGGCAATGATGTGGCTCAACATTGAAGGGATCATGTGACGCCCAATGAGCCGTCCCTGCCCAACACCATCCAAGATCGCCGCTGTGATAAAATCCTCTTCGCGCAGGGCCATGAGTTTGCCTCGTACGACACGCGCCAGCCAAACCCACTGGATCAGTGCCAGGATCAGGGTGATCATGAAGTAAACCCGTAGCGGAGACCAGTCCAGAGGAACGACCGCAGCCAATGCCAGCCAGAGCGGGAGAGTCGGAATGGTAGTCAAGATCTCAGAAAGTCGCTGGATGACATTGTCAACCCAGCCCCCCATAAAACCAGCCAGACCGCCCAAGATCATGCCCAGGAAGAGACTCAGCGTGGTGCCAACCAGGCACACCGTCAGCGACACACGGCTTCCATAAACGATCCGGCTGAACACATCGCGACCAAGCGCGTCTGAGCCCATCATATAGAAGGGGGCCTGGGGATCCTGAGTCCCGATCAGGTGGATATCGCTGGGGATCAGCCCCCATAATTTGTATGGATCTCCTTTAACAAAGAAGCCAAGAGGAATCTCGGTCTCCTCATCGATAGTCCAGGTTTTCTTAAAAGAGTTGGGGTCTGTCTCGAACTTGAGGGCATTCACATATAAGATGGGTTTATCAGGTTGAAAGAAATGGGGCCATTGAGGCGGGGCATTGACATAATCTTTGCTATATGTGGAGGATGCGACAGGGGCAACAAACTCGGCGAAAATAGCTATGGCATAGGCAATAATAATGATCACGGCGCTTGCCATCGCCAGTTTGTGCTTGCGAAACTTCCACCACATGAGCTTCCATTGAGAAGCAACTTCTATTTCCAGCGATTTGGTTTCTTCTCTGGGATCACGGGTGTGTTGTGGTTGCTTTTGGGTCATTAAACTGTCCTCATTTTGCGATGCAAGGCCTTACATTCGTCCCAGACGAATGCGTGGATCGATCCATGCCAGGAGCAGGTCGGAGATAAAAACGCCAACGACGGTCAGGATGCTATATACCAGGATAAAGCCGGCCGCCACGTACATATCCTGGTCCATCAGCGCCTGCAGCAAGATCGGTCCGGACGTTGGCAGGTTCAAGACAATCGCGACCAGCACCTCGCCTGAGATCAGGCTGGGTAATGCCCACCCAATGTTGCTGAAGAATGGAACCATGGCGTGGCGGACCGGATACTTCCACAGCAGTCTTCCTTCCGGCATTCCCTTGGCCCGAGCCGTATCCACATACGGTTTGCGCAACTCATCCATCAGATTGGCACGCATCACACGGAGCTGGATGGCAGTTCCGCCGACGCCTCCTACCGAGCTACCCAGGCCGACGATGATGACGGGAATCCAAAGATGCCGAAGCAGGTCGAGAAACTTGGCCCAAGTCCAGGGGGCATCTACATATTGTGGCGAAAACAACCCGATCAGGGCTTGCCCACCGTATTTGTAGCTGAGATACAGACAAATGAGCGCCAGCAAAAAGCTGGGTACCGCCAGGCCGACAAAGGCCATGAAGGTGATAAAGTAATCCCCTATTGAGTACTTATTCACGGCTGAGTAGATGCCAAGCGGCAGCGATAAGACTATCACCAGTATCAAGCTGCCAAAGGCCAGGACGAATGACATGGGGAGTCGCTGCCAGATAATCTCCTTGGCATCTTTTAGGTAAGTGAAGGAATGCCCAAAATTTCCTTGCAGCACATTCCCCAGCCATTTTAGGTACTGAACATACATCGGTTGATCGAGACCATACTGAGCACGCAAGGCCTCTTCCAGGTGCGGTGTTGCCGAGCTGCCGCCGGCCTGGAGCATTTGATTCATAATTTTAGACACATAGTCTCCAGGCGGCAGCTGAATGACTACAAATGTAATGATCGAGATAACCCAGACGGTAAAAATCATGTAAAAGGATCGGCGTGCAATATATTTCCACATAGGTACTTAACCTCTGGGGCTTCACGCAGCCCACTGTCTTGACGGCTTCCGACGTATCACACATCCAGCGAGAGGCTGGGGCTTATCGAATAGAATGTGTGTAGACGCAGCCAGGAAAAGCCGAAGTAACGAGTGAAGAGCTTGTCAAAACATGAGTAGACAAGATCCAACTGGACAGGAGTAACAGCATCAACCTGGATTGCTTCCAGCAGGCATCCCCATCATACTCACAAGTTATCTATAATTGGGCCAGGACGGGGAAACCTCAACTGCGCAGCGGCAGACTTACCTCAACCGCGGCCAAAGGATGCGGTATCACACCAGCAGACTGCGCGGCGAGTCAAGCCGATCAAGTGCCGGGAATGGCTCTGTTGCAAATGCCTTAATCATCCAACTTGTTTCCACATCAACATCGCCACAATGACAAACGAGGTCCCGTTGTTGCGGGGCTATAAAAGCCCCAAGTCCCACAGGATGGGGCTCCAGGCCAATCAAAGAGGGTGCTCCGGCAACCTACTGCCAGAGCACCCATTCTCCAGACTTAGACTTCTTCCGTCAGATACCACTGCTCAGGATAGAGCAGTTTCTGAACACCCTCGATCCAACCATCGATCCAGGTTTCAGGGATGTTGGCCACGCGAGTATGGAATGGATAGTATCCATTGCCCGGTCGCGAAATACCAAGCACCCAGAATTCATCCGCTGCCATCTGGATGATCTCCTTCATGGACTCGATCTGCGCTTCCTGAGAGGGGGCAAAAAGGACTTCCTGTTCGTACTTCTCGCGCCACTCTTTGACCCAATCGGGCGGCTCAACCTGAACAATGGTTGTTGATTTGACTCGCCACCCAAACCAGCCGTTACCAAACATGCCGAACTGCTCCATTGGCACGTAGTAGCGCGGATCCAGGATAGCTGTGATGCCCGCGCCACCTTCACCAGTGTAGACGGTTGCTTCCATCTGGTTCTCGTCCCGGACGACCTGGTACTGCTCATCGGCAACCGCGTTCAACACCACCTTGACGCCTACTTTGTCCCAATAGCCGATCAGCAGCTCGGCTACCTGCACCCAGTTCGTGCCGTAGGTCAGATCGTTGGAGATCGTGAATATGATGGACAGAGGCGCGCCATCGGGTGTCAGACGGTAGCCGTCGGAACCCTTGTCGGGGATGACCTTGTCGAGGAACTCGTTGGCCAGGTCCACGTCATATTCGAGGTATTGATTGGCACACTGCTCGTTGTAGAGCGGTGAGCTGTCCAGCGGGCCCTGTTGAGAGGGCGTACCCTGACCGCTATGGACGATATCGATGACTTCCTGGCGGTTGATGGCATGGGACATACCAATACGGAAATCTTTGTTCTCGAAGATAGCCGCTTTGGCCTCATCAGGAGTGTTCCGGTTGAAGTGAATCGTGTTGCTGTTGGCACCATCACTGTTGTTGTAGCGAATATAGAGCGGCTTGCCCTCATCCACTGCATCATGGTAAGCAATACGATTGTCACCACCCGGATCCTTGACAAAGTCCAGATCGCCGTTCAGCATTCCCAACAACCGGGCCTGATCATCCTGGTAGGACGTGCCTGTGATGCCATCCATGTAGGGAAGCTGGTTGCCCTCTGCATCGACCTTCCAGTAGAAGGGATTGCGCGCCATCTCAATGGTGGTGCCGGCTTCCAGCGGCTTGGTGACAACCCAAGGGAAGAGCACCGGCCGCTCAGGAACATTGAAATACTGCTGGGTATCCTGCGTAGGACCGGCGGCATACTTGTTGAACAAGCCAATCCAGTCTTCGATTCCCTCTTCGCCCTCCAGCAAATCATCGACCTTGTCGTTGTACTTCTTGTGATATTGCTCCAGATAGTGCTTGGGGAAGAAAGCGATATGGCGGCCATTCCACTGTGCTGCTTGATAGAGGAATGTACCATGCGGGTTGGCGAAGATGAACTTGACAGTGTAATCGTCGATCTTCTCGGCCTTGAAATCATCAGCGCCATCTGCCGGAAGCCAGTCAGCTACCGCCCCGTTAGGCGAGAGGTCGGTGTCGAAGATAATATCATCGATGTAGAACATGATATCGTCAGCGGTAAAATCTGCTCCATCTGACCACTTCATGCCTTTACGAAGATGAATGGTGAACTCTTTGACGTCGTCGCTGATTTCAATATTCTCGGCGATGTTCATCTCGACGCCGGAGAAATCAGCACTCCATTGGGTCAAACATTCCCAGCCTGCGACATACCACATGCCACCCCAACCGGGATTGGTACCCGTGAAGCCCTGTCGCATCGTGCCGCCGAATTGGCCGATCTCGCCAAGAACCTCAACAACTCTCGGTGTCTCAGGTAGACGCTCTTCGACAGGCGGCAGATCGCCGGATGCGACCTTATCGGCTAACATGGGGGATTCTTTGTATGCACTGGTTGGTTCCGCGGTGACTTCCGCGGTTTCCTCGACTGTCACTTCCTCGGTCGGCTTCTCGGTCGCCTTCTCGGTCGGCTTAGGAGCTTCGGTAGTAACGACTTCGCCGGCGCCGCATCCTGCAAGCACCGCGCCCGCGGCAGTCAATGTACCCAGGCGAAGGAAATTACGACGACTGACCTTCTTGCTTGGCATCTTTCCCTCCTGAAAAGAACTTGGAAATTGAATAACTGTTGTGACGTCAGATTCACTCACATTTTGCGAAACACATCACCCCCTTTTTGGATGGGATTTTCTTTAGGATAGGTGTGTTCGATAGTATCACAACGTGTTAGAAATTGCTTATCCAGATTGTGTTTTTGACAATAAATGAGACAATAAACAGAAAATGAGGCAGACATTTTGATAATATTTATTATGCAAACGTTTCCAGGTAGCATCGTAACATAGGTTAGCCTGCCTGTCAACCGTTCAAATTTCTTGCTGTAAGGCATGAAGTCTCCTGGAACATTTCCATTTTGGTTGACGCCATCGATTGTTTATGGATTCTGCTTTGGCCGGTTAACACAGATCAATCATGGACGATGCTCATTTGGACAACCATATATATGTAAGGGAAGGTAGACATGAGTCAAAAAACAATCAAGCAAGTCGGTGTGTTGACCAGCGGAGGCGATGCTCCCGGCATGAATGCGGCCATCCGATCTGTCGTGCGTACGGGGATCGAAAAGGGCTGGGCAGTTTTCGGTGTCAGGCGAGGCTACGAAGGTCTGATCAACGGTGACTACATCTCCATGAATCGGCGCAGCGTCAGCAACATCATCCAGGCAGGTGGAACGATGTTGGGCAGCGCCCGCTGCCCGGAGTTCAAAACGGCAGAGGGGCGCTCGAAGGCTGTTCGCGCGCTTAACCAGAATGAGATCGATGCGCTCGTGATCATCGGCGGTAATGGATCTCAGACAGGCGCTCATGCCCTCTCTGAGATGGGGGTTCCCGTTGTCGGCGTGGCATCGACTATCGATAACGATCTATATGGATCAGATATCACCATCGGCGTAGATACCGCGCTGGATGTGGCGCTTGAGGCCGTTGACCGTCTTAAAGTCACGGCGTCATCTCATCAGCGAGCCTTTCTGGTCGAAGTGATGGGACGCGACTGTGGTTATCTGGCGTTGATGATCGCGCTGGCCGGGGGCGCTGAATATGTTGTCATCCCGGAGATCGAAATAGATCCTGAAGTGCTTGCCCAGGAACTGGTAGCTGCGTACGAGCGTGGCAAATCACATGCTTTGGTGATAGTTGCTGAGGGCGCTGCTTATAATGCTGAGAAGCTGGCGAGTTACTTCAAGCAACACGAGGAGCGGCTTGGCTTTGACTTGCGTGTGACCAATCTTGGTCACGTCCAACGTGGTGGCACCCCCAATGCCTTCGACCGCATCCTGGCGACTCGTCTGGGCGCCGGGGCTACCGACTGCCTGGCCAGGGGCGAATATGGTGTGCTGGTAGGCTTGATCAGAAGCGAGGTCACCGCCACGCCGCTGTCCGAAGTTGTCACCAAAAAGAAGCCGCTCGACTTAAAGTTATTCAAGCTGGCCGCAGTGCTGGCAAAGTAATCAGTGATCTGTTTGAAACATCTTGTTGTTGTGTAAATGTCAGCAGCCACTGGCGGTTTATACCTTGACTCCATTCATGATCTTGCTGAGGCTGCGGAACACCGGATAGCTCGGCAGATAGGATCATCCGATTGACCCGTGTTCATTGCTGCCGGCAGGCAAATACCCGGCTCGTGATTTTGCACTTCTGCTGTCACGACCTATAATCGAGGCGAGCCAAAACGATCATTTCGCAACCAGACTCAAATTGGCATGACAATACCATCCACCCCAGCAACGCTTTCTTACCTGCGCGATAATGCACGCTCACTGCTTAACGAGTTCGATGCAGCCGATGCATTGGCCAGCTACTACGCGCTTCATCACGATCCCAAGCGAACGACGCTATTCATGCATCGCGATCAGGAGGGTATGGTCGATGGTTTTCTGGCGCGCTGCCAGACCGGCTTCGATCTATTCCGTCCGCTCGTGACACTTCGGATGAGAGGATTGGGCGCACTGCCTGATCTTCTCTCTGAGGGATTGGTGCCTGCTCGCCCCTATTTGATGGTTGTGCCGTCACCGATCCTCGAACGGATTGCGCCCTATGTTACCTTCAGCGAGGTTACCCACAACCTGATCCTACGCCTCGATCCAACACGTTTCCGCCCTGAAGTTAATGTGCTGGTCACTACTCGTCACGATCCGGACGGCCATCCCCGTGCTGAGATCAGGCAGGGTGCACAGGTCATAGCGACAGCGGGCATCAATTGGCGATCTCCAGTCTTTGCCGAAGTATTTGTCAATGTCCAGGAAGGCCAGCGCGAGCAGGGCTATGGGCGGGCCGTGATAGTTGCGCTGGTAACGGAGCTCATGAAACTCAAGGTGGCGCCGATCTATGCTGTGGCGGAGAATAACCCTGCTTCTTACGAGGCAGCCTTGCGGGCCGGGTTTGTTGACACGGGGGCACGCGAGGTGATGGGCCAGGCTGTCCGAGTTTCCTCGTATTAGAAGTATCTTCTCAAAAAGTGGGGAACCCCAATGCGATAGGATAACAGGCACCTTGTCCATATTGATGAAGCTTTCCGGCACCCATAAGTTCAGATGTCATATTTTGGGAATGCGCCCGTTGGCTGGTTCGGTCCTGAGTTTCCTGACAGCCACCTTGCCGCCTACGCCAACCGGCTTTTGGGATCGTCATCCAAAAAGAACACCCGGACGCCTGCTCCGCGTCCGGGCGGGACAGCCATTTCCCAAAGTTAACCAATTGCCAATGCAATTTCGAAAAAAGAACTCGGTCACTGACCACTTTTTGAGGGGAAATCTGGCCCGTCAGTGCCATCAAGCCATTTCAAATCCGGTTTACCCGGTCTAAAACGGCTTTTTGAGCCTGAACCAAATACTTGTTCTGGTGCCGGATCGATCTTCCGGCTTTTGTGATCCCTGCTTTGCTGCTTGGACGCCTTTTTTCGCGAGCACTTAGCGGAAACTAAAGCTAAGATCTGAAAGCTGATTGCTGAGTAGTGACAATCACTGTTTGATAGCTATCTCTCCCTGCGCTATAATGGGCATCCAAACTTACACAGTGGATTGGGGTGAATAACGTGCAGAACTACATCAATATTGCATTAATTATCCTTGCGGTGGCCTTGATTGTAGCAACTTTGCTTCAGAGCAAGGGAGGTATGGGAGGCTTCTTCGGGGGTGATTCGATGACAGGTCAGTACAAGACACGTCGTGGCCTGGAAAAAACACTGTTTCAGATCACTATCGGCTTCTCCGTCCTTTTCTTTTCTCTGGTTGCCTATAGTGCTTTTCTTCTGAGTAAATAAATCCTCGATCGGTGATCGTATCACCCGCTATGCCGATCTGGTGGAATGTCATGCTCCGCTAGATATCGGCTTTTCCCTTTCAATCAATCACTATGAGCGAATTACTTCCCAGTACCGACTCACCAATTGTTTCATCTGCGAGGCATTTACGCTGGCAGGTGATCATGCTCATCATCGGCTTGTTGATGATCGTTGGCGCAATTGTGTATATGATTGTCAGCAAAAAAGATGAGGCCGGCCCACGTGAAGTTTCTTTGTCGACGACACAGACCTACACTGAGGCAATTGTCGGCAAGCCTCTCTGGGTTAACCCAATCCTGGCCGTCTCGCAAGCCGATCGCGATCTGGTGTCATTGCTCTTTTCCGGCCTGACGCGCATCGATGGATATGGCCAGCCTGCTCCCGATCTGGCATCGAACTGGGAGATCAGCTCCGATGGTCTGACCTACATTTTCAACCTCCGCGCCGATGTGACATGGCACGATGGAACACCCTTTACGGCTGACGATGTCACTTTCACAATGGCACTGCTCCGCGATCCGGATTTTCCTGGGCCGGCCGATTTGGGTGCCTTCTGGCGTACCGTCGAAACCTATGCAGAGGACGAGACAACGGTAAAGTTTGTGCTTACACAGCCACTTTCCGCTTTCCCTGAATACGCGGGCATTGGAATCTTGCCGGAGCATCTGCTGGGTGGGGTTTCACCTGATGAATTACCCAGCGAGCCATTCAATCTGAGCCCGATTGGAACGGGGAGACTGCAATGGGCGTCGTTACAGGAACAGAGCAATTCTGTCACCGTTAAGCTGGAGCCTTATGCCAATTATTACGACCGGCAGCGCCAGATCAAACTAACAGATATCGATCTACGCTTTTACCCCGATGATAATCGGGCTTTCCGGACTCTTGGCTCTGATGTGCAAGCCCTGGGAGGCCTGTCACCGGCGCAGCTCAAAGGCGTACTGGAGAGCCCTGAGCTGGAGATTTACACATCCCGCTTACCTGTTTATGCCGCCGTCATCCTTAACCAGGGGGCTTCGACTCGCCTGCCGTTCTTCCAGGATGTGGCTGTTCGTAAAGCACTTGTCATGGCGCTCGATAGAGACGGATTGGTTGCGCGGGCCCTTCCACGGATAGCCATTCCTGCCACTTCGACGATTTTGCCCGGCACATGGGCCTACAACGATTCCTTGACGCAACTCTCCCATGATACAACAACTGCGGCACAACTCCTCGATGAGGCAGGCTGGGTTCTCGACGGCAGCACACGGACTAAAGAGGAAACCCGTTTGGCTTTCACACTGTTGGTTACCAACCAGAATGCCGATCGCCAAATGGGGGAAATGATCGTTCAACAATGGCGCGAGTTGGGCATTGATGTCACGCTCAAAACGCTCGATGCGGAAAAGCTGCTTGACCGTATCCAAACGCCTGCCGGTGAACAGGGCCGTGACTTCGATGCTGCTTTGGTTGAGTTCAGCCAGGGGCGAATGGCCGACCCGGATCCGTATGCTTTCTGGCATGAGTCGCAAATAGAGACCGGTCAGAATTACGGCGGTTTTAGCGATCGTGATGTCAGTGAGGCATTGGAGATTGCCCGCAAGGATCCTAATGGAGTGCGGCGAGCCGAGTTATATCGCAGTTACCAGCAACGGTTTCTCGATCAGGCTGCTGCCGTTTTGCTCTACAATCCTCTTTATCACTATGCCATGAGCTGCCAGATACAAGGTGTCCAGCTAACGATTTTGGTCGATCCCAGCGATCGCTTCCGAAACATGGAACAATGGCAGCTTTTGTCCCCTGAGCAGGCTCAACAATACTGTTCTCGCGAATAGGGCTTGTTCCCACCGGCTATTGAGCTTCCAGGATCTTCAGCTTCGATGATGGGGAGAACTGGAAGCTTGTTGTTTTCTTGCCGGATAGGAAAGTATCAAACACCTCATTTTCAATCATAACGGTTCTTGGCCGTCAATCCTGAACACTATCTTCCAAACCCCATTTTTTGTGTGTTGACCTTGGCCGCATCAAACAAAGTGTTGTGTGATATACTCATTGGCAGCCGATGTATTCGCTGAGGATTTATGGATAAGTACCACATTCTCCTGGCTGAGGATGACAAGGCCTTGCTACGCGGTGTGACCGATCTCCTGGAGATGTCGGGCTACCAGGTTTACGCGGCGTCTGACGGCAGATCGGCGCTTCGCTTATTGGAACAACTCTCCATCCCGCCTGACTTGATCATCTCAGATATTGCTATGCCTTATATGGACGGATACAAGTTTCTGAATGCTGTCCGGGCGCGCCCAGAGTGGGTATCGATCCCTTTCATTTTCCTGACCGCCAGGGCCGAGAAAGAAGACATTCGGACGGGCAAGTTGCGCGGTGTAGACGATTACGTAACCAAGCCTTTTGAGCTTCCCGATCTATTGGTCGCCGTCCAGTCTACACTAAGCCGCCGCAGACGGCTTAGCATCTTGCAAGAACAGGAGATGGAAAACCTGCGACAGCAAATCTTAAAAATCCTCAACCACGAATTCCGTACACCACTGACTTACATCGTTGCCTACGCCGAGTTGATGGCAGCTTCATCGACATCAGCACAATCCGAGGAACTCAGACAATGTATCGACGGCATTCAGCACGGCAGCGAGCGGCTCTCGCGCCTGATCGAGAGCCTACTGCTGCTGGCCGAGATGGAAAGTGGCAACGGCCGCAAAATATTCGATCAACGTAAGACAGTGATCAGCGATCTAGGGAGCCTGGTTCGGGAAGTCGTTGCGCAGCTTCAGACTACAGCATCAGAGCGTGGCCTGACATTACATGTGGCGTCAGATGGCTTTTTGCCATCGGTGATCGGAGATCCCGAATATCTCAGGGTAGCCCTGGCAAACCTGTTAGGAAATGCTATCAAGTTTTCACCTGTTGGCAGTAAGGCCAACGTTTCGGTTTTGATGGAAGTACGCGACGCGGAGATCTCGGTCTTGATTTGTGATGAAGGCGCAGGTATTCCACCTGAAGGGAGCAAGCATCTATTTCAGCCTTTTTACCAGCACAACCGGGACAAGGACGAACAGCAGGGCATCGGCGCAGGGTTAGCTATTGCTCGTCACATCGCCTCTTTCCATGGTGGGCGCATTGAGCGGCTTAACAGGCCAGGGGGTGGTGGTAGTTGTTTTGTTTTGACACTACCTGTTTATCGACAAAGCTGAGCTTGCGGCAGAGCTACTTTGCAACGATCAGGCCATATTGAATGGAGAAGTCTAATGCCTATACGTCTGGAGGGGATGACCCTCTACACCGTCAAAGATATCGAGCTACTGTTGGGGATTGGCAACAGCACCGTGCGGCGCTACATCAGCGATGGGCGGCTCAAGGGGCGCAAGATGGCGCGGCGCTGGTATGTGCCCGCCGAAAGCTTGCTCGAGTATTTCCAGGAGACCGATCAAGAGCCTCCTGCTGCATTATTCGAGAAGCTCAAGCAACTTGAGGAAAGTCTCGATCAAGCACCGGCAGTGCCATCCCTTAGCTTGCCGAAGATGAGCAAAAATGCAGCACCGGCCAAAGCGCCAAACATGCCAGACCCAGCACCAAAAGAACAGGTCGAGGATCTCTCTGAACTTGATCAACTCATCAGAAAAGCCAAGAGGCTTAAAACCGAAGCGGTCCGTATTGAGCAAAAGTACAGCAAATCGACCATCATATTGGACGAGGAGATTTAGCGTCACCCACGTCTCGCGAAACCCCAATGAAACTCACCAAAAAACCGACAAATACAATCGCGGCGCCGCTGAAGTAGGGATAGTTGATATTCAGGTCAAACACGTAACCGGCCCATATCGGCCCCACAATCCGCCCCAGGCTGGTAAAAACATTGGCAAGCCCCATGGTAATGCCTTGCGGCATGGAAGTGCGTTCCGAGATCAAAGCATTCAGCGCCGGGCCCAGCAGCGCGATGGCCAGGATGAAAATGCTGGTAGTCAGCAAGACCGTCAGATAAGTTGTAGCCAGTGTCATCAGCAAAAAGCCAACCACTGTGACAATCAAAGAGAGGCGTATCACGGCAACCTCACCGAGGCGTTTGATCAAGACACCGGTCAACACACCCTGCGCCAGCAGCATCGCACACCCCAAAATCATGAAGATCCCGCCGATTTGCTCGGAACCGTATCCATACCTTTGCAGCGCGTACAGGCCAAAGATACCCTGGAAATTGGTCATGCCAAAGCTGACCATCAGCGTCAGCAGCAACAAGCCGGCTAATGGGCCCCGCAGCGCTTCGCGCCAGTACGTTAGTTGAAAGATAGGTGGCTTGTCTTGGGTGGTGCGGCGCAGCTCTGGTAGCAGCGATTCGGGCAGCCAGATCCACACAGAGAGAAAAGACAAAAACGCAATGCCGGAACCGAGAAAGAACGGCGTGGACAGTGACACCCTGGCCAGCCATCCTCCGATACCCGGGCCTAAGATGACCCCTACCGCCATCGCCGCCCCCAGGATTCCCATACTGCTGCCGCGCTCCTTCTCGCTGGTGCTGTCGCTGATGTAGGCCATGGCCGTGGGCAGCGTGGCTGAGGAGAGAATCCCTGAGAGTGTACGTGACAGAAACAGCATCCACCACTCAGTTGAGAGCCCGAACAGGAGCATGGCCAGGCTGTACCCCAGGATGCCGATTGCCAAGATGGGTTTGCGACCTACCCGATCCGACAGGCCGCCCCACAATGGCGCGAAGATCAGCTGCATCACCGCGTACGCCGAGATAAGCAGCCCTAAATCTTTGCCGCTCGCTCCGAACTGCTTGACCAGGAAAGGGAATAGCGGTTGAACCATGCCATAGCCAAGCATGATGATGACCAGCGTAGCGGATAATATCCAGACGTTTTTGGATGAGGTCATAATCTTGCCTCGAAAGCGGCAATGAGCAACAAGTTTGCGACGCTGGCGGACATTGCCGTCGTAGGGGCGACCCGCAGTCGCCCACCGGCCGCCCCTGTGTGTATAGTGTGAGACAAAACGCGCCACTGTTTGTGTGTCATGGTGCTTCCACAACCAGCTCGACCGTCCCGGCGTCCCCGTCGACGGTGATCATCTGCCCGCTCTGGATGCGGCGGGTGGCGACGCCGGTACCCATCACTGCTGGGATGCCATACTCGCGCGCCACAATCGAGCCGTGGCTGAGCGGCCCGCCGATATCGGTCACCACCGCCGACGCCATCGCGAAGAGCGTTGTCCAGGCCGGGGTAGTGGCGCCGGCCACCAGCACATCGCCCGGCTTCATCTGGTCGAAATCCTCAGGCCCATGCAGCACACAGGCAGGCGCGGTGACTTTGCCGGCGCTGGTGGCCACGCCCTTGAGTGTATCGCCGGTCTCGGCGTCCTGGGAATGGGCGATGAAGCTGTCGGTCTTGATGCCCATAATCCTCTTCTTGTAAGGTATCATGGGCGGTGGGGTGATCTGCTTCATCTTCTGTTGGAAGGCTTTGCGCCGTGCCACGCTGTCAGACAGGTTAGCGAGCACCTTGCCGCCTTCCAGGGCGGCCACACCGGCATCGATCTCTTCTTTCTCCAGCCAGAAGATGTCTTCGGCCTGCTCAATGGCATCTGCCTCCACGAACTGCCGTCCCAGCTCTCGCAGCATCTCGCGTAGCATGGGGTAGGCCAGGCCGATCTCGGCCAGAGCGTCTTCGCGTATGGCTGATAATGGCTGCCCCCAATTGAGAGCCAGGCGGAAAGCCCACAGTTTAAGACCCCTCAGTCGTCCCAGCATCGTTTCAGTGGTCTGGATGCGTTTTTCCTCACTGGCCCTCTGGCGCTCGCGCGGGTTGGCCCCCTCGCCGCGCAGATACATCTTGATGTTCTCCAGCATTGGCGCCGGGTGATCGAGCGGCAGCGGCGCGGCAAAATCCAGTTGGAAGACAATGTGTCCAAATGTCGCCAGGTGCTGCTCGAAGCGACTTTGCAGCTCCCTCCAGTCCTCAGGATCGACATGAGCGGGCGCCTGTTCATTGACCAGCCGATCTGTCAGTTTATCGGAGGGTGTCTCCAGCACGTAGACAGCCAGGTCTTCCCGTCCGTGGCACCACATGGCCAGATCGTAGAGCGACCTCTCCGCACGGATCGGGATGTTGTCCCAGCCCATCATCAGGGTCGTGGCTGGGGGATCGCCTTCCTGCTTTGCCATCTTGTTGTATGCCTGCGTCAGCAGCCCTTCCCCGCCGGCCGATGCACCCATGGTGGCAAACATCAATCCACTGATGTAGTAGGTAGCAGCATCGACAAGTGCCTGTGCATCCCTCCACAGTTCAGCAGCGGACATCCGGTCTGGTATCTTGTCTGCATATTGGGCAACTGCGGCCTGGTATTCCGGGTGCAACTCATCGCGCCACAGGGGGACCAGGCTGCGCAGAAGACGTGGGTAGGCCGGAATCATAGCAAAGAGGATCCACCCCCATGTCTTGGTCGGGAAGGTGGTATTCATGTAACCATAGGAATGGATGCTGGTAAAGTAATCCTTTGCAAATTCGCCCTCCGCCCCAATCATGCGCCTGGTCATTGGCTTGAACTGCCGGAGCAATGATGAGATGCCCAAGGAGGTAAACAGCGGGCTCAAAGGGCCAGGCATCAGGTCGACGATACTGGAGCGCATGTAGACACCCTTGGGATCGGGTGGCCTCCATTCGATGGGCGCATCGGGCAGGGCGGTAATCGGGCGCGCCTGGACGATGGCGAATGTCCCATCTTTGAGCGTCCACTCGATGTCCATGGGGGTGCCATACAGCTTCTCGATCTGTACACCCTGCTGGACCAGCTCGGCAGCTTTCTTGTCATCGAGCACAGGAGCGCTGCGCCTGGCCTCCGGTACCGGCTGCTCCTCGGTGCCCCCTTCGACGCGCACCGTCATCATCTGCTTGTTTGCAGTCTCGCGCGCAAGAACACGCCCGCTGGCCTTATCGACCGTCAGGGTATCCGGTGTCACCATCCCACCGACGATAGCTTCACCCAGCCCCCAGGCGGCATTGACGACTGCTTCGTCGCGGCTGCCACTCAAGGGGTTGGCGGTGAACAGGATCCCGGCCGCGTCGGCGAAGACCAGCTCTTGCACCACTACCGCCAGCGCTACACTGTCCGGGTCGATGTTCTGGCGGGCCCGGTAGCCGATGGCGCGCGCCGTCCACAAGGACGCCCAGCACTTCTTGACCGCCTCCAACACCGCCCCGGTACCGCTGATGTTCAGGTAGGTCTCCTGCTGCCCGGCAAACGAAGCATCCGGCAGGTCTTCGGCAGTGGCCGATGAACGAACGGCAACAGCGATTGGCTGAGCAGACAAGTCGCTATAGGCTTGGGCAACAGCATCGGCGATGGGGGTGGGAATGTCGGCCTGCGTAAAGAGCAGGTGGATGGCCTGTGAGGCTGTATCCAGCGTGGCGGGCTGAGAAGCATCGGCCACTTCAAGCGCGGCCAGGATGCGGGACTGCAGGCCACTCGCCGCCACAAACTGGCGATAGGCCTCGGTCGTGATATGGAAGCCGCCCGGCACGGGCAGGCCGGCCGTTGCCAGCCGGGCCAGCGATGCCCCCTTGCCGCCAACCGTCTCGAGGTCGGCCTGTGAGTCATTCAGGTGAAGCACATAGTGTTGTGACATAGCATCCTCCAGTAGATCCCCTATAAGCGGATGATCGATCCCTTTATAGGGATTTTCTTGTCAAGGTAGTTACTCCAAACAGGCGATTTCCCCTGTCTCTCCATTGACGCGCAGACGCTGGCCGGTGTGCAGGCGTGTGGTGGCTTCACTGACCCCGGCGACCGCCGGAATACCGTACTCGCGGGCGACAATCGCGCCATGCGAGATCGGGCCGCCTGTCTCCATGATGACCGCGCCGGCATTGAGGAACAGCGGCGTCCAGCTGGGGTCGGTGCTGTGCGTAACCAGGATTTCGCCGCGCTCCAGATGAGCGCCGATGGGCGTGTCGACGATGCGGGCTACGCCTTCGTACTCGCCCGGCGAAACGGGCGCGCCCACCAGCGCGTTCTCGTCCTGGCTCGCGATGGCCGGAGCGCCATAGAAACACTCGCCGGTACTGGTCATGATCCTCGGCACAGCGACGCGCTTGACCTCTCGCGCATACTCGGCGTGAGCCTCCGCCGCGCGCAGGCGCAGCTCTCCGCCCTCCCGGATGTCGGCGAAAGTCACATAGAACACATCATCGGCTCGATCCAACCGGCCCTGCATGACCAGATCATGCCCGACCTCGAACAGTACACGTCGGAACAGGGCATAGCAGCGGATCATGTCGAACTTGGGCTGTTCCCGCATACCGCCCACCTCGCGCAGGCAGCGCAGCAAGTGCCCAATGAGCCAGGCAGAGAGACTGCCTTTGCGCTGCCGTACTGCTGCTACGATGCGCGGGATGGCAGCTTCAGCCTCCATCTGGGCCGCGCGAAAGCCTTCCAGTTTGGCCTCCAGGTTGTCCTGGGCCAAGTAGACCGTCAGCATTTCCAGCACATAGGTCGGGTCCTCGTACCAGCGCGGCAGACCTGTATCGATCTCACGTACAGCGCGGTGGCCGAAGCGTTTCAGGAATTCTTGCACAGCCGGGTGATCGGGCGTTGGCGCCGATCCTTCAATTTGCAGTGTTCTGGCAATGCGCAGCAGCTCCTGGCCCATCTCGGTGGTGGGGTTGTGCGGAAGCGCTTGCAGCACCGGCTGAGCCAATGTATCCGTGCCGAGCCACTTCTTCACTAATACCGGGACTAGCTCGACACCCCGCAATCCCGAAGAGCAGTAGGCAACTTCGTAGAAGGCCGTCCAAAACAACTTCCGGGCAGCCTCTTCCACGAAACAGAGCCGGTCGGCACTGTTTGTCAATTGGCGCGCGCGCTGCTCCAGCGGAGCCAGCCAGGCATCGCCCATGGTCTGTAACTTTTGCCGCGCTGCACGCGGGGCGAAAAAACTATAGATGGCAGGCCCCAGCATATTGGGTATAACCTTGCTGAATGCTGCCAGGGGGAGCTTGATCTTCTGCCTGGTGTGTAGCTCCCCGGCATTAGCCTGGTAGACTTGCAAGAGCGCCCGGATGGCTACCGGATCTTTGCTTGCCAGCCGCTCGGCAAGCCTCTTCCCGAAGCTGGAATTGTGCAGCAAATCAGTAAGGTCAATATACATGCGCCCGGCGGCTGTCTTGACCCAGGCCGGATAAGCGTCACTCACTTTCCCGCTCAGATCATCGATCATACCCGCGTAGCCCAGCCGGAACATCTCCAGCCCCATCGGGGTAAGCGGCTCGGTGATGCCTTGCAGTACCACATTGACACATAGATAAAGGCGTAAGCCGTCCTCGGACGCGGGCAGCGGCGCAGGCAGCGGGAACAACGTGGTGATGGGGCGGGACTGCACGATGAAGAGCTGAGCCCCATCGCGGCACCATTCGATATCCTGCGGGGCGCCGTAGTGCGCTTCGATCCGGCGACCCAGCTGCGCCAGGTCGGCGGCCAGGACATCATCCAGCACACGTTCCTTGCGCCTGCTCTCTTCTACCGGCTGCTCGACCGTGCCCTGCGCTGTACGTACCGTCATCACCGTTTTGTCGGCCACCTGGACCTGCTTGATTTGCCCTGTAGCCTTGTCGGCGATGAGCGTATCGGGCGTGACCTGTCCACCGACGATCGCTTCGCCCAGGCCCCAGGCGGCATTGATAACCATCTCGTCGCGCCGCCCGTTCATCGGGTTGGCAGTGAACAGGATGCCGGCCGTCTCGGCGTGGACGAGGCGCTGGACAACAACGGCCAGCGCCACGCTGTCAGGGTCGATGTTCTGGTGGGCCCGGTAGCCAATGGCGCGCGCCGTCCACAAGGATGCCCAGCACCTCTTGACCGCCTCCAGCACCGCCTCGGTGCCGCTGATGTTCAGGTAGGTCTCCTGCTGTCCGGCAAACGAGGCATCAGGCAAGTCCTCGGCGGTGGCCGATGAACGCACAGCCACTGCGATTGGTTGATTGGTTGATTTACGACCTTTGGTCGTCGTGATTGTGTGATTGGACAGATCACCGTAAGCCCTGGTAATGGCATCGGCGATGGGGGTGGGAACGTCGGCCTGCATAAAGAGCTGACAGATAGCTTCTGAAGCCGTCTCCAGTGTGGCCGGCTGCGACGCATCGACCGGCTCAAGCGCGGCCAGGATTCGCGGCTGCAAAGCATTAGCCTCTACAAACTGGCGATAAGCACCAGTCGTGACATGGAAACCGCCGGGCACAGGCAGGCCGGCCGTCGCCAGCCGGGCCAGCGATGCACCTTTGCCGCCGACTGTCTCCAATGTAGCTTTTGGATCAGCTAAACTCATTACATAGTCAGACATAGTGTTCTCCATTGAAAATCATGCCGGGTTAAAGACGTCAGGCACATCGCCCATTTCTATTGCTTCCTTGATCGATCCATTGGGCATGCATTCGGAACAACGGGCTGACAGCGGGTACTCTACGGCCTGGGCTTCTCATCGAGCCGGGTCACCGAGTACAGCGTCAGCCCCAGATCCCAGATCCGTGTGAGAATGCCCCGCAGTGCTGATTGATCCCTAACGGCACCGATCAACGTTGTCAGGGTAGCACCCTCACCGTATTCCTCAGAGGTTATCATCATTCCATTGAACCAATCTGACCACTGAGTATCGAGCTTTCCTTGTGCCTTGATCTCATACCTTGCAGACAGCTTGTGGCTCTCTGACACCTCAATGCCTTTCATGTGAACCTCTGATTCAACTCATTGTCAAACATCAGGATACTCGAAAAATGGTGGTAGTCACATCTCCCAAAAGTGGTAGCTGAGGGGTATTTATGAGGATGTGTGCTGTATATCTCCCAGTGTTTTTATGGTATAATCCGCCGCCGTCAGGGAGCCTCCTTTCTAAAAATAATGCGTGACACTTTAATGGCATCCACTTTTAGCCCCAGCGAGCGGAAACTAAAGTAGAAGGAGAGCAAAATGGGATGGGCTAATTACGCAATTGAGAAACTACGGCGCGGGGAGATGTCGCAGATCCGGCCCAGCGGTCACTCGATGACCGGGAGGGTCAACCACAAGGATCTGGTGACGCTGGCGCCTTGCAACCCGGACGATTTGAATGTGGATGACATTGTCCTGGTACGGGTCAAGGGCAATGTCTACCTACACCTGATCAAGGCCATCGATAATCACAAGCGGTTCCTGATCGGCAACAACCGGGGCAAGATCAATGGCTGGGTTGGACGGGATGCCATCTATGGGATCGCGGTCAGCGTCGAGCCAGGTCATAAGGGGTGACCATTGGTATCATAGGGCAAACCGCTTCAAGCAAATGCCTTGCCACGTGCCACATATCCATGCAGCACTCTTTGGAGGAGAAACCCATTGTCTGTCAAACGTATCGACCATATTGCCATCGTTGTATCCAATCTCGATGAAGCGACAACCCTGTATCGGGATGTGCTCGGGCTGCCGGTTGCACACACCGAGCACATCGCCGAGCAGGAAGTAATCGTCGCCTGCCTGCCGGCCGGCGACAGCGAGATCGAGTTGCTCCAACCGGTCAATGAGACCAGCGGCGTGGCCAGGTATCTCGCCAAGAATGGTCCAGGCATCCATCACATCTGCCTGGAGGTGGAAGACATCGAGCAATCTCTGACCGATCTCAAGGCGGCGGGGATGCAGCTCATCAACGAGCAACCGACCACCGGGGCGGGCGGCAAGCGAGTTGCTTTCGTGCATCCCAAGAGTGCCCACGGTGTCTTGATCGAGCTGTATGAAGCAGCCAGATAAGGTCTCTGTCCCAATAATTGAGGGCTGAAGTCATGTCATGTTGAGCGACGCGCTATGGATTGGCCTCCAGTGCCAGCTCGACCCGATCGAGCCATTCGGCTTCGATATCGGTGGTGTGGATGCCCAGGCTTCGATGCAGCCAGTCATCCATACTGCCGGCCTGGGAAATGTTGATCGCCAGTTTGGCGACGGCTTCTTCACCATATCGTTCCACCAATAGATCGATGAGCACTTCGGCGCATACAATGGACGAGACATAGACATCGGTTGTCCACAAGCTCTCCAGTGATTCCGGCATTTGGCGCGACCTCTCAGTCCATACTTGCGCAACATCATCTGAATAGACAGACCAACGATTGAGTTCCCACATCAAGATGGTGCTCGCTAACAATGCTTTAACATTATCCGAATCCGATTCGAACAATGGCTGACACTCCATAGCCTGACACACCAGAATGAAGATCAGGTTATGCTTGGCGTCAACATAGACTTGTTCTGTTGTGCCACCTTCGAGCAGTGCTATCCTATCTGAGGGATACGAGACTTCAAGCTCGTGTGCAAATGGAGATCCAACAAATGCGACCCCCATCGTGATATTTGGTCCATCTTCTGCTATGCCGAAATGTGCGCTAACTTGCGTGTAGGTTTGCTCTAGCTCGGAGAGGAGATCGCCAATCAGGGGCGTGTCAATGTCGAAGTAGCGCAAGACAACATGTTTTCCGTGCGTCTCTTGCACTGTCCCCAAATCTTCGCGGACCGGAAAAGTGATAACCCAACGTTTATTCAGCAGACGAAACAACACAAAGCTGCTTTTTTCTTCTCCATACCGATATCTCATGGTGTAATGTATGTTTGCTCCCCATAACTCACCATATCGGCGTAAGCTAAGCACCTGAATTGAATCGGGCTGAGCTTCCTCCGCATAGGACATCGTGGAGCTTGTAGGCCGTTCCGGATCTCGGTAGAGCAAGATAGCCTCGGTCTCATGTCCGCCGGCGATTAGTGCCGCGTCTGCTCGCAAACGATAAGCCAGATAGTGTTCCCATCCCACTTGCAAATCGGATACTGGAGTACCCGTGAGTGCTTCCAATGTGGCCGGTAGCTCATCACCCATCTTGATGCGCGCAGTAAGCTGGGGAACGATCTGCTGGCCGTAGGTTTCGACAAGTGGGGTGAGCAGAGGCGCAGGCGGTTGGCCCGGTACAAATGCCTGCTGTAGCCACAGGCGCAATTCGCTTTCCAACCAGTGTATCTCGGAATAATCCGGGCTTTCGCCACCGCTTATATGTTCGGCCCAGCGCCCGGCAATGAGATCGGAAAGCCGGATCGTCAAGGACGGGGCAGCCGATTCACCAACCTGGAACCTCCCGATCAACGGGGAGGGGACGATCAGCGTATTGGCGTCATATTCGGCCCAGCCAACTTTGGCCAGCCTGTCAGGCTCGATGAGCACCTGGATGTGATCGGGTTTACTCGTACATGATGTCAAACTACAGGCAGTGTTCCACCACTTGTTGAGCTGGACAACCAGTGTTTCTACCAACTCTTGATCTGCCGAATAGTAATCGAAGTCAAAGTAGGCTGATTTGCGCTCGCGCCGCTCACCCCAGAAACGTGGATCGTGGGCAACGTGCTTCCAACCATCGGCATCACGTTGGTAAAACCACATCACGTGATATTCTTTGCCGTCATAGATCTCTCGCAGGGTCACTCTTGCCCGGTCGGCGGTGATATCCATTTGCACGATCTGGCCGGTCACGTCGATCGGTATCGCCGTAGACTGATACTCCTCGAACATCGTTTCTTGTATTTTCCACCACTCTCCTATATCTGACTGAATCGCCAGATAGGATTCCCGATCACCGATTCGCAGCGCCAGTGTCTCGGCAGCAACTGTTGCCTCCAGTGCTGCGCGCACCTGCTGTCCGACTGTGAATAGGCGGTAAACAATGCCCCCCCCAAGGATCAGGATGAGTACCCACACCACCAACAGACTGTTGCGGGCCCGCCGAACACGCCGCTGACGCTCGGCGATGGCTCCAGGGTCTTCGCCAACTTCTTTCCAGCCTCCTTCGGATTCGACCTCCCAGTCCAGTTTGATGCTCATACAGTCTACACCTTTGCTTGATGGAGAAACCGTCTATCATTTTGTCGTCGTGCCATCATAATTGTACTGAGAACAGACATCTTTCACAGCACTAAAAATCTGAGTGTCCGACGGCTGCCTGATAGGTTATCTCATTTACATAGGCTGAAAAAACAACGATTTCCTGACGCTTTCTATACAACTTCTTCACAGTTGCCTGGTATGATAATCCCAAAGATGAAAACTCTAAGGTGCCCCCCACTGTCAAGACCAAAAAGTGAGCAGAATAAGGTGGTGGTTTCCTCTTTCTAAAAAACTGGGCATCTTCTCAATCAATGGGGGTAAAGTTGCATTTCTCGACACTTTTTATGTGTAAAAACGTCGCGATGAGACATTGTCCCTCGAATGATTGAGAAGATGCTTCACGCCGCCGCTGCCGGTGTACAGGTCGATGCCCAACTGGTTGTTCTTATCGATGCGGTTGCCGCGGATGGCGTTGCTAACGCTGCTCTCCCGAACATCGACGCCTGCCCAGGAGTTGGTGGCGATCAGATTGCCGGCGCCGGGCCCATTGTGTGATTGAGCGATTGTGTTGCTATCCCATCGGTGGCGTTGAGAGACAGAGGCTGTTGTTAAGATGCGAGGTTCATTCTAGCATCGATGCGGTGGGGAGGGTAAGCGGAGGTGCCGACCTCACCGGGAAATGCCTGTCAGTTAGCGGGCGATAATGGGTCATCCGGGGATGGTTCATTGAGTTGTGACAAAAGGCGAGATATTTGCGGGCTACGCCGATACAAAAGAACACCCTTATCTAGGGCAGCATCCGGAATGCTTTGATGAATGCTCTGTGTGCTGGTGGATTCCCGCCTGCGCGGGAATGACAAGCCGGTCGGGGAATAACATTTCATCCGGCAAAATGTTCACAAATAATCTCTTTCCATATCACAGCCCCGTATACCATCCCAGAAAACTTCAAACGTGGATTAACAGTACAAAGACAGGCGCGTTCCGGCATACATCTACAGCCCGTTTTGGGCATCTGTTACGGAAAGAAACGTTTCAGAGACAGGGGCTTCTATGACGTCCTGGTTGGTCAACGTTTCTGGTATTTTCTGTCTGGGGAATCAAATCTGTATATTGATATCATCGAACCTATCGGTTATCAGGCCAAACAACACAACGATGACTTCAACAACAAACGGGTAGCCCTAGAGAATCGCCTTACGGCAGAATTGCTTCATGGTTTTTGTGGGATAGACTACATGATTGACTGGGAAAAGTTGGTCATGTTCAACAGTGGCAATCTGTCCACACCTGACATCTCCTGACTATACCGGACGAGCCATATTGGTGTTAAGAAGACGCAACTTCCGAAGTCCTGCCGCGACCTCCTACTTGAAGATCTGGTCAAGACTTCGGAAGTCAATGTGAAAGTGGGATTAGTCGTCCAACTGCTTTGCCAGATAGAGCTGTAGCCCCATCTGCTTGATCTGCTCGATCTGCGTCTCGATCCAGTCGATATGATCCTCTTCATCCTTGAGGATCGATTCGAACAGTTCACGCGTGCCGTTATCACTCGCCTCAACCGCCAGTTGGACCGCATCGTTGTAAGCTTTGATTGCCTCGCTCTCTGCCGTCCAGTCGTTGTTGAGCTGCTCCTCAACGTTAGCGCCAATGTGCATGGGGTTCAGTTTGCTAACGATGGGAACTCCCTCCAAAAATAAGATGCGTCCAATGAGCTTCTCGGCGTGTAACATCTCACCGATAGCACGCTTCTCGATCGTCTCGTGGAGTTTTTCGTACCCCCAGTCGGCGCACATTTCAGAGTGGACCATATACTGGTTGATGGCTGTCAGCTCGTCGGCCAGGAGATAGTTCAACGTTTCGAGGATTCGATCGTCACCTTTCATGTCAGTCCTTATCCTTTCTCTCAGTAAGCTAAGGTAGAATTGGTAGCGTCTCTATATCGCTCCGGAGTGTATCGACATTTGCGATACCGGCTGGTCTTCGTTTTTTTTGATGGGCAGATGCTACCAGAAAGATCATATAGTTTCTGTTGGTAGTTAGCAACACACATGCCTTATCATGCCGGAAGATGGATTGTCTATGGAACCACCAGCGGCAGATTCTCCCCAAGCCATTGCAAAACCAACTCAATAACATGCGGTGGCGGGGTCAGGCTATCTTCCATGAAGAGGTTGGTGCCGTGTGTCCTGCCGTCATAGATATGATACTGGTAACTGCTCAACCCCACCGATTCGCCTGCCAGGCAGGCTTCGTTGCTGGCCACGTCATTCACTGCGGCAATGCACAGGACAGGTGGGTCCTTTTCATCGAGTAGAGTTTGCAAGGCCGTGTTGTAATCGATACCCAGGAAGCCGCCCGGCGAGAAAGACACCGCGCCGACACAGCCTTCATTGCATTCGTCTACAGCAGCATCGGCGCCAACACTAGCTCCCATGATCACAATCTGCTCCGCGTCGACCTCCTCAAAGCTGCGCATCTGCTCCAGCCCTAAGGCCACCGCCTCAAGCATGGCCTGGTCTTGAGCATTGCCGCCACTCTCACCATGCCCAGGTAAGTCGATGGCGAAAATAGCATAGGTCGGGCCACCGGCTTCCAGCGGCGAGGGATGGCCATTCCATTCTTCGCCGCGCAGCAGATTGAAGAGCGGTTCCCAGGCCTCCCTGTTCGAGCGCATCTGGTGTACCAGTAAAACGCCTGGAGCAGGCGCGATGCGCGGCGGATAATAGGTCCCGACCAACAGCGTTCCATCCGCAAGAGAGAACTCGATACGCTGAGACTCCGGCAGCGGGATGCCCGGCTGCTCGGTGACCTCGGTTGGCGCGGGCGTTACACTTGGCTCAGTCAGGTCGGTGGGCTTAGCCGTTGGCTCTACAGCAGGCGCGAGTGTTTCTGTCGTCGCCGCGCCGCCACAAGCAGCCAACGTGAGCGCAATCAGGAACAGCACAATCAACTTCTCTTTCATCATCAATCTCCTCTTTGTATTTAAGAATCTTCACTAGACTTTATCGGGAATAGCTGAACTACACATAGAATTCTTATTGCCGATAAAGTCTACTATCCAATCACCCTACAGCGGCGTCGATTGGCCATCACCATGCCCGCAGCCAGAGGGAGCAGCAAGACAGCTCCAACCCCACCGCACAATTTTTTCTCAGCCCGGATATCCGGCTCATCTTGCTCGACATCCTCCTCCGGCTCATCCTCCTCAGCCGTAGTAGCCACACGACCTTCGACCAGCTCTACATCGTCCATCCACATGATGCCTGAGACAGTCTCTTCGCCGGCTCCAAGGCTGAGACTGTAGCCGGTCACCCGCGCCGGATCGAGTGCTTGCAGCCCACCCGCATCGGCCCAGCCGGCCCGCTCGAAATCGGTCCAGGCATAGATGACCTGTGCCCAGGCATTCAGGCTGTTGGGTGGGACGGCAAAAGATATCTCGAAGGGCGTGGGTGATTCGAGGGCACCGGAATACACGCCCAGCGTGACCCATTGATCGGGTGTGTCGGCCATCAACCACAACGAGATGCCTGTCGCGCCGCCCCAATTCTGTGTCTCGTCGAAGGAGTGACCACAGGTGACATAACCGTCGGGCGCGATCTCGTAGTGTAGCCGCAAAGAGGCGTTACCACTATGAGCAAACTCGCTGTCTGCCCCACACTCGATGATCGTCTCCGGTCTGTCGGTGTCGGCATGCCAGGCATCGGCCCCCGCCTCGAAATCATCGATGACATCCGTGGCAACCGCTCCCGCCGCGGGAGGCTGCTCGATGGAATCACCCGCCGGCTCCTCGGCAGGCAAGCCATCGCTCGATGATGATTGCGGACGCGGCGCATTGCCCCAGGCACTGCGAATGGCCTGATCGACGAAATCGACCAGTTCCGGCCCAATGGCGGCATTGGCAATATCGTTGGGGTGCGCGTCATCGTCCGAGACACGATAGTTGGAACGCAGCAAGTTATCCCCACCGGCCAACCGGCCAAAGAGATCGAAAACGAAGAGATTGGGGTGCCCGCTGAGAAACGCATCAGAGAGCAGCCAGTCGTTGAGGGCACGTGCTCGTTGTGCCTCATCGGAATCGGTGCTGTTGGGGACCTGGGGGGGATGGGTAACAAGAATCAGGAGCTTATCAGGATATTGGTCCATCTGCTTGGCAATCGTCCGGTAGTACCCCTTGTCGGCCTCCAATTGCGCATCGTCGCCGATATTGCTGGTTGGGAAGCATGACTTGATCATGATGACGTCATACTGCATGAGATGGCTGAGTGTGTTGTCGGGTGGGTTGTGTACCGGCTGGTTGAAGATATCAGCGAAACCATCCGGATCGGTGTTATCGCCCGGCACATCGAAGGTAGTGCCAGGGGTTGAACCGTCGGCCAGGCGCAGCCCATCACCGTTATAGCCGTGGTCGTAAAACTCGTGGCCCAGCGCGGATAAGCCTTCACGCACACCGCCGCCATCGATGATCCCAGCGCCGACGGAATGATGCAGCCAGATGATGCGGACCGGCGATTGCGCTGATGTCAGGCCATGGGATAGCAGAAACAGAACAACTGTGATGATGAGTGCCGGCAACGTACTGATGTAACGGTACACACGGGGCATGATAGCTCTCCTCTTCATAACAGATCAATCACCAAACACGAACAATATGCCCATCAGTTTAGCACAATGGGTGGTTGAGTAAAATCAAGAGCATCGAGCATCCTTCAACTGGCGTAGTCGTGTGTATTCCCGTACAATAAGCAGCATCTCATCCATGTGTGCCGACGGGATCATGATGCCCACTCAATCCACCCCAGAACAACGCATCCAGGCCCTGGCCGACGTTCTAAGCCTGGTTGCCATCATCGGGCTGATCGACAAAGCGGCGATCCAGCGCGTCTTGATCTCACTGGGTTCCGTCCTGCTTGATGTGCAAACGACGCCCATCATCGATCAGAATATGGCGCGCAGGCTGCTGAGTGAGATCGCCAGAGAGGTTGGGGAGGATGCTGCATTACACATTGCCAGCGACATGGCGTTTGTTGCGCGGGCCTGGCGTCCTGTGCTAGAGGAACATCTCCCTCTCGATCCGTACCGGCTGATGCCCTACGCCGAGATCATTTACGCGCTGGTCAATCATAGTGGCATTGCTCTGCAACAGTACGAGGTTCTCGATCGCTTTGGCGGCGCGGAGTTCCTGATCCCTTTTGATCAGCTCTCGGCAGCACTGTCCACCTACGCTGTTCCCAAGCCGGCCTTAAAGTGGGAATTGGTTGGCTTCCGGGAGCCTTCTGACCAGGCACTGGTTGCCAGCGGGCCCGAAAATATCTATCTCTTTAAGGCAGCCTCATCGGCCACCGATTTGCGCTTCTCTGAGTTGGGAAATCGCGACATCGACGATCATCGACGGGAGCACGATGTGAAGGTTGATAGCCCACTTTTTGCCGCATTTCTGGCCGGGCTTCTGGGCGATATGCTCTATTGGGCGGCCCGGCTCAGAGCGCACACCCTGCCGGGACACGAGATATGGCAGCGCATCCAGACCTTGCTGGTGACACCAACCAGCACCAGAACCTCCCAGTTGAAACCCTCCAGCCCAGATAAGAAGGTCGATGCTGAACCCAAGCCAACCACTGAACAGAAACCTGTCGCAGATCAGAACGCCGGCCCTGAGCAGAAGACTGCGTAAAAACGTGTTTTAAGGTGCCCCTTTATAAAAGGGGTTGGGGGATGTGACACGCTGCCCGGCAATTTCGCCTGTTCCTCATCCCTGAACGCGACACTCAGTCAGCAGGTCGAGCAGCTCGCGGTCAACTTTGTACCCGTGGATATCCTCGTACTTTGCGCCGGGTCGTCCGTGCTCGATGATGCCAAAGGGCCCGGCAAACTGCCACAGGCTGTATCCCCAACCGAACTCTTTGAACAAACTCAGCAGATCGGCGAACCAGCGCAGCGCGATGTCGTTGGGAGTCTGGTTGTGGCAGCCAAACTCGCCGATGTGGATCGTCACGCCCCGTGCTTCGACATCTCGCCAGGGCTGGAAGTAACTACGCAGGGCATCTTTGTCCCAGACACGGCCATCCCATTCCAGACCAGGGTATTTGGGCAGGGGAGCGTCCTGGTAATCCGGCCACCAGAATGCCCCATGATGGCTGATCGGCATCGGCTGGTAGCCGCGACCGCTGTGGATGACGCCCAGATCGGCCAGTTCCGGCATGGCCAGGTGGCCGCCGCCCACTCCATCGATGACGATCTCCCGCTCCGGGTCGATCTCCCGGATAGCAGCCACAGCACGACGTATCAAAGCGGCATGGTTATCGCGAGTCATCCCGTACTCCCCGACGCCCGGCGGCTCGTTGACCAGGTCGAAACTCAAATTGGTGTTAGGCACACCCTGATAGCGATCAGCAAACCGGCTCCACAGGAAGACAAAGGCATCCTGGGCGATCTTGTCCACCCATAAATTGTGGCGTTCCAGATCGTTGCGATTGATGCAGTAGCCGGGGGCCCGATGCAGGTTGAGGCTCATGTGCATCCCGCGTGACCGGCAGGCCGCCAGATAGTCATCGATGACATTCCACACCGACTCATCAGGATGCCGGTAGTCGAAATCGTGGGTCCAAAACCAGTAGTTGGCCGGGATGCGGACGAAATCGAAACCCAGTTCTGCTATCATGTCCAGTGCGCGCGGATCGGGCGGCTCCGGCATACTTCCTCTGTCTACCCATCCCAGTATCCATTGAAAATTAAATCCATAACGAGGCATTGTTGTCCTGTCTTTCACCCCCCAATCACGCAATCACACCATTGCCGATGAGCTTGCTCAACCGTCGATGCACCTCCAGGCAGGCCCGTCCATTGTGATAAGGGGCCTTCCACGGGCCAGTCTTCCCCTGGTCGATGATCTTGCCGTCCGGCGTAACCCCCCAGAACCATTCACCGTCTTGCTTGTCGATGATCGTGTCCTGGATGAAGCGCCAGGCACGTAATGAGGCCTCGTAGAAGTGAGGTTCACGGGTAATCTGGTAGGCATTAAGAAACCCGATCATTGCTTCAGCCTGGGGCCACCAATCTTTGTTGGGATTCAACAGACCGCGCGGGCTGCCCTCGTAGAACAAGCTGCCATCCTGGTCGATTCCCTCCACGTAGGTAGCCTGGGCCATCTTGATGGCGATGTCCCGGATCCGGCCGAGCAGCGCGGCATCATCCAACACTTCCGCCGCTTCGACCAACAGCCAACTGCCTTCGATGTCATGTCCGTAAGAGATATTGTCGTTATGTGCGCGCCAATCGGCGTCGAAGTGTAATTTGAAGTGCCAGGTAACCGGATCGATGACATGGTTGACCATCACGTCGATCTCGTCCCGCAGCCGCCCACGCAGTCCATCATCGTCGTAGACGCGCAGCAGGTTGGTGTAGGCTTCGATCACATGGAGCTGCGTGTTCATGCTCTTGGCTGCCACCGCGTCATCAAGCGAAGCGTCATCGGACGGAATCCATTCGCGCGTGCCGCCCTCGATATAGCCCCCATCAGTCGAATCGGCAAAGTGTTCTTCGAGCAGATGGTAGGTTTTGAGCGCCTTCCCAATGACCTGCTCGTTCCGGGTGGCCAGGTAGTATTCTGCCAACGCATAGATAGAGAAAGCTTGTCCATAAGCCAGCTTACCGGCATCTTTTGGACGCCCATCGTGGGTGAGCATCCAATAAAAGCCGCCGTGCTCGGCATCCCAGAAATGTTCGAGCAGGTAAGCATAAGCCCGGCCGGCGATCGGGAGATAGCGAGGATCGTTCAGAAGGCGGTAGGCATGGGAAAAAGTCCACAGAATACGCGAATTCTGGATGAGCCCCTTGGGCGCATTCGGGATGGCTCTCACATCGTTGGTGATAAAACCGTAAAAGCCTCCCTGCTTCTCGTCGACAGCATGGTCGATGTAGAAAGGCAGGATGTCGTTTACAAGCTCATTCATGACTTCAGTCTGGTAACCGGCTGCGGTATCGATAATGCTGCTCATAGTACTGTTTCGCGCGATCTCCCGCAGGGGATCGCCTGTCTCCTTCTCTTATAACTTATGGCTTATGGCGATAGTCTTATGGCAGACAAGTTATACCGGTGTGCCTACCAACAAATCCATCACACTTGCGGTCGAACAAAGCACGCTTGCTGTCAGACAAAGCACGCTTGCTGTCGAACAAAGCACGCTTGCTGTCAAACAAAGCACGCTTGCTGTCAAACAAAGCACGCTTGCTGTCAAACAAAGCACGCTTGCTGTCGAACAAAGCACGCTTGCTGTCGAACAAAGCACGCTTGCTGTCAAACAAAGCACGCTTGCTGTCAGACAAAGCACGCTTGCTGTCGAACAAAGCACGCTTGCTGTCAAAACTGGGTGTGCTTACCGATCTGATCGGTAAGCACACCAAACCTTAATCCCCAAGGAGCAGGGGCGAAAAGGCTCAGCGAGAGATCTTAGCGGCCAGGTCCTTATCAAGAGTAGGAACCACGATCACCAATGTTCCGTTCTTTGCCGTGACAGTTTCCTCATCGAGCCACTCAGCGGTTTGCGGATCGAACCACTGTACAGTGTAGGCGCCATTGGCGACACCGCTCAGGGTGATGGTTTGCCCCTCCGCGTCGGGTGGATCGTAGGAATAATTGTCGGCGGCCTTGGCGATAATGGCATCTTCGTAGGCAGCCTGGCTATCTTCTCCAGTGTAGACGTCATTGCGCAGCCAGATCAAGATCGAGTCACTCCGGCTCAGCCCCATGCCCTTCGCCGCGGCAGGCTCGCCATCGGGGCCGGAGATATCGAGTATTCCCATGGGGGTGTAAGTCGAGAGATCCTCATCCCTGAAAAACTCCGAGATGCCCTTGAAGTGATACCACTGGTTCTGAGGATCGACATAGGTATCCCACCACCAGTACATGCCGGTACCGGCAAAGCCATTGAAGACAGGAGCCCATAACCCATTATGGAGATGCTCACCGTTGCTCAGGTAAGGCGCATTGGTCTCTTCTGATGATGAATATCCGAACTCGGCAAAGAGAAGCGGCTTCCCCTGAATGGCCTCTGTCAGATCCTGGTAGGCGCCTATGGACGAACGATACATGTCGGTCGTCGCATAGAGATGCCTGGTTGGAATGTCCATCTCCGGCAGTTGCCAGATGCTCGATTGAGTGCCGTGCCCCGATTCAGTGGTCAGGTGAGCATAGGGGTCGCGCTCGGCCAGGTAAGCATCCATCTCCTGGATCCAGGGCACAAGCATCTCATCGTTGATGGGCGTCCAGTTGATCTCGTTCCACCATTCCCAGGCCAGGATGTTGGTCGAGTAGCCCCAGCGATGGGCGATGTAATTGAGGCGGCGCTTAAAGACCATGCGGGCCGTCTCATCGGTGACGAACTCCCCGGGGCTCGCAAGCGGCCCACCGAGCGCGGCATTGTAGGGATTTTCAGCCCATTCCGGGTTGGTGTTTTCGCTAAACTGCCCGTGATTGCTCAGAACCAACAGGATATAGATGTCCCGCTCCTCGGCCATCTTGAAGAGCTGATCGAGTAGCCAGGCCTGCTTCATCCGGTTGGTGTAATCGCCCAGGCCGGTCTCCTGCCATTCGATGGCGTAAGACCAGGAGGCCATCCAGACCCGGATGGTGTTGCCACCATTAGCCGAGAAATCGTCCAGCCAGCGCTCATAATCGCCAATCGGGTCATCTTCCCACCACCCCATGTTGATACCATTGACCAGAAATGGCGCGCCATCGTCAAAAGCCAGATAGCGCGGGTTCTTCTGATTGATGCGCACGAAGCCGTGGCTGTCTGAGGCCGCCACCGAGAAAGTCACGGACTCGCTCTTGACCTTGAAAGCTGCGATGGAAGCCACCGCGCTCCAATCGCCTTCGACGGTTGGCGTGAAGCGTACTTTCCAGCTGCCCTCGCCAGATGGTTGCTCATCCTTCCAGTCAGCCCACTCCTGGTACCAGAAGGCACCCGACTGGAGAGTCTTACCGGCAGGGCCGTTGAAAGTGACCTGGATATCGAGATCTTCGGGATCGAAATGGTTGGCGGCCGGGACATTGGTCTCGACGTCCAGCTCGACCATCTTGAACTGGCTAAACTCGGCTCCTTCCGGCACTGTGAGCGCAACCCCGGCATCAGCCGGATCGAACTCAGGCAGCGGCTCCGGTTCCTTGGTGGCAGTGGGAGCCGCCTGGAAGGCGATATCGATGGGGCTCGAGGCAGTTAGCTGGACTTCAATGGGCAGCAGCCGCACCTGATCCAGATAGGCGGTGCCATCGGCCTTGGGATAGAGGATGATAGCTACCCTTTGGATGGATGCCAGGTCGGCGATGGTGGCGTTGTATTCGCCATCGGTATTGTCGGTCCAATAAGTGGATGCAGCCAGATCAAAGGTCAGCGTGTTCTCGCCCTGCTTAACGGCAGCCGGCTTCGCTTCGTGCCACAGCCAGGCCGAGCTGGTACTCAGAGAAAAGCCAACACCCTGCACAGCGCCATCCGGATCGTCGAGGTCGAACTGTAGATATCCCGCCTCAGAGAAATCGAAGGCGCCCTCAATGACGAACATAGCCCTGGGGCCAGCCTGCCCGAAGGTCATTGCCAGGGACTGCTTTCCGTCGCTGGCATATTTATCACTGAGGCTGACTTCCACCGCGCTGCTGTCTCCAAAGTTGGGTGGCAGCCCGGCTGCCCAGCTGGTCGAGCTTTCTTCGAAGCTCTCGAAGATTTCAGGCTCGATTTCCGGGGCTTCTGTGGGCAGAGAAGTAGCAGACGCGGCAGACTCTGGCGCTGATGTAGAAGTCGGGCCGGTCTCCTGACACCCACTGAACATCCCGGCCACCATAACAAACAAAATGATCGTGATAAGTAGCTTGTGAAGACGCATAAAAACTCCTCCTATGCATTCTCTCGTGCTCACTCAAAACACGAGAGCAAGAAAAAACCACGGGATGCAAAGCATCACCCTTTGGGTTACCACGCAGAGCGTGGTAACGAAAAACCAACATCTGAGCACAGAGCATGGGGACAAGCACCCCATCCCCTGACCCCTATCCCCCAAACCCTATAATCTGCCCATCTTGCAGATGCAATACTTCATCGGCGTAATCCTCGACCAGCTTGTCGTGCGAGACCATGAGTAGCGTGACACCCTCCTCGTCCACAATCTGGCGGAACAGCTTTAATATCTCGCTCCCGGTGGTGCTGTCCAGCTCGCCGGTCGGCTCATCCGCCAACATGAGCGGCGCGTTGTTGGCCAGTGCGCGGGCAATCGCCACGCGCTGCTGCTGCCCACCCGACAGCTCATCGGGACGATGGTTGTGCCACTTGTCTAGCCCCACGCGCTCAAGGCACTCCACAGTGCGCTGGTGGCGCTCGGTGGCGGACAGCCGGCGCAAACGCGCCATCAGCTCCACATTTTCGTAGACAGACAGGGTGGTGATCAGGCCAAACGATTGAAAAACGAACCCGACCTGCTCACGCCGCCAGGTTGTCAGACGCTCATCATCCCAGCCGGTCAATTCCTGTCCAAGCACCTGCACCGTACCGTGTGTGGGCTGATCGAGCCCACCGACACAGTTTAAAAGCGTCGTCTTACCACTGCCGGAGCGTCCCTTGAGCGCCACGAAACGCCCACGTGTCACACACAGGCTGACACCGCGCAGAGCAGCTACTTCCTGTTGGCCGGTTCGATAGACGCGCCATACATCGTGAGTCTCAATGACGTTGTTCATAGCTCTCGTCCGATACGGGTTTGATCAGAATGCCATCTTCCTGAGGCTCCAAAATAACACGATGCTTGATCTGGAAATGCTCTCTATATTCTTTAGGTATCTGCATCCGGCCCGCCGAGTCCAGCATCTGATAGCTGACGTGGGTACCTGTCTCATCCTCGGTTTCAACAGCTCGCCGGATGGTTTCTGCCGCCAGCTTGCCATCGCGCACGCTCACGACGCGGTTGACCTGCTGGGCGATGGCCGGGTCGTGTGTCACGATCAGCATCGTCACACCGAGCGATGTGTTGATCGTGCGGAGAACATCGAAGATAGTCTGGGCCGTGGCATTGTCCAGCTCACCGGTCGGCTCGTCGGCCAGTAACAGCTCCGGCTCATCGGCCAGAGCCACAGCGATGGCGACACGCTGCTGCTCGCCGCCCGACAGCTGATCCAGACGATGATGGCGGCGGTCGGCCAGCCCCACCATCTCCAGTAACTGGCGGGCGCGCTCACCTGTTTTGCGTCGCCCGGCCAGCATCATCGGCATCTCGACGTTCTCAACCGCCGTCAGGTAGGGCACCAGGTTACGCGCGGCCTGCTGCCAGACAAATCCCACCATCGAGCGGCGGTAGTGGGTCAAGGCACGGTCGCTGAGCTTCAGCAGATTGTACTGGCCGACATGGGCATTCCCTGCCGTGGGTCGATCCAGCCCGCCCAGGATGTTCATGAGAGTCGACTTGCCGCTGCCGCTGGCGCCCACAATGCCCAACATCTCCCCCTGCCCCACGGAGAGATCAAGCCCCTGCAAGGCCTGCACTTCCACGCCCGACAGCTTATAGATCTTGACCAGGCTTTCGCAGCGAATAAAACTCTCGCTCATACGGTTTCTCCTAGCTTGATTGCCTGGAAGATCTTCATCCGTCGCAACAACATAGCCAGGCCACCCGACGCGCCCAGGAAAAGGGCCCCAAACAACGCATAAATCTGGACGAGCGCCCCCCAGGCAATCTGTACCTGGAAAGGGGGCACCAACTGGGCGGCTTCCGTACCAAACTGCAAAGTAGGGATAAATATCTCGCCCACCAGGATGCCGAGGGCCGTCCCCACCAACAAACCGGTACCGATCAAGAAGGCCTGCTCCCAGGCCAGATACAAAATCATCTGCCGGGCCGAGAGGCCAATCGCCCGCATCAAGCCAACCTCAATAAAGCGCTTGCGGAACGAAAACAACGCATAGAGGAAGAAGCCGATGACGGTGAGCAAAGCCGAGGCCACAAATCCGACGGAGAGTACGCCAAAAAGCCCTTGTCGATCGGGCTGGCCCTGTTGTTCCGCAATCTCCATCGGCGATGCGACCCACTTGGTGATCTTGATGGCCGGGAAGATATTGACGTCGCGCAGATTCTCTACCGTTTGCTTGAAATCTATCTCTGATGGGGTGCTCGCCCAGACATTGTAAGGATAAGACCCGCCCACTTCCCTGAAGAACGTGTCCAGATCGCCTACGATGGCTACCTCATTGGTCTGAGGATACCAGGTTGGGAAGTAATCGAATGTCCCTGTAATTTTCCGGCTGATCTTGTATATCCGGCCAGCAGTGACATACAGATCAATCGTATCGCCCACGGTGAGATCATTTTCATCGAGCAGATCGCTTGATACGGCCACCCCATCGAGCGCGACCTGGCTCATCAGCGTCTCCAGGCTCACTGGGGCATAATCGCTGCGCCAGTAGGCTACATCGGCAAACTGGCCTGGCTCAATGCCCAGAAAGACACCCTTGATTCGGTCAGAGTCAATGGATACCTCCATACTCCAGCGTCCCACGCGCGTGACGGCTGTCACTCCAGACACTTTGAGGTGGTCGATGACAGGTGGAAATTGCCAAATAGGCCCTTCCAGCAGTGAGGCACTGAGATCGCAGCGCGGCTCGCTGCCATAGGTTTGGATGGGCAGGGCTCGCAAACACTCTCCGATCTCTTCCAGATGCAGATCGCCCCCGGTCTGGTAACGCTGTTGGGCGAGCAGGTGGCTATCCAGGGTGGCCGCTAACGACGCGGTGAAGGTTGCCAGGCTCAGCGTCAGGATCAGCAGCACCATCGGCGCACCATAGAATGCTGGAGCCCGCGCCAGGTGCCGGGCTGCCAGCACCAGACTGACACCAGGGGTACGGGATGATACCCACGCTACCAGAGCCAGCACCTTGGGCAAGATACGCAACAGGAAAAGACTGACGGCAAAGATACCCAATGCCGGGACGAGGATAAGCAGCGGGTTATGGAACGGATCGGACTGCGTAGCCTCAGCCAGACTGCCCTGGCTACGAACGACATAAGTGCCATAGCCCGCAACGATCAGCAATAGCACATCGATCCACAGCCTCTGCCACCACGGGGGTCTCAGCTCCCTTGTGCGCTCCTGCCGGTAGGTAACGATAGTCTGCCGCGCCGCGCTGAGGGTAGGTATGAGCTGAATGAGCAGTATCAGGACGAGTACGGCAATACCAAAGAGCAATGCCGGCTGCGTGAGACGTAGATTAAGCTCACCGGGCAGGGTGAAATTGAGAAAGCTGCGCGTGTGACCCATAGCCCGTGTCAACCCCTCACTAAGCGGGAGGCCAATGATCAAAGCCAGCCCACACATGATGCCACCCTCAAGCCCCGCGATGCCAACGATCTGCAACAAGCTTGCCCCACGGCTGCGCAGCATGGCGATCTCGTTCCGCCGGCGCTCAACAGCCAGACTGACCACCAGGCTGATGAAAGCAATGAGCAGGCCCACAATCGGCACGCTGAAGACGAACAAAGAGAAAGTTAGCTGCCTGGCAGCCATCTGGTATTGCTTCAGCAGATCGAGCGGCAGGATGCGCGACTTGATAGTCGGTAGCAGAGCATCGGTGCGGGTTTTGACCGTCGTCACACGTGCCAATGTCTCATCGACACTGTCTGACCGCACCGAGCTGGCATCCGGCACCAGGTACCACTCGCTGATCCAGCGCTGACCTTCCAATGCGACTGCATGGTTAAAGAAAGTGCCTTCAGGCATCAACAGCGCTTCGTCAAAAGCAGCCGGCTCAAAGAACCAGAATGCATCATTGGGATCTGTAGCCTGCCACACCCCTACAACGGAGACAGGCAATTGGATGTCGGGTCGATCTGGGTTTACAGTATCGTGATAGAAAGCCAGAAGAGATTGACCGGGATGTAAGTCCTTGGCTTCCGCCTGGCGTACACTTACCAGCACTTCAATAGCACCAGCCGATGGGTCAGGTAGGCGGCCTTCGGTCAGGGTAATGTAATTTTCGATTCCTGTCAGCGTGCCCAGACTGGCCGTGGCAAGCGGCCCATCCGAATCCGCAGGGATGGTATCGGCCGGATACAGCCCCAAGGCATATGTTTTGAAATAGCGAATATTAAGCTGCAAGGGCAGGCCCAGCCCGCGCTCCGCCTCCCCCGATGTGAAGTACGTATCGATGGCTTCCAGCTCAGCCCATTGGGCCGTACCTCGTTTGGTCTGCAAATGCTCGAAGAGCAAGCTAAACGGAGCATTGGGCTCGCCCTTTCGCTCCTCGTCCGCAGCCAGACGCTCGGTGAGCATACGGTGCAAAATCGAATCGGCATAAAGGGGCACACTCATGGCCAGCGCCACCGAGATGATCAGCCCCAGTGTGGTCGCCAGAGATAGCCCACGCTGGGTTAAAAGGCGCTTGATAGCAACACGAAAAATCGACCGGAAATACATAGAGCGTTCCTATTATGGCTGACAGCTACAAACTGAAGCTTAATCACCACCCACTAAGAGTTGCTGATCCAGTGCCTTCACCTGGTCGGGATATTGTTCAGCCAGACGCAGTGCTTCGACAAAGAACATGGTGTAGTGATAATTCACCTTCCACACATTCCCTTTGTCGAAGCCTTGTGGTTTGAGCGTGCCTACTTCCAGCGAATCGTACCAACCTCCATAGACAGGATCGGTGAGTGGGCCATGAATGAGCGCTTCGATAGCCTTAAATTGCTTCACATAATCCACCTGGCGCACAACCGCAAAATGAAGGAAGGCTCGGTCTGATTCGGATTGCGCCCACCAGATGTACTTGTCGTTATCAGGATTATCGACCAGGGGCTTGCCTTCGTAGTCCAACGTTTCGTAGAGCATACCGCCAGTGGTAGCGTCAAAAGCATTGGCGGTACTGAAGTTCATGAGCTTGTAGGCTGTATCCAGCCACGCTGGGTCGAAGCCACGTTCGACGGCCCGGCTGATCAGGTAAGCCAGCTCGACGCAGTGTCCCGGCGTGCTGTGCATGGCACCTGACCACTGCGCATCACGGCTATAGGGCAACTGGGAAGGATTCCATTGAGTATCGTAGTTGTAAGCCACATACAACCGGTCGGGGTAGCCAGCTTGCTCGCGCACCAATCGATGGATCAAGAAATCGGCGGCAGTCTCGATTAGATTGGCAATATGTTCACGATCTGCCCCCTCAGTCACATCATAGAGTGCCAGCAGGGCCTCAAAATAGTGGGTCCATATATCGATATTGTTTACGCCGATGATGACGCTGAAATCACGGTTAAAGCCAGGGCGGATGCCACCAGGATAATCCGGATCGAGATATTGCTCCTCGATAACGCGGAGCTGGTGCAGGGCAGTTCGCAAGTGTTCGGGATTATGCGTGACCGAGTAAGCCTGAGCCAACACCATCAAAGCATGGACATTGCCATATCCCTGCTTCTCGACATCTCTGACACGACCGTCAGTCTGGACTTCCCAGTTAAAGCCGCCGTATACCGGATCCCAGAATCGCGTGATCAGGCACTGCACACCTGCATTCACGGCTTCCAGGAACCGCTCACCCTCCTCCGGCCCAGCAGTACGATAAGCTTCCACATTGATGTAGATTGCACGGCTCTGAGCAATAACGGTGCTGGAGTATCCCAAATTAAGATAGTATTGCGGTATTTCGCGATCTTCCCCCAGACCTTGAGGGACATTCGAGTCGAAGTATCCCCCCTTCTGCTGCCAATCGCGGGCCAGGTCGACGTAGAAACAACCGTTGAAGTCGGGTTGATAGGCCCCCATACCCGACTGCCCATCAAGCCCACCGTTCCATTTGTCGGTGACATCAAGCAGAGTCGTTCGATACCAGATAGGATCCAAAAACAGATCCTGGGCAGGAAGAGAGGTATTGGGGTCAGGTGTAGGGATCGCTGTGGGAACAGTGGTTGCTTGCGGCTGCGGCGTCGATGTGGGGCCAGGCGTGCGCTCTACCACCACCCCGGCGATAGGCAGCGGCGCCAATCGAGCTGTTGGCACAGCAGATGGTTGCAGCCAGCTACAACCAGCGAGAAAGACCAGCGCCAGCAGTACACCAGGCAAGCGCCTCAAAGGTGTAGATATGAGAGTCATCGTTTTCCAACACTCCGTCATACCCAATATTCTCATAACGAGCATACATTCAAAAGAGTGCATGGTCTGGTCATGATCTGTTTCCTCTCAAGACAATCAGGAAGCGTTTTGAGGGAGAACATGTATCGAAATTTTCCGGCGACATGAGAGTAAGTCCATAAGCCCAAAACCCTCAGACTAAAGGAGCGCCGAAATGCGTTTCGGCGCTCCTTCACTTTTATGCATAGCAATAGAATTGACTACCCTTTGACGCCGGTCATGGCGATGTTCTCCACAAATTCCTTTTGGAAGCGGAAGAAGAATGCCATCGGCAACAAAGAAGACAGCAAGGCCCCCAGCATGACTGCCCCTGCCGTAGCTCCTGTCAAAACAGTCGATAGCTGGGCCATGGCTACGGGTACAGTGAAATGCGCATTATCCTGGGCAACGATCAACGGCCACACGAAGTTGTTCCAGGAACCCAGGACGGCAAAGACACCCAGAGCTGCCAACGCCGGAGTGGCCAGTGGCATGACCACCTGCCACCAAATACGCAGCTCGCCTGCGCCATCAATGCGGGCAGCATCGACTAGCTCGTCGGGAATGCTGAGCATGTACTGGCGCAAGAAGAATACAGCAAAGGCACTGACCCAGCCGGGCACCATCAGTCCGGCGTAAGTATTTACCCACTTTAGCGAGCTGATGGTGAGAAAATTAGGAATCAGCGTAACCGGCCAGGGGATCATCCACGAGGCTAAGATGAATAAGAAAATGAAGTTTCCGCCGGGAACTCTGCGTTTCGCCAAGACATACGCCACCATAGAGGCAAGCAGCAGCTGCATGAGCGGGTTGACGACGGCAATGAAGAGGCTGTTTAACAATATTCTGCCGAAGCGTAAGGATGTCTTGTCAAAGTATTGGAAGAGTCCCCTGGTATGCTCCAATTCTGTAGGTGTAGGGTCGTAAAAATTGTTCAGCGTTATGGCCTGCGGCCAAAATGTCGGTGGGTATCTCTTTAATTCCTGCACGGTCTTGAAGGAGCTGATGGTCATGTAATAGTAGGGAATTATCATGGTCAAAGCCAACAAGAGGATCGGCAGGCGGATAGCAAGCCAGACGAAGGGATTTTGCTTTTCTCGGATCATAGGTTACCTATTCCTTTTTCACCAGAGTTCTTCCAAAAAGCGATGCGCTTTCCGCTGATGTACCGGCCAGCATCGAGCCCTACATAATGAAGTCCTGATTGGACAGCCTTCCCGTCTTTATAGCGTATCATCTGTGAAGCGGCCGATACGCATAAGGATAAGGCTGAAGATAATGATGATCAGGAACAACATCCAGGCCAGCGCCGAGGCCTTGCCTATGCTAAAGCGAGTGAACCCCAGATAGTACAAGTAGAGCATGGGCGTCAGACCCGCATCAAGCGGCCCCCCCATCGAGCCCAGACCACCGCCACTTATAATGTAAGCCATATCGAAGAGCTGGAATGCGCCGATAATGCCAGTGACAACCACGTACAATAGAGTTGGTCGAAGAAGGGGTAGTGTAATTGTCCAGAAGCGCCGCCATGAGTTGGCACCATCAATGGCAGCCGCCTCGTATAATTCACGATTGATCGATTTCAGTCCGGCCAGGATGAAGATCATCGTCATTCCGCAGCCACCCCAAATGCTCACGAATACGAAGATCGGCATATAGTAGGTTGGCCGTCCTAAGAAGGGGATGATATCTCCCCCCAAAGAAGTAACCAGCGTATTCATCAAACCATATTTGTCGCTACGAAAAATATACTGCCAGACCACCACGGTGGCCAGACCTGCAGTCACCGAAGGCATAAAGAACAGGGTACGAGCAATCTGATTGAACTTGCCCTGTGCCTGTAAAATAACAGCCAGAATCACCCCAATAATGGTGTTTAAGGTGACTGTAAAAAAGACGTAACGTCCAATATTCCAGAGTGAGGTTTGAAAACGTTCATCGCTTAATAGTGCCGAATAATTATCCAGCCCAATGAAATTGATTTCTTTGGTAGCAATGCCCGTATAATCCGTCAGGCTTAACTGGAATGAGCGAACGAGGGGCCAGACGGTAAAAACAAAAAACAACAATAAGAACGGCAGCATCATTCCATATAATGGAAGATATTTGCTGAATTTAGATTGGCGCCTGGGTTCTGGATCGGCAGCTTCGAAACCACTGGCTATAGCTGTCATCTGACACTCCTCTTGAGTAAGTCTTGAGGTGGGGCGGAAATCCGCTCCACCTCAAATTGTGTATCTCCAGCACAGCAACTACTACTGGGTCAAAGTCTTTTCCAGAGCAGCCTGTGCATTCTCGAGAGCGGTTGCTGCATCGGCTTCGCCGAAGATAGCTTCCTGGATTGCCTTGGTGACATCGGGGTTGCCGGCTTCGAAGCCCGGGCAGGTCGGGGGGCCATAAGCGGTACTCAAAGTTTCGATGATGGCAGCCTTCAGATCATCACCAATTGGGATGATATCAACGAACTCATCATAAGGCGGGATGAAGATACCCTTCTGGGACGCGCGATACTCGGCCTGTACCTTCACAGCTTCCTCGGTATACAGAAAGTGAATGAAGTCCGCAGCGGCATCCTGGGACGCCTGAGGCGCATAAGACATAATGCCGATGATATTGCCGCCGAGGAAAGTGACGGACTTGCCACTGGGGCCGGCAGGCATAACAGCAGGTATCCACTTGCCGGCAATTTCGGGCCGGGTCAGATCGAAGTCTGGAACGATCCAGTTGCCGTCGATCATGACTGGAGCATCGCCGTTGACAAACGCTACCTGATCCGGCCATGCATCGGTGGGGGTATTGTACTTGCTGTAGAGGCTCAGCATGAAATCAAGGGCCTGGGCCCCTTCGGGGCTGTTGACAGTCACCGAAGAGCAGTCCGGCGAGTAGAACGTACCACCAGCTTGATACAGGATGCTCTGGAAACCGAGCCAATCGGTGTTACCCCAACGCCACAGCATCGGAGCATCATAGCCGGCTGCCTGGAGCTCGTCGAGCAGGGCGGTGAATTCTTCCCAGGTCTTGGGTGTATCTGTCGAGCCAGTAACCTCTTCGAGGATATCGGTGCGATAGTATATCATATTGACGGTTACACTCTGCTGGACACCATAGACCTCACCGGTAGCCGGAACGATGGCTTCCCAGATATTGGGCATGGTCTTGCTCTGGATGTCCTTAGCGATATCCGGATACTGGGCATTCAGGTCGATCATACCGCCGTTCTGACCCAGCTCGAGCCCCCAAGACATACCGCCCGTGATGACATCAGGGCCAGATCCGGCAGCCGCGGCTGCCAGGATCTTGGTATGGGCATCAGACCACGGAACAACCTCTGTCTTGATAATGACATTGGGATTCTGGGCAGTGTAAGCATCAGCAGCGGCCTGAACCTGGCCACCATCAGCTTCTTCGCCAGTCACCCAAACTGTCAGGGTAACCGCCTCGGCCTCAGCAGTAGCTACCTCGGTAGCCTCTTCCTCAACAGCTTCAGTTGCCACTTCTTCTTCAGCCGCAACTTCGGTCGCAGGCGCTGCGGTAAGCGTAGCGGCTGCCTGTTGGCACCCCACCAGTGAAAGAACCAGCACAAATACTAACAGAAGATAGAATCTCTTCTCCATTGAAACGTACCTCCTTCTTGGTCGCGTGTGGAGAATATTGCACATATCTCTAAAACATCCATCGAATCAAGTAAGAATTCAGGCTTGGTCGATGCTCTCTCCTTTCACTAATGCTCAAACCATCGAGTTTTCTTTGACGAAGTTGAGCACCTCGTCCACATAAGCAAACGCCAGACAGACCACAGTATCGGCACCGCCGTAGTATATCGCTAGGCGGCCCGTCGCTGCGTCAGCCAGCGCTGCGCAGGGAAAAGCAACATTAGGAACATCTCCGGTTCGCTCGTAGGGAGCCTGAGGCGCCAGCAGGTATGGTTCTCCCCGGGAGATTACTTTCCAGGGTTGCTCCAGATCGAGCAGAGCGGCGCCAAATCCATAGACAAATCCATTGCAAGAGGTGAGCACACCATGGTAAAAAAGTAGCCACCCTTCCCGTGTCTCGATAGGAATAGGGCCTGCGCCGATCTTGGTGCTCTGCCAGCCCGAGGTGGTGCCCATAACAAAGCGATGCCGGCCCCAATACGTCAAATCCGGGCTCTCACTGTAGTAGATATCTCCAAACGGCGTGTGGCCATTGTCGCTAGGCCGGTTTAGCATGGCATACTTGCCGTTGATCTTGCGAGGGAAGAGAACACCATTCCGATTAAAAGGAAGATAGGCATTCTCCATCTGGTAAAACGTCTCAAAATCGTAGGTATACCCTACCCCAATCGTGGGACCGTGATATCCATTACACCAGGTCACATAATATCGATCTTCGATCCAGTGCACGCGCGGATCGTAGCCGTACAGGAAATCGTTGATCTCTTCGATTTGAGGTGTAGCCGGAAGCCACTCGATACGCTCATCTTTGAGAGTCCAATGAATACCATCAGCGCTCTTGCCGCTGTGAAGCTGCATATTCCGCCGTTTGTCATCACAACGAAAGACACCAGCAAAGCCATCGCCAAACGGCGCAACGGCGCTGTTGAAAATACTATTGGAGCTAGGAATCAGGTCATGAGGAATAATCGGGTTTTGGCTGTATCGCCAGACGATGTCTTTGCTGCCTGAGATTCGATCTTCCCACGGAATATTCGGTAATGCAGAACCAACAATTGAAGACTGTAAAGCAGTTTGCGTCATGGTGCTTGACCTTGTTTATAAGTAGGAGGGAGATTGATAAGTCTCTGGTGTGGCAAACATGACAAACATGAAGTGCGCACTAGCACGTCGCGCATCCAAGATGGACATGCCTCTATTCCAGAATCCAGGAATTGTTATGACCAATTGACCGAGCATGGGCTGATAAATCAGGTTAGAGCCAAATATTTTCTATTAAGAAGCCTGGACTAGACAAGCCCTATACAACCTCATGATAAAAGAGAACTGAGAGCTTGTCAATATTTTACTGATATTTTTACTAAAACGCCATATCTTAAAGGTGGCAATTCACTAAAATGTTTATGTATAGGTTTTGCGAGGTATCGGTACGACCCGGAAATGGCATGATTGGGCTTGTTGAAGCGTGAGGCTGATGTCGGTTGGGGTGGTTTGTGTAAGTTGGGTGGGAATCGCCGATTAAAACCGGCAAGGTATCAAAGGTGAAAGCCCTCAACAGCCAAGGAACAGCGAACCAGGATGGCTCCGAGTTATGCGCGTGGGAGAGCACATCTGGTTCTGCTGAGGTTTATACGGGAAAAAGATGCTCCAGCTACTACGAGGAAATGGCAACAGAACCCGGCCATCCTACGAGACCAGAACCTGATGCGATAACACCAGCAACTTTGCACCATAGGCAAAGTTGCCGGTAAGCCATAAAACGGAACATGTAAAAACTGTTTGCGTATGGCAAACGGCTGCTTAGGAATAACCGCTTACCCCTGACCCAGCAACCGCTGCAGGGATCGCAACTCATCCGGTGATGGGTCGAAGCCGCTGATTTGTGGTAAGCCTCCTTCGAGGATCATCTGGCCCAGCTCAGAGTGTTTCCAAACTTTTAGATCTTCTTGCAATGGTGTTCCTACGATATCCTCGTGGATGATTTGCCCATCTGACATCACAATAATTCGGCCGGTCTGACGAGCCACCGATTCGGCATGTGTCACGATCAGGAAGGTAGTGCCCTGGCTCTCGTTTAGATCACGAATCAGATCCATCAGATCTTGCCCGGATTTCGAATCGAGGCTGCCGGTAGGCTCGTCGGCCAGGACCAATGGGGGATGATTGGCCAATGCGCGCGCAACTGCCACTCGCTGCCGTTGCCCACCGGAGAGCTGGCTTGGCAGGTGCCCCATCCGGTCGCCCAGCCCAACGATGCTGAGCAACTCCTCAGCGCGCTTGCGGCGCTTACCGGGTCCGGTATGCCCAACCATGGGGATTTCGATGTTCTCACGGGCCGTCAGTGTGGGGATTAGATTATGGAGCTGGAAAATAAACCCGATCTCCTTGCCGCGAAAGGTGTCCTTGTTTTTCACCGTAGCCAGGTCGCGCCCATTGACATAAACCCGCCCGCTGGTCGGCTTATCGAGTGCGCCGATCATATTGAGCAGTGTGCTCTTACCACTGCCGCTGGGTCCCATGATGGCCACCAGTTCGCCGCGTCTCACCTGTAAGTTGACACTGTTCAATGCGTGAATGGGCACACCATCCCCATACACTCTGGTCAGTTCATGTGTTTCGATTACAAATTCCTGTGTCATATCTCTACCATCACTTTGGGATTGGCTTCCCGGTAACCGATTTATAATCTGTCGTGTAAACATCCGATAACCATTCAAACAATCGCCCAATTACCCTGCTCTATATCCCATATCCCTTATTCATACCGCAGTGCCTCGATGGGCTGCATGCGAGTAGCCCGTAGGGCCGGGTATAAGCCGCCCAGCAAACCCAACACAATCGCAGAACCAATTGAATAGGCAAATGCCTCGACCGTCCAATTAACCGGGAGCATGGAGCCGTAGGTCGGTATTAGAAGCAACAGGCGGTAAAGCCCAAAGGCAATCAAAATCCCGGTGATGCCACCTGCGAAACCAAGTATTCCGGCTTCACGCAGGATCAGCCCGACGATAGCACGACGTGTCCAGCCTAGGGCACGCAACGTCCCGATCTCACGGGTGCGCTCGAGTACAGCCATGAGCATCGTATTCATCACACCAATTCCACCCACTACGATGGCCAGCAGCGCAATGCCGTCCGACATTCCTTGTGATGCCTGCATGTCAGGAGCCTGCCTGGCAAAATCAGCAGCCACGGCAGCATGGACTTCAGGAATGCCGGCATTGATGCTCTCTACCAGTGCATCAGCTTGCCCAGGATCCACCAGATCGATTAAAAAGAAGGTGACCTTGCGTGGCCGTCCCATGAAGTTTTGAGCATCGCGCAGGGTAATCACCCCACCCAGCTCATAAGCCGAGATACTATGACCGTAAATGCCGGTTACACGATAGCGTATCTTACCAAGCTCAAGCGTTTGACCCACCCGAATATTTTGGGCGTCTGCCATCTGCTTGCCGATCATGATCTGCCCATTATTGCGGATGGCCTGACCTTCGACTATGGTAAAATCTTGTATGGCCGATTGGCGTATGTCATACCCCAAGATGAGGAACATGCCAAACTGCTCGGACATGGTGGCAGTGAATAAGATGCCACTGGTACCTTCGACGCCGGGCAGACGCGCGATATTGTCCCCAACAGATTGATCGACAAACGACATGCTGGTATCAGCTACATCAGCTTCACGCACCACAATCTCAGCACCACCGAACATATCGCCGACCAGACCCTCGGTACCGTCGAGTACAACATTCAAGAGCGTAATCGCGCCAATGGTGATACCGATTACCCCCAGGGTCATCAGGGTGCGAGTCTTGCGTCGCCACAAGTTGCGTGTCGCCATTCCGCCGATCAGCAACCGCGTAGAACCGCCACCGGATCCATCTTCGTAACGCAGTGCCTCGATAGGCTGGAGCTGTGAGGCTCGATAAGCCGGATAAACACCGCCTAGAACGCCTAAAACAAGCACCACCATTAGAGCTTGTACGATCTGAGTAGTCTGCGGATCGGCCGCGGCGCCAAACATGATAAGCATGCCGGAAAAAGCTCGCAGCACTCCCCAGCCCAGGCCAATACCAAGTATGCCTCCCAGCAGGCCAACCATGATCGATTCGGAAAGAATCAACCACATCACGCGCCAGCTACTCCAGCCGACTGCCCGCAAAATACCAATCTCGCGGGTACGCTCCAGGACAGACATCAATTGAGAATTCATCATGCTGATCCCGCCAATCAGAATAGCCAGTGCGGCTATGCTCCAAACCATGGCCTCAATAGCCTCTGACATCGTGGTGCTGCTTGCCAGATCTTCGGTGGTGCTGATCGAGATATTGGGATAATGGGTCTCAATGCGTCTCTTCAGTCTCTCCACACGCTCCGGGTCGGTCATGCGCTCACCGAGTTGAATATAATATGCGCTGACCTGATTTGGCATTCCTAACAGCAACTGGGCATCGTCGATACGTAGTACAGCCCCGCCCTCCTCAAAAGCTTCGCCGGTCTCGTAAATACCGATAATCCGGTACATACTGCCACCTAGACGCATAGTATCACCCACGCCTTTATCAAAAGATTCGGCAGCGGCTGCCCCAAGCAGCATCGGGCGACCGCTTTTCTCGCGCGATTCTCGCGAGTAGAGGTCGACGCCTTCGATGATATTGAAACGCTCAAAGACAAAGCTGTCCTCGCTGTACGCAAAGACGAAGAAATAGGGTGATTTGTCGGTTTGGATCATCCCCTGGATGAGCGCGCTCGTGGCGGCAATCTCCGGCATGTCTTGCAACGCAAGGCTCATCCCTTCATCAACGGTGCTGTAGAGGATATCGTAAGCATCGGGCTCGCTGATGACCAGATCGGCATCACTACCACTCAGCACAGATGTATAGCCCACTGAGAGTCCATCGGCCAGGGTTCCCAGCGCCACGATTGCCGCGACACCAATGCCGATCCCCAGTACAGCCAACAATGTACGACCTTTTCTTCGGAGAAGGTTTTGAAAAACCATAGTTTCACGCTGATTTCAGGATTACTTTACAACTGACCATACAGATTTCACCTTGGCTCTGAGTCAAAGAATCAGAAATGTGATCGCCAATATTTGCTGATCACCGTTGATTTTTCGATAGTGTACAGTGAGATACTATGGCTGAGACCATACCAAGGTTGGGGACAGAAGTATGGATTCTAAATATCGGCATGTTTCAATAACCTTGTTGCTGAAGCGAGAGGCATCTTTACAAATTTGGTTACACTTGGGGAATAGGGAACAAGCACATAAAGAACGCTTTGAAAGAAGCACTGGGTCAAATTCAGTTGTGGTCCACGGGGATTGTTACCCTGGATTGCCGCTAATCATACCACAAGTGATCACGATTTTGTAAACCTGTTTTTCGCGATTATGAACCATGCCAAATTGTCGATTGATAGTGAATAGCGGCGATGAGCCAGTACTTGTTGCCGCTGATATTGAACACCACTATGCGGGTTTCCACTACCCCTTCATCGGCAGCGTAACGATTATCCTCGCCCTGCGCTCCTCAGCAGGCTCAACCGGGAGCAGACATGACCTGTTCTTTGATCTCACAAACAAAAAAACACGGGCCAGTCGCGCCAAACCCTGTGGAAAAGAACCAGTGTCCATCTAGCCGGTCAAGTCCTAAGAGACGAGATCCGCATGTAGGAGAATTTGGAAAATCCGGATCGGGTGAGTACACATAGTAATTGTCAGATGGAGTGGATAGTGCAAAGAAATCGAGCTTATTGCTATGACACAGTAACCAATGACTCCGACTACCATGGTTGAAACCGAGCTGAACAAACTCCGGCAGCGGCTCATAGCATATACTCGTCTCGCAACCGGAATATTGTTCTGCCAGATTTACCAACTGTTCGAACTGTTCTTGATGGTTGAAGAAATAGGTCTCGTCTCTCCATTTTTTAATTACCGGTACTCCCAACAATAAAAAGCACATAACAGCACATAGAAACATTGGGAGATAAACTGTTATGCTTAGGATTTTGAACGTCTTATCGGTTTGCAAGGTTTTCATCTGCTTCTCTACTCTCCCATTAGACCTCACAGGTTGATGAACTGACGTTCATTTGGAAATTGGTGAGGTCTTTGGATTTATTTCACCACCGGCAACCTGACGATCACCCTCGTGCCGTGCTCCCCGGCGGGCTCGGCGATCAGCGTGCCGCCGACAATCGCCAGCATGGTGCTGTGCAGCGCCAGGCCTTCGCCTGCCCCGCCCGCGGGTGACGGCTGCGGCAGGTAGCTGATCCCGACGCCATCGTCGGTGACGGCAATCGACAGCTCGCTGTTGCAGGTGACGTCGATGCTCAATTTGAGCGGTCGCCCCGGATCGTCGCCACGGCCATGCAGCGCAGCGTTGCGGACGGCCTCGCGCACGGCATAGTAGATCACCTCCTGGGCAAAAGGCTCCAGCCGGGGCAGGCCCGGTGGGGACTGCCAGGCAATCGACGTGAACTCCCCGGCGAATTCATCCTCGACCATCTCGCGCAGGGTCTCCAGTAGATTGGTATCTCGCCTGACCTGCGAGGCTTTGCCGGGCAGCGTGCGGATCAGGTCGGATACCCGATGGTGCATATCGACCAGCGATTGGATGGTGGCTCGCACGGTGGGCTCTTTGCCGGGTAAGCTACTCAGGCTGAGCACGGCGGCATGCAGATCGGGCAATACTTCATCGTGCAGGGTGCGGCGCGTGCGTCGATCGGCCACCTGGGTCTCGGCCAGCCGCCGCCGCTGGAGCGCCATCAGGCGGCGCGCCATCTCCTCACCGGCCAGCATGTCAACCAGCCGCTCGCCACTGGCCTGGGCGATCTCGATCTCTTCCTGGGTGTACAGGCCGCCGTCCCATTTCACGTCGAGCGCCAACATGCCAACCAGTCCGCGCTCGGTGACCAGCGCGATCGCCCAATGGTACCCACCATGCAGCGACGGGTCGATGGCGGCAAAGCCCATCGACGAAACTTCGTTTCGTGTCTCGGCGAAGAGATTGGCCGGCAGGGAGAGCTGCGGAACGGGTTCGCCCGCCGGATAGACTAGCGGTGGCCCGGCCAGGGGCGCCAGCACGCCTGCCGGTACCAACTGCGCCCGGCGCGCACTGAGCACATCGCGACACAGCGCATCGAACAATCCCGTGGCACGTTTGCCCGCCTCACTCTGCGGCTCGATCAGGTGCTGGTAGAGATGCTGGCTGCTCACGAAGGGCCTCAGCCGCGCCATAAACTCTTCACGCTCGACAAAGGATCGCCAGCTAAACAGGGCATAGAAGACCATCATCAGCACGGCCGTGATCAGCAGGGTATAGATAGGTCGCAGACCACCAGCTACCCCCAGACCGATCACTATCGAGTATCCTCCTGCCAGAATGACGGCGCTGCGCCAATGCCTGAAGAATCCCCGGCGCGGCAGAGTCTTGCCGGTGAACACCTCATAAGAGACGATCCCCTGCCCCAACAGGACCACCGTGACGGCAATCAGCGTCGCCAGCAGCAGGTCGAACCAGATAGCCGAGTTGGCGGTGAGCAGCCTGACAATGAGCGGTGTACCTTCGCGGGTACTGCTCACCACCCACCACACAAAAGCCGTCACGAGCAGGCTGACCACCAGCAGCATCGTTGCCGTGCCGATCAACCAGGGGCGGGTACGCCGGCGGGCCAGTTCACCCATCAACCGGTCGGACGGTGACGGGCGCAGCAGCGCGTCGATGGACAGCAAGATACACAGCACGATGAAGATCGGGAAAACGATGAACACCAGCGGCATCGGCCCGATCATCCAGGCCGATGACAGGTCGAACTGAGCAATCTGCGTGTAAGAGGGCAAGGGGCTGATGGCAATCATCAGCGCAAAGAAGAACATCCCCAGACCGCCGGAGAGTACCAGCCAGGGCATGTGCCGCCGGCGCAGCGGTGACTGTTTATCATTCCAGAATCCGGTATACCACAATGTCACCACATACCAGGCATAGGGAGAGATGACGATCGGTATCCAGCCCACATGCCACCAGAAATCGAGCGCCTGGCTGCTCAAGGATAACATTCCACCCAAGATAGCTGTATGGCTGACAAAGAAACCTGAAGCCGTCACCAACCCACCGCCCATCACCCACACACCCCAGCTGCGCCGGTCGGCGTTAAGCAAGATGGTCAGGCCCAGCCACAAGGGCAAGATGGTATCGAACAGCGAGACGGACAGAAGGGCCCAATCAAGAAGCAGAATGCCGGTCATGGAAAGTCCTCAAAAGCAGTGATGGGTGATGGGTGATGAGTAACTACAGTTCTCAGTGATCAGTTCTCAGTGATCAGTAACAGCTATATCCGCCAGAACACTCTTTGTGCTTCCTTAGAAATCTGTGGTCTGAAATCTATCCTTCCCATTCAATCCATTGGCCACGCTCATCGAGAACGCGAGCGGTGCCGTCTTCATCCCACTGTATCAGGCGTCCGGTGTGGACGATGATGGCGGCCCGTGCCCGGGCTGTCTTCTCGTCGGTGGCTGTGGCAGCCAGACCCCAAGCAGCGTAAATCTGGCCATTGGTGCGGCTGATAGTGCGCTTATCCTGGAAACCCAGCCGCGCGGCGATCTGCTCGTTGGTCATGCCTTGAGCCAGCATCCGGGCGACGGCCTGCTCGTTGGGCTCCAGCAAGGCCATCGGCGACTGCTCATCCATGTGGCGGACTTCGTGCACGCGCGTCTCAATATCGGGATCGATCAAGCTGCGCCCGGCGGCAGCATCCTCCAATAGGGGAAGGATCATCTCCGGCAGCAGGTAGTTCGATTTTCTGACATATGCATAGTGGCTCAGGATACCCGATTTGCGGAAGGCTCGGTAGTAATCATCGTCATCCTGGATCGAGTAGAAGACCACCGGCATACGCGGAAACTCGCGCCGGATGGCCACTGCTGCCTCAATGCCGTTCATATCGCCCGCCAGCGCGACATCCATCAGGATGGCATCGACCGGATTGCCGCCCAAACAGAAACTCAAGGCATCTTCGCCGGATGTACATGTCCCGGCAATCGACACCCTGCCTGTAGCAATGAAACCCGCAGCCAAGGCCTCTTGAAGTCGCAGATTGTCTTCAACCAGCAGTACATTGAGCATAACAGTCATTCCTCAAAAGCGATGATGCGTGACAAGCCATCCATGATGAATAGATTGGCCACTCTTTCATAGCACGATATCAGCGAACAGCTCTGGCGTCAAGCACTCAGGTGTGTCTGCCAGGCTCCACAAGCAATCGATACTCAGTACGCCGATATATCTGCCGTTCACCAGCATTACGCGAAACATCAATCCCCAATGCGCTTTTCGTCAAGACAGGACCGCCGGAGCATTGTACGATTCGCCATAGTAAAGCCTCTGGAAGCTGGGCTGCTTTGTTGCTTGCATTCAGCCGAGCCCTCCAAAAACAATCACAGGTTCAGGAAAGCTATGACAAGAAGAAATCGGTTTATAAAGTGGTTTGGGGTGGTGGCGGCAATCGCGATGCTGTTCGGCCTGGTTGGCCCGCTGCTGATACCCTATCAGTCGGTTCCGGGTTCCGTGGCTCCGCAGGCTCTCGCCGGGCCCGATAGCCGATTCATGACCATCAACGGCGTGAGTATTCACTACGAACGCTATGGTCAGGGGGAGCCTGTTTTTATTCTGCTCCACGGCACATTGGCCAATACGTACACCTGGCACGAGGTCATCGAGTCACTGGCCAGGATAGGCACGGTCATCGCCTATGATCGGCCGCCATTTGGCCTGTCATCTCGCCCCATGCCAGGTGAGTGGGAGGGTGAAAGTCCGTACAGCTATGAATCGCAGGTGGCCATTCTGATCGGCTTGATGGATGAGCTGAACATCTCACAGGCGATATTGGTGGGGAACTCAATGGGAGGATCGATTGCTATGCTCACGGCACAGCGCCATCCCGATCGGGTGCAGGCGCTGATTTTGGCCGCGCCGGCACAAACCAGCCATGGATTTCCTGATGCGATACGTTGGTTGTTTGCCACTCCTCAGATGCGCCGTCTGGGACCGCTGTTTTTGCGAAGTCAGGTGGAGCAGTTTGGCATGGAGCTGTATGCCAAATCCTGGCACGATCCGTCCCGAATTCAGGTGGAAGATACCGATGCCTATATGGCCATGCTGCACATCCAAAACTGGGATCGGGGTCTGTGGGAGTTGCTGGCAGCGGCCAAGCCCTTCGAAACGATACTGGATGCCCAGGCCATCACTGTGCCAACCCTTGTCATCACAGGGAATGATGATCGCGTGCTGGGCACAGCGGCGAACGAGGATCTGGCCGGAAAGATCCCTGGCGCTCAGCTAGAGGTCATCGCTGAGTGCGGGCATGTGCCGCAGGAAGAGTGCCCGGATGATTTCATGGATGCAGTCACCCGCTGGTTCGATCATCTGCGATAATCCCCAGGAGTGGCTCCTGTCCAGCGCTTGAAAGCATGGTTGAAGGCACTCTGTTCTGAGAAGCCGAGTAGAAAAGCAATGTCGCAGACAGTGATATGAGGCTCGCTCAGATACTTGAGTGCCATTTCCTTTCTAACGTCATCCAGCAGCGTCTGATAAGCGACACCCTCTTCTTTCAGTTTGTTTTGTAGTTGGCGGGGACCGATCGCCAGTTCCCCGGCTACGGTATCTAATGCCGGTTTTTCGCCACAGGCCAGACTTTTGCTGACCAGATGGACGACCTGCTCGGCCCAGGTGTTGGGCGGGTACAGTCGATCCAGCATTTCTTGCGCGAACTGCTCCAATTTATTGAGAAGCTGCGCATTGGCCAGCAAGATGGGCCGATCCCAGTCTTCACTACGGAGGAGCAGCTCGTTCCGAGGGCTGTCAAAGACCAACGGGCAGCCGAACAGCCGTCGATGTTCGATCGTGTCGTCCGGCTGGTGATGGGTCAAATGAATGGCGACCGGCTGTAACTGCCCTTGCGTCAATCGTCGCAGCGGGAAAATCAAACCACAGAATACAGCCTCTGCATAATGCCGGTCCAGGGGAATACCTGTATCTGCCTGCTCCCAGACGCAATGGACAATTCCTCGTTGCCGGCTAAAGCGGAGCCGGACGAAATCTGTAGCAAGGTCGTGATAATGCGCCAGCTTCTCCAGCGCCTTCCCGACTGTAGAGCAGTTCATCATCACGGAGGAGAGGATACCTCCGGTCGACAGCCTGTCCCCCATCTCCCCTACATGCAGCCCAAAATCCTGATCGCCAGAGCGTCGTGCCAGTTCGCGCCACACATTGCTCAACTGCTCAACAGGAACTCTGGTATCCGGGTTCTCTAGCTGGTCCAGCGTCAACCCGGTGGCTGTCTGGATAATAGATGGATCGAGACCCCGGCTTGAAGCGTATTGCAGCAGGATGCGAACCAATGCTATTGATACGGAGACTCTTTGCTTACGCATCAGTATTCTCTATCTCACATCCCCTATACGTGAATAGATCTGGGAGCGCGACTGTACGGTTCGCGGCACGATTGCGTGAGAAATCAAATGGTGTTTCGCTTATCAGCAAGACCTCTCTCGCATTCTATCGTAAACTGAGAACCGTACAAAATAGAAATGAAGGGATGTGTCTATGAATAACAAGATATTCTGGCTTAGAGACCATTTGATAATTCGCGGCTTAATCGAACTTTGAGGCTAAATTGCTAAAAAACCAAGTGTCATAGATGCACTCATGTGG
>JAFGLD010000012.1 GCA_016928235.1 Anaerolineae bacterium | reverse complement strand
GTATCCTTACATCGATTACAACCTGGGGTGGTTTCCAACCACCGAGGTGTCTACTTGTTTTCAGAGCGCGCTATCGGTTCTCAAGGAGTTATTCCGGCTACGGATCGGGAAGGTTGCGGGTTAAAGGAGCGATGGGTACTACAATTCAACATGTTATCAGCCCGGTACCGCGTGACATCTGGCATGAGATCATTCAACGCGATCCGGATGCGCTTGTAACCCAATCACCTGAGTGGACAGATTGCTTATGCCGGTGTCATGATTACCGGGATGCCAGTCGACTCTACAAGATGTCGGATGGACGACAGTTTGTGTTGCCGATGGTCAAACGACAGGGTTTGCCGGCCAGATTGTTTGCTATCGAAATGTCTTTCCCCAATGCCTGGGGGATCGGTGGATTGATCGGCTCAGAGCCTCTGATTCCCCAAGATGTGGCAGATATCCTTGCTGATCTCTCCAGCAATAATCATTTCCAGATTGCGATCCGTCCTAATCCTCTTCATGGAGACAAATGGAATGTAGCATTACCGCGCAATACAATGCGTATTCCACGCCTCGCTCACGTGCTTGATCTGGAAGGTGGTTTTGAGAAAGTCTGGGAGAAACGATTTGAGCACCGCGCGCGTTGGGCAGTTCGTAAAGCCGAACGCGCAGGGCTACACATCGAACGTGACACAACGGGGCATCTGGTAGCAACCTTTCACAAAATGCTAACACAATCATTTGAGATGTGGGCCAAACAACAACATGAGCCTCTGTTCCTGGCCCGATGGCGGGGGCAAATGCGCGATCCGCTCCGCAAATTCCAGTCGATGGCGGACATACTGGGCGATGCTTGTCACATTTGGATCGCTTCCCTGGACGGAGAACCTGTAGCAGCATCTATTATTTTGCAAGGGACAAATGCCCACGCTACGCGGAGTGCTATGAACCGCGAACTGGCTAACAAAACCCAGGCCGGCGTTTTCTTGGAGAAGCTTGCCATAGAGGAAGCCTGCCGGGCAGGTTGCCGGTACTATCACTTAGGTGAGTCGGGTGCATCGGGGCGACTCGATATGTATAAACGCCAATTTGGGGCCATTCCTTATGAATATGCCGAGTACCGGATCGAGCGATTTCCGATCACGCAGGTGGATCAGAAGCTTCGCAATACAGTCAAAAGAATGATCGGCTTTCGGGATACGTAAGAAGTAGAGGTTGAACTATTGGACTTCTCTGTCATCATATGTGCTTATTCAGACGAACGTTGGGAAGATATTTGTGCTGCCATTGATTCTTTAGCCCGTCAAACCCTCCATCCTGTTCAGATCATCGTAGTGATTGATCATGCGCCGGAACTTTTGGAGCGGGTGACCGCCCGGTTTAATCAGGTTGTGGTCATCGCTAATCGCCATGAAAGAGGATTGTCAGGAGCACGTAACACCGGAATAGACAATGCTCATGCAGATATCGTTGCTTTCATGGATGATGATGCCACTGCGGCCGCGGATTGGCTGGAGATGCTGGCCGGATGTTTCGTCGATCCTAACGTCATAGGCGCTGGAGGCCAGGTCGTGCCCCGTTGGGATTGTGGCCGTCCAAGTTGGTTCCCATCAGAGTTCGACTGGGTAGTTGGTTGTACTTACAAAGGGATGCCTCAGAGCACCAGCCCGATTCGCAATTTGATCGGGTGTAACATGTCCTTCCGGAAAGATGTATTCGAACATATCGGCGGATTTCAATCACATATTGGCCGGATCGGCAAGCTTCCTGTAGGGTGCGAAGAAACTGAACTCTGTATCCGGGCACAGCAAAAATGGCCACCCGCCCAGATAATCTTCGAACCAAGTGCTATTGTTTATCATCGCGTACCGTCTGAACGGGCCACTTGGCGCTATTTTATGCGGCGCTGCTTTTCGGAGGGCATCTCGAAAGTGCTTGTGTCACGAGAGGTTGGGGCTGGGGCTGGTCTTGCCTCGGAACGGACTTATGCTATCCGCACACTGCCACTTGGGGTGTTGAGCGGCATTGCCGACACAGTCTTTAGGCTTGATATTGCAGGTTTGGCACGGGCAATCGCTATCATTGTCGGCTTGATGACCACAACCGCCGGATATGTGAGCGCGCTTATTTCCAAACGTATAAGGGCAAGGGGAACAGTTCGGTAACATATGAACCTGTTGCTAATGCCTATGTTTGGCAGATTCTCTAGTTTATCGGTTCAAAACAGAATGCCATCAGAATTTGTACCCGTCTGTATCGTAGAGGTTGAGTTAGACCAGACATTAATTGACCTTCATGTCGATTCGTCTGGTGACTGTGATGTTGTAACGCCATTCTTTATATTAGTTAAGCTTCATGGGGTACCACTTGGAATTGTCCGGGTACAGCCGTCGGAGCCTGTGCTACGGGCGGATGCTTTGTCGGAAATCATTCAGGAAGAGTTGGGTCAAACCATTGACGAGCACCTCCGGACAGACAATGAGCTAAGGCAAGATGGATTAGGCTCCGGTAACACCCCCCCCTGTGAAGCCCACCGGGCGGCTTTACTGGGCAATGCTCCTTTTGCAAGCGTCATCATTGCCACTCGCAACCGGGCTACACAACTGGCTACCACCCTCGATTCCGTTTTGGCGCAAATCTACCCGCAATTTGAGGTGATCGTTGTCGATAATGCACCGGCCACCGACGAGACCTGGGAGATGATCCGGACCCGCTATGGTCATCTATCTCATGTGCGATACATTCGGGAAGATCGCCCAGGACTTGCCAGCGCCCACAACGCTGGAGTTGTCCATTCTCGAGGCTCGATTCTGGCCTTTGCCGATGACGATCTGCGTCTTGATGAACGGTGGCTTTTCTATCTTGCTTCCGCAATGAGATCTACCGACAAAGTAGGCTGTGTGACCGGTTTAATTATGCCTGCCGAATTGGAAACCCAGGCCCAGATGTGGCTTGAACAATATAGCAACTTCAGCAAGGGTCTGACAACCCAGGTTTTCGATATGGCCGAGCACCGCCAGGATAACCCATTGTATCCCTATGCTGCTGGTATATTTGGCTCCGGAGCAAATATGGCATTCAGCCGGGAAGCAGTGGAGAGCATAGGCGGTTTTGACACAGCGATGGGAGTGGGGACATCTGCGCGTGGCGGTGATGATCTGGTAGCGTTTCTCGATGTTATCCTGGCAGGCTATCGCTTGATTTATGAGCCGGCTGCTATTGTATGGCACCAACACCGCAGAGAATATGAGGCTCTCCGCCGACAGGTATTTGGTTACGGCGTAGGTCTATCAGCCTATCTAACACGTGCCTGTGTGCGCCATCCTCGTCATGCCATCAATATGCTTATTAAGCTTCCACAAGGTATCAGGCATATGGTCAGCCCCAATTCGACTAAGAATGTTGGCAAACCCACCGATTTCCCCCGGGAACTCAACAGGCTGGAACGGCTGGGGCTGCTCTGTGGCCCCTTTGCCTATCTGAGAAGTCGATGGGAAAACCGGGCATGGGGCAACCTGGACGCATACAAGGCAACAGAAACACCAGATGGCAATATCTGATGTGGCCAGATGTATGGCATCTGACAGGAGGTTGAAACAGACCAATGAAATTCAAGTATTGGCGGTTGCTGGTGTTACTTGCCACTTTTGCAATGCTTTCCTTAGTGTCAACTTTATGGGATGTCCTGTTTGCTGGTCGTCCTGCCTCTGTAATAGCTCCCACAACCTCCACAACGACACAATCTGAGACCAGCTTGGATATTCCTGAGCCTACTTTGGCAATACGCGCGTCTGGGCCTGTCGGCCAGACAGAAACCTGGCAGTTGGTTTTCAACGACGAGTTTGAAGGCCGGGCACTCGATCGGAGCCGGTGGACAGTCTGTTATTGGTGGAACCAAAATGGATGTACTAATTTGGGCAACAATGAACTGCAGTGGTACACACCTGACAACGTTCTGGTAGAAGGGGGAATACTACGTCTGCGCGCCCAGAAGCAGGAGTTCGAGACCGAGGATGGGCAAATTTATCCATATACATCCGGTATGATCACGACCGGCCCGGTCAGTTACGACGAGCCGCAAAAACTCGGTTTTGCTTTCCAAACTGGCTATGCGGAAATCCGGGCTCGCAGCCCACAAGGCGATGGTTTGTGGGCTGCATTCTGGTTGTTGCCGACTGATCTGACTTCGAAGCCTGAGATCGATGTGATGGAAATCCTTGGCAATGCACCCGACATGCTTGAAATGCACATCCATTACCTTGTTGATCCGGAAACGGCCGATTCGTCGGGAAAATCGTGGCAGGGCATTGACTTTTCGGCAGACTGGCATACCTTTGCTATCGACTGGCGGCCTGATCGGGTCGTGTGGCTGGTCGATGGCGTTGAACGATGGCGATTTGAGGAACAAGAATACATTCCGGCGACAAACATGTATCTCCTTCTCAATCTGGCGGTTGGAGGTGACTGGCCAGGCCCACCAGGTTCTGATACAGTATTCCCCAGTTATTTCGAAGTTGACTATGTTCGTGTTTGGTATGTATTGGATTGAAGAGAGATTGTGAATGAAGCAATATTTATTGGATAGGATGCATATGCCTTCCATTTTGAGTTGTATGAAATCGAGCCGGCGCATATGAATGCCTTGCCTGACAATGCTAAATGGAGTAAGTGGTTATCTCAACTGATTGAGCATCTCCGCACACCTCTCTATCGAAACGGGTATGCTCTCGTGGCAAGCTCGGTTCTTACATCAGCCATTGGCCTGTTGTACTGGATTATCGCGGCACGGTGGTATGATGCTGAAGTGGTCGGCATCAGCTCGACATTGATCTCGACCATGACATTTCTGTCAAGCATGGCCATGTTGAACATGGGCAGTATTCTCAATCGGTTCATTCCAACAGCGGGCCGGAAAACGCCTCAGTTGGTACTCTTAGCCTACGGAGTAAGTCTAGGGGCTGCGGCGATTACCGGAACGATCTTTGTGCTAGGCCAGCCTGTCTGGGCACCTACCCTGGACTTTCTTCAGGTAAGCCCTGGCTTTGGGGTATGGTTTGTGGTAGCCACACTGTCTTGGTGTATCTTTGCTCTTCAGGATCGCGTGCTGACCGGTTTACGCGAGGCGCTGTGGGTACCTGTCGAAAACCTGATCTTCGCGCTGCTCAAAGTTGGGCTGCTGATTGTTCTGGCCACAGGGTACCCTCATGATGGCGTTTTTCTCTCCTGGACGCTGCCTGTCATCGTGATAGTACCTGCTATGAACATCCTGATATTTGCCCGACTAATGCCCAAACATATATATGCCCATACTGATATTGAAACTCCTCTCAGCCTCAAGCGTGGCGCGATATTTGCCGGCAGTGATTTTATGACCTCTTTGGTGATGATGGCAGCAGTAGACCTGCTTCCACTGGTTGTTCTAGAACGCGCTGGGGCAGCACCCGCGGCTTATTTCTATTTGGCCTGGACAATAGCCTATGCTCTCTATCTTATCCCCAGCAATATGGGTAATTCGTTGATTGTAGAAGCGGCAGTTGACGAAGAAAAGCTCAATGTTTATAGCTATAAGATGCTCGTCCAGAATTTGCGCTTCGTTATCCCTGTTGTCATTATGATTGTCATCGGCGCGCCGCTATTTTTGCAGTTATTTGGCGAAGAATACTCTACTGAAGGAGCTACTCTGCTTCGCTTGCTGAGCCTGTCAGCAATTCCCAATGTAGTCACTTCTCTTTATGGTAATATCCAGCGCGTCAGAGTCCGCATGAAAGCGCTATTGGGTGTCATGGTGACAATGTGTGTCTTGGTGATTGGACTTAGCTATTTTCTACTTGGTCCACTGGGGATCACAGGCGTCGGGATAGCCTGGCTGGCGAGCCAATCAGTGGTCGCTGCGGTTTTGCTTTTGACTGAGATGCGTTTGCTCTGGCTTGGGCGGATAAACCTAACGGCTGTAGTTTGGATTTGGCAGCACGTAAAAGCGAACATCATGCAGCAATCAGAGCGCGATCGGGCTTGCATTGCAGCCTCTAGCACCATGATTTTTCAAGAAATCCAACGTCAGAGCGGCCGGCAAGAAGCATCTGGTTGGCAGCTTCTTGATGCTCTACCAATTGTCAAAGATGGCATCGGATTCCACCTTGGGATACCTGGGCAACCAGTAGCCGTTTTGAAAATATCCGGATCACCGGCCTCAGCAAGCAGCCTGACACACCATCGCACGATCGTCCAGGAGCTTCAGGCGATGCAAAACTTAGGCGCATGGCGAGCATTGCTGCCACAAGTCATTGCTCATGGAAAGCTAGGGGAGCAAGTCTATGTGGCCGAAACTCGGCTACCTGGAACAAGCAGTGTACAGTCCATCGCGCCAGGCCCATCGTTGGGAACATTTCTATCGAATGCATCCTGTGCTATTGAACCACTTCATCACCAAACTGCACAGGTAATCACGATCGATGATACAATACTGGCTGAATGGGTTGATATGCCCATTGAAATCGTCAGGGTGGCACTGAACAAAACAACCAGCGGAAACCTCCACTCTCTGGAGCGTCTTGGAAATGAGCTGAAATCCGCACTTCGTGACAAGGTGATGACTACAAGCTGGATCCACGGCGATTTCGCGCCAGAGAACATTCTCATCGAACCCACCACCCATCAGATAACTGGGATTGTAGATTGGGAGCTTGCGAGTAAGCAGGCACTTCCACAGATCGATCTCGCATGGCTGTATTTGAGCACACAGCTTCGCGTTCAGAACAAGGAAATCGGCGACGTGATTTTAAGATTCCTTGATAAAGAAAAGGATAGTTGGGCAGAACTGGGATGTGAGATGCTGGCAACAAGCTCACTTTCTTGTGATGGGAATGCTCCATCGCCTCGCATTATATTTCTAATAACCTGGCTCCATCATGTGTCATGCAACCTTAAAAAAGCAGAACGCTATGCAAATAGCTGGTTCTGGCTTTCCAGGAATGTAGAAAGTGTCCTGTTCTATCTATGACACATAGTAAATTGGCTGTCCAACAAGGGGTTCCTTCCTGGACGACACTCCTTGGCCATATGAAGAGATGGGGATGGTCCCTAGCCGTCCTGGTAGTAGCTGTTGTCATTTGGTCATTATCTCTTCGTTACGTAGACTTGGACGCCATGAATGATATTGGGCTCCTGTCTGTCTTGCCAATAACATACTTTGTAGCTCTATTCGCTCTGATTGCCAGCTTCTGTGTGTTGCTTTGCCGTAATGATGCTCCTGATGCCGTACTTGCGCTGCATATCCTTGCTTTGATCGTGATGATTCAAAGCACACCACCCCTTTTGTATGGGACACTTCGTTATTCGTGGGCTTGGAAGCATGTTGGTATTGTCGATTACATTATGCGACACCAGTCGGTCAACCCGGCAATCAGGAATCTGGATGCGTACCATAACTGGCCAGGGTTCTTTACCCTCAGCGCTCTGATCACCGAAGTTGCCGGGCTGGACAGTCCTCTCATTCTGGCAGTCTGGGCGGGAGTTTTCTTCGACATTCTGTTTTTCGGCGCGTTGTTATTGGTTTATCGGACATTAACCGATGATCGGCGGCTGTCCTGGTTGGGTATTCTCATCTTTTTCTTGACTAACTGGATTGGACAAGATTACTACTGTCCTCAAGCAATGGCATACTTTCTCTATCTTGTTGTCGTGGGAGTATGTTTGACCTGGTTTCGTTCATCGTTAACACTCCAGCCTTCCAAAGTGTCTCAATGGCCTCTTGTCCGGCACGGCCTGTCCCTCATTGAACCGCTGCTGGATCGTGCTCGTACTGGCGCTGTTGAGATCGAAAAGTCAGATTCGTTCACAAGGGTTGTCTTGATGTCTCTGACTATTCTGGCGGCCTTTGCCATTGTGGCTTCCCATCAGTTAACACCGGTCATGCTAATAGGTGCAATTTTGTTTCTTTCTCTGGCCCGTCAGATCAATACCCGAGGACTTCCGGCTATCGTCATCTTGCTGACCTTAACCTGGATTTTGTTTGTGGCAACCCGATTTCTGGGCAATAACATCCAGGATATCATCGATTCGGCAGGACAGGTCTCTGGAAATGTCAGCTCGAATCTTATCGACGTAGACACAACCAGCCCTGGGCAAAGTCTCGTGGCCCTGATTGGCCGCATCCTGACCATCTCGATCTGGCTATTGGCCTTTTTGGGAGGCATTCGGAGACTGACAACCGGCTCTATCGATCTTGCTGCTATCATGCTCATGGTAGGCCCTACGCTCATTCCTGTTGGCAATGCCTATGGGGGAGAAATACTCTTTCGAGTATACCTGTTTACAATACCTTCGATAGCATTTTTTGCGGCATCTTTTTTCTATCCATCAAAACACACCCAACGAGGCTGGCTTTGGTTGGGCGCACTATATATTGTATGCACCTTGTTTCTTATCGGATATTTCTTTGCCAACCTGGGAAAAGACCGACAGTATCGCTTTACTCAAGATGAAATTGCTGGGGCAAATTATTTGATTGACTTTGCGCCACAGAACACACTCCTGATCACAGGTTCAACCAATTATCCGTTCCAGTTCCGTAATTACGAATACTTTGTCTCCGTTCCTATCACATCGGAACCGAAAGAATCGCGTGACGCAGTGGTGGCAGACCCTGTTGGAGTGCTATCGCGATGGCTAGACAACCCAAGCTACACTGCTACTTATTTAATTCTTACCCGAAGTCAGGCGATTGCCAGTGATGCGCTAGGCTATCTACCTCCTGGCGAATTGGATCGAATTGAGCAAGCCTTGCGAGCTTCAGATCGATTCATCCCTGTTTTTCAAAACCATGATGTTGTTATCTTTGTGCTTAACAAACAACCCTCAGGAGAACCCTGATGATATGGCAAACGATCTGGTTAGTGATTATTTTGGTCTCATCCGGATTGCTGATTGTAGCAATCCAGGCAGGGAACGGTAGCCCTGGTCGTGTAGTGATCACACTGTGGTGTCTTCTGGTGTGTCCGGGTATGGCCTATCTCCAATCGCTGCACATTGCACAGGCCTCTGCGCGCTGGATACTGGCAATTGCTTTGAGTATGTCCATTGACACGCTTGTATCATTGGCCCTCTTATACGGTGGGATCTGGGATTATAAACAAGGTGTGTTCATTATCCTGGCAATCACTTGGATGGGCGTTACGATCTCCTTTACGCGCATATGGATAGCTTCACGACATGAGGTACTAACTCGACCATCTGAGGTGTCTCAATGACTGTGCTAATCAATGCAATGACCACCAACTCCCTGGAGGATGTTGTTCTCATCAGCACGCTCAGCCTTGTTGTTGTACTGAGTTGCCTCATCATTCTTATTATCCGAGCACTCTTAAGCGCAACCGGAGGAAGTCGGGCTATCCAATACATCAAAATCCTAGATACAGTAACGTATCCGCTTGTGGCTCTGTGCGTGATTGTGATAGCACTGAGATTTAACTTGATGGTCATGCTCAATACCCCGGTTGGGCCCTAAGATTACCATGATAAAATCGCTCTCCAACACCTCAGGTAGATTAAGCCAGACAGGTAAGTTGAGACTACTGATCTCTGCATATATCACAGGCATTGTGATAACGGAAATTATTGCAATATATTCTGGGCCGCTGATTGCTCTGGCGGTGCATAGTATTCTTCTGATTGTGCTTACCCTTCATGCTGCTGACACAGAGCAGTTGTATCGTTCGACTCTTTTACCATTGGCATTGTACCCGCTTATGCGGGTTACCAGCCTGGGATTACCGGCTGGTGACATGCCTGTCTTGTTTCAGTATGTGACAGTCAGCTTGCCTCTTTGGATCGGTATTTTTATGATCTCTCGTATCGGTGGGCTGACGCTTGTATCACTCAAAATGGGTGTCAACATCAAGCAAATCCATTGGCAGCTTTTGTTTTGCCTGGTTGGGTGGCCCATGGGCTTGCTTGGGACTCTAATTATGCGTCCGGAACCAGTAATTTCGTCGCCAACGCTACCCCATATGACACTTGGAATCATCGTCATTACATTGTTTTCCAGCAGTGTTGAGGAAGTGTTTTTTCGAGGCGTCCTTCAAACAGCTTTGTATCGTTCCTTAGGGAACTATGGTGTCTTTTGTGCAAGCATACTGTTTTTTACAGCTTATTTAGGATCGCTATCCATTGCATACGCGCTAATTATGGGAGTACTCGGCCTGCTGTTTGCCTGGTTTGTGCATCGCACAGACTCCCTATGGGGAGTTCTTCTGGCGCACAGTTTGTTCAAATGTGGTATGCTGGTTATTTGGCCATTTTTTACATGATTTGATGTGGATATACGCAAGGGCTGTTGACGTTCTTTATCGTTGAAATGTCTTTTACCGTATCAATGTCGACAAACCCTGATATGAGGAGAGTATTCCGGCAGGAATATGATCTGCTTCATAGGAGAGCACTGACATGAACATAAGGCTATTGGGAAAGCTCGTTTTGCTGTTTGCTGTATTGATTATTGGTCAAAACCAGACTGCTCATGCTTATGATTTGAGCCACCAGGAAGTGCCCGGTACGTTGACAATGGCTTCTCTTGGTATGGAAGATGTCACCATTACAGGGTTAGATAACTCAGTCTCAATCCATTTTCCCTTGCCTTCCAATTGGCTCCGTAGACATCCTGCTCAGGTTACACTTGTCTATCAAGCCTCTCCGCTTTTGGATACTGAGCGCACCTCGGTGACAATCTCAGCAAACAGTCTCCCAATCACCAGTATTCATCCTGTGGTAGACAGCCAGGAACACACGATTGGGTTCGAAGTGCCTCCAGATCGACTTAACGCAGAAAACCTGGAGCTTCGTTTTGATGTTCGCCTGTTTTTGGCTGGTGACATAAACTGTCCAGAGGCTGACAACCCTGGACAGTGGTTTACAGTTCGAAATACAACAAAGATACAGTTGGTAGTAGATGAAGATATATTTAACCCCACTCTGGCGGATCTGCCGGCTGCTATTGTCGTCCAAAACTCAATTGATGCTCCCCCAGACGTTATATTTGTTCTGCCCGATGATTTTGATGCGTCTGACCTTACAGTTGCAGCTCGCGTTGCTGCCAGGCTAGGCCGCGAGACCGGCAGCGGCATTTTTCCGTTTCAGGCTCGAACAGCCAGTAGTCTTGCCGATATAGAGCGGACACAGGCCAACCTGGTCATAGTTGGTCTCCCTGATAAGAATCAGATGTTTGAAGTATTAGCTTCGTCTCTCCCAGTGCATCTCAATAAAAATGAATTTGAGTATCCAGAAGGTGGCAAAGTTGCCGGAAATACAGCGGTAATTCAAATCCTTAATTCGCTCTGGAACCCGGCACGCAAGATGCTGCTGGTTAGTGGTACCGATCAGGCTGGACTTGATTTGGCTGGTCAGGCCTTTGCCGATAACACAACCTACACAACTTTGACAGGCCAGTCGCAACTTGTGATGATCGATAGATTGGCTACTAACCCAATAGAATCGGCGCAGCAACCATGGCTTTCAGATACCACATCCTTAAGCGACCTTGGTTTTCGTGATGTGGTGTTGGATGGAATGGGACTGGTTGAAGCCAGTTACTACTTCCGTTTGCCACCAGGCTGGATATTGGAGCCTGGTTCCCAGGTTACATTGCACATGACATATAGCACAGCGTTGACCGACGATTCTCATGTGACGGTGTCTGTCAACGGTGAGCCGATCGGTGTTTTTCCGATTGATATTGGCGATACATCAAAGACTGTGACATTTCCATTGCCTGACAGAGTGCGTGATACCCTGGTGTCCGGCAGTCGGGCGCAGACAATGAATATCAGAATATCGGCAAGAAATTTTCTAGACCTGATAAATTGCCAACCATCTAATGCGAGTGCCGCCTGGATATCCGTGATTGCTGCTGATTCGACCTTGTATGCACCACACCATATCATGCCAATCCCAGATCTGCTGGCATTCCCCTATCCTTTCGTTGGTAGCAGCTCTGATGATCCGCCTACCAACATCATTTTGCCCGCCGCTGCGACAACAGATGAAATCGCGGAGGGGTTAAGTTTGGCGACCTCGCTGGGGCGATTTAACTTAGTGATTTCCAATCTCTCCATGGTGACATACTCAGAGACTTTAGAAGCGTCTCTAGCCGATTTTAACTTGATTATATTGGGCTCACCTGAGCGTCAACCTCTAGTCGGCAAGCTCCTGCAAAGTTTTAATTCCGATGTCACACGGCTGGCGACAGAAGCATTAAGTAACCCATTGATGGGAGTCTTGCTTGAAATATCGTCGTATTGGAACCCTGAAAGAACAACATTAGTGGTTACCGGGAATTCTCAAGAGGCGTTCAAAAGTGCGGCTGATGCTTTGTTTGCGGCGGCACCTCCTGTTCAGCAATCTGGCTCTTTGGCAATCATCGAACCACAGCAAGGCCCTCATATCATCTATAGCGCATCAGGCCAAACTGTATTGATAGAAGCAACCAAATCACCAGTACAACAGCCGGAAAACATGGTCACAGCGATGCCCATGACGACACCGGAAATCATGCAGCCGCAACCCGAATTACCTCTCCCATCTGGACAGCTTGTTGCACTCGTTGTAGTACCACCGCTCATTATCGGCCTGGTTGCACTTGTATGGGTGTTGCGGACACGCATATCACGTTAGCCGTACAGGAAGAGAGAGTGGGATAGCGCAATCCGGCATGGTTTAGTTTGATGAACTCGTGCTGGATTTGCGCATTCCCAATATGCATACTATCATGAAAAATGTTGCATCATCACAGTACAGATTCCCATACCTTCACAGACAATCTCATCACGGCATTATTGGGAAAAATAAGTAAAAAGCCCTATTGTGCAAAAAGCACAAAGTCGTCAATATTATTCTATCTGATATTGATGGGGATCAGGTTTTGTGAACATAGGCCATTATGATGTATCCGACGCTAATGTCACCAAAACCTGGAGAATATGATTGGGGTAAGGATAGGGGATACGTTTAATGTTATTGAGTTTTTTGGAGAGAAGACAATGCCCAGGCGGATTCTAGTAGTAGATGACAATATAGACACCACTTATCTCTTAAGGCTCCAGCTTGAGAAGGCTGGTTATGATACTAGCGTTGCACTAGATGGAATGGAAGCTTTACAGGCATTTGAGGATTCCCGGTACGATTTGGTAATCTTGGACATGATGATGCCAGGCATGTCCGGTATCGAGGTTTGCCGACGATTACGGCATATGTTACATGGCGCCATCGTACCTGTCATTCTCTTGACGGCTCGTTCTGAAATCGAGGCAATGCAGGAAGGTTTTGCTGCCGGTGCAGACGACTACATTACAAAACCATTCCGCAAAGAGGAATTATTGTTACGGGTTCAATCCCATATTGAGCGGGCAGATCGCCTTGTAGTAGCGAGTAAATCAATGGTGCCTGCTCCTGCCGCCGGCACGCCTCTTGCCGAGACACCAAAAAATGTTCCCCACAACATTAAACCATTCAGTGGCAATGCGCCAACCGTAAGTGTTGTCATACCTACTCTCAATGAAGCAGAAAATCTGCCATATGTTCTGCCTCGTATACCTGACTGGGTTGACGAGATTATCATCGTCGATGGCCGATCTACCGACAACACGCTCACAGTCGCCCAAAATATATGTCCTCAGGCCAGAATCATCATAGAAGAACGACCAGGAAAAGGCGCAGCATTACGTGCCGGCTTTGCAACAGCGACCAGTGATATTATTGTGATGATAGACGCCGATGGCTCGACCAACCCTTATGAAATCCCTGCTTTTGTGGGATCGCTGATGGCAGGCATTGATTATGCCAAGGGAACCCGTTTTGCACAGGGAGGCGGCACGTGGGACATGCCCATGATTCGCCGACTTGCCAACCTGGGATTTGTCATATTGGTCAAGATATTCTTTGGAGGCAATTTTACTGATCTGTGCTATGGGTACAATGCTTTTTGGTCACGCTGCCTGCCACAACTCGATCTGAATACAGATGGTTTTGAGATCGAGACAACCATGAACATTCATGCCCTGCGCAGCAAGTTAAAAATCATGGAGATTCCTAGCTTTGAGGCTCCACGGCTTCACGGTGAGGCCAAGCTCAGGGCTATACCAGACGGCTGGCGTGTGGTAAGCACGATCATGAAAGAGGTAGTTACGAAACTTGGGTCGCAGCATGGCACCAAGAAGATGGCCAAAAACACAACTGTGGCTTTAGATCGGCGGTAGAATGCTTGACTTGAACTACTCATGAATCGCTTTGTTCTTCACTAGACTTTATCGACAATAGACTCGCTATGCGTAATAACCGGCTTGTTTTATGTGTAAGCTCAGGCTATTTTCGGTAAAGTCTACTCTCCAGATTTCTGACGTAGAACGAACAAATCACCTGGATGCGCTGCAAGTGATTCGCGCGACACCTCTCACAAACCAGGCTGGACAGATAATCCGCACTCAGCCTGTGAGAGGTTTTTGCTCTCGAATAATGTATACCACAAAAAGTTTGCAGGAATACAATGCCGCTTATTTTATTTTATCATAGTGTCAGCGAGAACATTGAACGCAGAATCGATCCAACTATTGTTGTTCACCCGACACATTTTGAGCAACAGCTCCGCTATCTCTCCTCGCGTATGCAAGTTATCTCCCTGGGTGAACTGATCGAAGCTCTGCGCCAACGTCGAAAACTATCCCCGAGGACTGTTGTCATCACTTTCGATGATGGGTACAAAGATAATTTCACAGCAGCGTATCCACTGCTTCAGCAATACCATCTTCCTGCCACCTTCTTTTTGTCGACAGGTTTTATTGGCACCGGTGACATCAAGTGGGAAGACCGACTTAGCTATATTCTCAACGTGACGGATGTGCAAACCATTCACGTCGAATATCCGGGATGTCCGGACGGTGTGAAGCTACTGAATCTCGTCCAGCCGCGCGAGCGGTCACATTCCTTTGCCTGGTTAACACACCAACTTAGCCGTTTACCATCCCAGACTCGAGAGCAAGTAATTGACACTGTCAGAGAATTGGCAAAGATCACCACTGAGCAGTTACAGGCCGATGTGATGCTAAATTGGGATGAAGTGCGCGAAATGGTGAGTTCTCCTATCTGCGTATTCGGCAGCCATGCTGTTAGCCATGAACGTCTCTCTACATTGCCTGATGAACAAATTTATTCTGAAATCACTGGGTCGCGCCGAGAGATCGAACAAGAAACCGATCATCCTGTGTCTTTTTTTGCCTATCCCTATGGTACTTCACAAGATTTCGACAGGCGTGCTGTGTCGGTATTGAACAGCAGTGGGTTCAAATGTGCTGTGACCACTGTTTATGCTCACATTGGGCCCAATAGTGAACTGTTTCGGTTAGGTCGCGTGTTAGGAGCTGACACAACCGGATTCCGCTTTAGCGTTGGAACCGCAGTGCGAGCATCATTTTTGGGTCAGTCAATACGATCTTTTACACATCTACTGAATCGATTCGTCGTATGAGACTTTTTGCCGGGGAACGGTGATAGATGAGCCTGGTTTGTATGACATAGAAGGAAATAAGATGCATCTGCATTTCAACAAAAAGATCGCAATCATGTTTTTCTGGTTGATAGGAGTAACTGCCGCATGTAGCACTGTGCCTCTATTGGATCTTGGGTTGAAAGAACCATTAGTACCCACTGCTGCACCCGAATACCCCATTACAGATGTTCAGGAACCTACGATTGCAACGATTGAGACAGTCATAGATCCTCTTATGTCAACTCCCCACACTACCGCAACTATGACGAACTCTCCGTCACACCCAAGTACAACTGTAATGACAAATATCTCAGGATCGAATACCGCAAACATACCCCAGTTTGTACCATTAGGACAACCCGGCAACTGGCAACTGCTCTTCAACGATGAGTTTGAGGGCCAATCAATCGACCGGAGCCGGTGGACTGTATGTTATTGGTGGGATGACGAAGGCTGTACTAACCTGGGCAATCACGAGCTGGAGTGGTATACACCGAACAATGTTTTGGTTCAGAATGGGATTCTACGGTTGCGGGCCCAAAGCCAGGAGTTTGAAACGAAAGATGGCGCAATCTATCCCTACACATCCGGAATGGTCACAACCGGGCCGGCCAGGTATGATGAGCCTGAAAAGTTGGGGTTTGCCTTTCAAACCGGCTATGCGGAAATCAGGGCTCGTAGTCCCCGTGGCGATGGATTGTGGCCTGCCTTTTGGTTACTGCCGATTGACCTGACATCGAAGCCCGAAATTGATGTGATGGAATTTCTTGGCAGCGAGCCCAACAGGGTCGAGATGCACATTCACTATCTTATCGGGCCGGACACAGCTCAATCGTCTGGTGAAGATTGGATTGGCCCAGATTTCTCGACAGATTGGCATACCTTTGCCATTGACTGGCGTTCGGATCGGGTAGTATGGCTGGTCGATGGTATAGAACGTTGGCGATTTACGGAGCAAGCATATATCCCAGCTACAGATATGTATCTACTTCTCAACCTGGCCGTTGGAGGTGACTGGCCGGGGCCTCCCGGTCCCGACACGGTTTTCCCCTGCTATTTTGATATCGATTATGTTCGTGTGTGGCAATTGATACCCTGAACTAAGACCGGAAGGAAGACGAAACCCATCCTCCCCCGTTTGATGAACTTGGCCCCAATGGCACGCTATACTCTGTGCTATATCTTGGACAACATCTATTGATGTGATATATAGCACTATATGGGGAGAATCAGTATGTCTCACAGAACGCTTTTCATGGTTGTTAGCGCATCGATGCTGCTGGCGATACTGGCCTGTAACGCGCCGGCTGTCAGACAGACCGAGATCGCCACACCGGATGAATTGCCTACCCAAATATCCCAGAACGCCGTCACAGCCACTCTCGTCAATCCAACAGCGGCTTGCCCGCAGGCAGGGGAAGGCACGTCGGCATACCTCAACCGGGAGGCAGGATTCTGCTTCCTGTACCCGGCTGAGCTGAGTCTACCGCCGGGAGATGGCCGGGCGAGTGATTCGGTTGGGTTGTATGGCCCACCCTTTCCGCCCGATTCGATGGAACCGGCCTCGGTGAGCCTTACCGTTACCTATACCGGCCCGGCAGTCTACGTGTCAGATTCCGCTGAATACGCTGACCGGTGGTTGGATATTTTGATGGGGGAATACCCGGATAAACCACAACCGGAGCCGACGCTTGTTAACGGTCGGGAGGCTGTAATGATGCGCAATCTACCTGGGTGGTCACCGATCAGAACCGTCTTCGTGGTCGCCAACGGACACCAGTACACTATCTCGGTATCTCCGGAACTCGGGCTGATCACCGATCTCGATCCGCTGGCGCGGCAAACATGGGATACTGTCACCGATTCCATCGTATTCTTCGAGCCCACACTGGTAAAGGAAATCGTCAAGTCGGAGGATGTCTGTCCACAAGCCACCGCCGAGACACAGATGAGGATCAATCTGGCACATGGGTTTTGTTTCCTCGCGCCGGTCGATGCTACTCCTGATCCCCTGTTTCTGACCAGCGGCTTTGAGATTGGGCCAACAGGCACTCATCCTGAATTCTCGGAAGTGCGGGTCAGCCTGGTTATCGGAACTTATGGGCCGGCATCAGGCGCAACCAACCCACGTGATGCTGCGCAAGGCCCCTTATCATCGGGGGTTGATCTGGATACCATTCAAGATATAACAATCGATGGAAGATCGGCCATTACTTATATTGATACCGATGGCCCCTGGTGGCATCGACTGGCAGTTGTGATCGCCAACGATACAGTCTACACGATCAATATGAACCCATACGATCAACAGCAGTATCCGAGCATGATTCCGGATGCCGACCGGCTGTGGGAAACGGTTATTAGTTCATTAGCTTTCTTTACGCCCTTCGAATAGAACATGGAAAAGAGCCGAAAAACACCATTTTCTCGGCTCTTTTCCATGTTCCTGCCTCACGCGAGCGTTGTCAGCCGCTCCCGGATCGCCTCATGTGTTGCCCTAAGGCTTGTCAGCTTATCGCGCTCGCGCTGGACAACATCTGTCGGCGCACGGCTGGTGAACCCATCACTCGCCAATAAGCTCTCCGTCCGCTCAATCTGCTGGGCAATCCCCGTCATTTCTTTAGCCAATCGTGCCCGTTCGGCCTCCAGATCGACCAGATCGGCAAGCGGTAGATAGACTGTCGCGCCGCTAACCGTCACACTGGCGGCTCGATCGGGTAGCTCTGACAATGCCGTACCGATTTCCAGGGTCTCCCCATCGACATTTGCCAGCCGGGTGAAGACGTCCCGATGCTGATCCAGTACCCCTGCCCATTGGCCGGCGCTGATGTGCGCAGCGATGCGTCTGGCCGGTGGAACATTGTATTCAGCCCGGACGTTGCGAATGCCTTTTACAATCTCCATCAGCAGCCCCATATGGGTTTCGGCTTGCTCATTGAAGAACGCCTCATCGGTTTCAGGCCAGCGGGCGATAATCAAAGCCGGGCCATCGTGCGGGATATGCTGCCAGATCTCCTCCGTCACGAAGGGGACAAAGGGATGCAGCATCCTCAGACACTGGTCGAGGACATAAGTCAGGACATGCCGTGTGCGCGATTGAGCTGCTGTGTCCTCACCATAGAGCGCAATCTTGCTGATCTCAATGTACCAGTCGGCATATTCACCCCACAGGAAATCGTAGATCTGCCGCCCGGCCTCGCCATATAGGAAGCTGTCAAACAGACGGTTGACGCTCTCGATCAAGCGATGCAGCCGGCTGAGTATCCAGCGATCCGGCAGGGAAAGTTCATCCCGCGCAGGTGTTCCCGTCAGTGTTTCCCCATCGAGATTACTCACCAGGAAACGTGCCGCGTTCCAGATCTTGTTGGCAAAGTTGCGGTTGGCTGCCACACGATCCATCGACAGATTAAGGTCGTTGCCGGGCGTCGCGCCGGTCAGCAGCGTGAAGCGCAACGCATCGGTGCCGTATTCATCCATTGTCTCGATGGGATCGATGACATTCCCATGGCTCTTGCTCATCTTCTTGCCATGCTCATCTCTAACAAGACCATGCAGATAGACATACCGGAAAGGCACTTTGCCGGTAAAGGCCAACCCCATCATCACCATACGGGCTACCCAGAAAAACAGGATGTCGTAGCCGGTTTCCATCATCGTGGTGGGATAGTATCGGCACAGATCCGGTGTCTCATCGGGCCACCCCAGAGTGCTGAAAGGCCACAACCCTGAGCTGAACCAGGTATCGAGCACATCCGGGTCTTGATCGATGTTAGTTGAACTACACGAAGCACACTGCGTTGGGTCTTCTCGTGTCACGGTAATGTGCCCGCATTCCCGGCAGTGCCAGGCCGGTATTCGATGCCCCCACCATAGCTGGCGGCTGATGCACCAGGGCTGGATATCCGTCAGCCAATGCTCCCACACTTTCCCGAACCTCTCCGGGATGATGGTGAGGCGGCCATCTTTCACTGCTTTGAGCGCCTCAGCGGCCGGTCCGCTCACATCGGCAAACCACTGAGTACTGATCATCGGTTCAATCAGCTCGCCGCCGCGTTGAGAGCGAGGCACAGCATGCATGTAGGGCTCGACCTTGATCGTCAGACCTGCGGCCTCCATATCGGCCCACAGCTTTTCCCGCGCCGTGAAGCGATCCTGCCCAGCGTACGGCCCGGCATTCTCGTTGAGTGTGGCATCCTTGTTCAGGATGTTGATCATCTCTAGCTCGTGCTTCTGACCGATCTGGTAGTCGTTCGGGTCATGGGCAGGCGTGATCTTGAGCGCCCCAGTGCCAAACTCTCGATCGACGTATTCGTCGGCAATCACGGGAATCTCGCGGCCAAGGATCGGGACCAACGCCGTCTTGCCTACATATGCCTGATAGCGTTCGTCTTCGGGATGAACTGCCACAGCAGTATCGCCCAGGATAGTCTCGGGACGTGTTGTGGCAACCGGAATATAGGTATCTTCGCCTTTAATGCGATACTTGAAATAGTAGAGCTTTCCTTGTTCCTCCAAACGCTCCACCTCAAGATCGCTAACAGCGGTTTGCAAACCCGGAGACCAGTTGATCATATAAGTGCCGCGGTAGATCAGGCCCTGCTCATACCAGCGCACGAAGGCCTCGCGCACTGCGCGACTCAGACCGTCATCCAGGGTAAACCGCTCGCGATCCCAATCGCAGCTGGCGCCCAATCGGCGCACCTGCTCGACGATGCGACCGCCATGCTCAGCTTTCCACTGCCAGGTGCGCCGAAGGAACTCTTCGCGTCCCACTGCCACCCGGCTGGTGCCTTCGTTCTCCAACTGGCGAACCACCTGGAGCTGGGTAGCGATTCCGGCATGATCGGTACCAGGCACCCACAGCGCGGCGCACCCATTCATGCGAGCGTGACGAATCATCAGGTCCTCAATTGCCACAAACAGCGCGTGACCCTGATGCAGTGCGCCGGTTACATTCGGCGGAGGAATGCTGATGACATAAGGCTCGGCATCCTGACCGGCGATCTCCGGCTTGAACCAGCCATTCTCCTCCCACCAACGGTAGAGCCGCTCCTCAGCTGTCTTGAAATCGTAAGTTTTAGGCATTTCTTTTCCGTCTGTCATCTTGTGCCACCTTGTTTTCGCATAGTGTTGCCAGGTAGTGGTAAGTTAGCGAATTGCGCCTTGCTGGACCAGGCTCAGCACTACCTGCCATACAAACAAAAATCCCCTTTCATCTAAGGACGAAAGGGGTGAACTCCCGTGGTACCACCTTAATTCCGCCTGCTAAGCAAGCGGCACTCCAGCGCAATAACGGGCGCATCCCGAAACGTGCTTACTGACTATGTCTCGCAACATAGAGTTCGGCGCGCTGGCTCATGAGCGACCTTCAGCGGGAGGTTCCAGTGGGGGCTTTCAGCCTGTGGCCCATCCGTCTCTATCTGGGGTTTGCCCGCTTACTCCTCTCAATCATCGCCGTGTGATGATCGAATTGTTGGACACAGTTTATCACGAAGCGGTAGGCAGCGTCAATGCAAAATGACATCAAATTCGTATATCTTCCTGTTTGCTGCGCGCCAGGACTCCCTTATAGACTCGGATGTAATCATCCACCATACGATTCACACTGAATCGCTCTTCGACCCACTTGCGGCATTGGCAGCGATCGATCCGGCCGATTTCAGGAATGGCAGCGAGCATCTCTGCTACACTGGTAACCAGAAAGCCTGTTTTCCCATCAGCAACAACCTCCGGCATACTCCCTCTTTCGATCGCGATTACTGGTGTCCCGCAGGCCATGGCTTCGATCACGGAGAGGCCAAAAGGCTCATCGAAGTGAATAGGATGAAGCAGTGTATAGGCGCCACCTAATAATCTATCACGTTCTTCCGGCCCAACGCTTCCCACATATACGATTCGGTCACCATCTAGATGTGGTTTAACTTCGCGATCGAAATAAGCCTGATCCTGAATGATGCCTGCCATGATCAGCTTCATCCCGGTCTGATGAGCAATCTCGATACACTCACTGGTGCCCTTCTCATCATGAATACGGCCAAAAAAGAGAAGGTAATCACCAATGTTGGGCTCAAACGTGAACTGTCCCAAGTCGATGCCATGATGAACCGTCGCGACATAATCAAGATCGGGATGCCTATCCGAATCGCTGATTGCCACGTAATAAGCCCTGCCGTTATATTTTCTGAATACCGGCAATATCCCAGGTGATGAAAAGCCGTGAATGGTCGTCACCACTGGTGTTTCGGTCATTCCCATGTAGGTCAAAGGCAGATAGTCGAAATGGTTGTGGATTAGATCGAATTCATGACCCCGCTCGAAGACTTCGGAAATGTGCAGGCACTCCCATACCTTCGGCACAAGTGTCTTGTCCTCTTCATAACCGTTTGGACTGACACTGATGAGTTTGGCTGTCGTTTCCGAATCCTGGGTTGCAAATAGGCTGACGTCAATGCCGCGTTGCACCAGGCCCTCGGTTAAAAGCGAAACGATATTCTCCCAGGGTCCGTAGTGCCTGGGTGGTGTGCGCCAGGCGATAGGGGAGAGCATAGCAATTTTCACGCGGTTACTCCGTATGGTGTGTTTCAAGCCAGCCGAGCATTTCCGATATGCGTGCCGTGGCCAGGGCAATACATCTGTCCGCGCCGCCATAATACATGCACACATCATCACCTTGCGCTACCCAACCGCAAGGAAAAACAACCTTGTCTACATCGCCAAGAACCTCGTAGGGCTCTTCCGGAGCAAAGACCCATTCATCAGATCGGGCCAGCACTCTGGTAGGATTGGCCAGATCCAGAAGCGCCAGGCCCAATCGATAGATGCAGCCACTGCCTGTCGTCCGTACACCGTGGTAGAGAATGAGCCATCCCCTTTCCGTGTAAAGAGGTGGGGGTGAGAGCCCGATCTTGTTGGCATCCCACCATCCGCCCCGGCGGGCCGGAATGAGAATTTGATGGTCACCCCAATGCTTCAAATCCGGGCTGAAAGAAATCCAGATGTGCGCCCCCATATTAGGAAAGGACGGCACCGGGCGATGCAGCATTGCCCATCGTCCATCGAACCGAACCGGAAATAAGGCTGCATCCTTGTTCTCCGGAGGCATCACAACTCCCTGGCGATCGAATGTTGAAAAATCCTTCGTCGTAGCCAGGGACACCAGTGGACCATCAGCCGAGTAGGCTGTGTAGACGATAGCCCACAAATTTAATTCGTCGATGCGCGTGATGCGTGGATCCTCGATGCCCCAAATCTCTTCGGGATGAGTTGCCGGGTCAGGAAGCCAGGTGGGAGCAGGATCGATCTCCCAGCCTGCAATGCCGTCTCTGCTGCGCGCAACGGTCAGATGCGATATCCCCCGCCGATCTTCTACACGCATGAGAAGTAAGGTGTAGTCTTTCACTTGAGCAGCGGCAGCGTTGAATACCGAGTTTACCGGGTAAGGAATATCACAGACCTGAATGATCGGATTGTCTTTGTAGCGTGTGAATAAGCCTTTGAAGCTATTGTCGCTCATACTTTTCCTCTTTCTGCCGGTTGAGACTCTCTCGCTAAAACTCCATATCCAACACCACCGGGTTTCCGGTCTGGCAGGCACTCTGAGCCATCTCGTAGGCTTTGTTGTACTGCTGTGCAACGACTTCCCAGGAAACGACTTCATCAAGGTACCGTTTTAGATTTTCACCAAGCTCCAGGCGCAATTTTCTATCGTGGGCCATTCGAATGACGTTTTGTCTGAGCATTTCCTTAGTCGTAAACAAAAGGCCACCGCCACTTTCCAGCGTTTGGGCCGTCAATCCTTCCATCGGCGCGGTAGTTATGAAGGGCTTGTTTAAGGCAATGATGCGCGCCAACGTTCCGGACTGTGTCTCGTCGGTTGAAGGCAGGACAATAAAGTCGCAAATTGCCATCATCTTGTAGTAATCATCACCCCTGGGGATGAATTCATGGTAGTGGGCAATGCCCTTCTCTTCAAGGAATAGAATCTCTGCTTTCCAATCTTCATAGTCTGTCTTATGATGGGGATCGCGCATTGCCCCTGCCGCTAAAAGATCCCACTCTTTTCCGGTACGCTGTTTGATTTCCGTATGAATTTCTTCCCACATCGAGAGTAAAATATCCCATCGTTTATTGGACTGAATCCAGCCGATCATGCCTACCAGATGTTTAGACAGCCTCTTAGCATTCAGCCCAAACTCTTCCCGGAGTGCCGCTATCTCATGGAGCCCCCATCGCTTGTCTGAGCGCGCGCCATGGGGCACGACCATGACATTTCGGGGGGTAGACCATCCCCTTCCTCGAAATGTCCAATCAAGTCGCCATTTCTGATAATGACACTTGAACAATACCACATGACTGCTTTGGCACATCTTGTAGATAAAGTCAGACTCAGAGTCTGTTAGCCTGCCATGAACAGTGTGAGGCTCTACAACAATTGGATAATCTCCTATAGCCTCAAGCAAGTCGAGAAATCCGTCATTGCTATCTCCAATCCCCCGATCATCTCGATATTCATAGAGCCCATATTCGTGTTCGATGTGAATAGCGTGAGGATTCAGACTCTCGATTTTCCTCGCGACCGGCTTCCACCAGTCGCGCCGGTTCATATCGATCAGAGGGAAAACGCCTTCTCCGGCGCCATCGGTATGGCTGATAACCAATACCGGGCGATCTGGGTTTGCCTGTTGGATAAACTCACGTGCTTCCTCGCAGAAAGTAGCAATACCACAAAGTCGTGGCGGGTAAGAACTGATCATGACAATGGGTTGGGCTGACATCATCAATTTTCCTTTGACAATAGTGTTGATGAGCGAGAATTTGATAACTTTCCCATACCTGAGCCCACAAAGTGGCGAATAGGGAATTGTTATGGCATCCCCGTTTTTAAGTAGAGCGTGTTGGATCGGCTTGATCCCTATCTACCTTGTGACGAGTCCAGTCCGGCAATTGCGGCTGATGCCTCCACCGCTACTTGACTACTCCGGAGTTTGTGAAGGTTCAACAATGAGAGAACGCAAGCCAGCGTTGATTCCGCACCCTGATTCCGGTTTGGCCCATCTACTGTAAGACCGTCGAAGCACCCACCGGTCTTGTGGTTGTACAGTGGTACACCTAAATCATTTCTTCCTAAAAACCATTCCATACATCGTTGAGCATACGCGATCCATTTTGTGTCACTAGTTACATTATACGCCTGGCGACAAGCTTCGATCATGTTTAATGCCTCAATAGGCTGTTGATCGAAACGAGCCTTAGCGCCGCCACGGATATACCAGCCGTTATTGCCGATCGGTATAAAATAGCCTCTGTCGTCGGTTTGGATATCTATCAGCCACTCCAACGAGCATAACCCTGCCTGTATCATTTCCTCATTGGGGACCCACTGTCCAGACATGATCAATGCCTGGGGAATCTTACCATTAGCATACGTGACAGTCTGCTCGATCCAGGGCCATTGGCTGGTTGCATTTTCCTGATATAGCTGAAAGAGTCGATTGGCCAGTCTCTCCCGAATCCGGCGTACCTCACTGTCTCCGCTAAACTTCCGCAAATAGGCATGAATGCCCACCAAAGCAAAAGACCATGCTCTTGGCGATTCGAAATCTATTAGCGCGGGCAAAGCTCTTTCGAATAAATCCAGAGCGGCTCCGCGAATATCATCGGACTGGCAAAGCGCAATTGCCTCTCCTAATCCCCATACAGCACGTCCATGGCTGTCCTCAGAGCCTGTCTCTTCCGACCATCGCCTATCATAGCCCATAAAATTGCGGAAACGCCCGGCATTCTCATTGTAGGCATGATACAAGAAACTAATGTATGTACATGCCAGATCCGCGATAACCCTATCCTCAATAGTCAGATCTTGAGCCATGAGGATGGCAATGAGTGCCCTGGCGTTGTCATCGGTGCAATATCCATGGAGGCGATTGGGAACAATGAATTTGGTATGTTGGAGGATCCCGACGTTATCCGTTAGCCGAATGATATGGCTCAGATCGGGATTGGGTATTTCACCGGGTACCGTATTCATAGTCTTGATGGGAAAAACAGCCCGCGGACGGCTTTTTCTCTCTTGTTTTACAACGCTAAAGAGATCGAGATATCTACGCGCTACCTTACTCCAGATCATATCACGACAAAAGGTATAAGCACGTTTACGCATCGCATGCCGCTCAACCTCTTTGGTAAACAGATCGTTCACTTGTGAAGCCAGTGCCTCCGCGTCTTGGAAGGGAATAATCCGACCACGACCTTCAGCCAACATTTCCTCTGCATACCAATAAGGTGTGGACACAGTAGCTTTGCCGGCTCCTAAAGCATAAGCCAGCGTTCCCGACACAACCTGTTCACGGTTTAAGTAGGGTGTTACATAGACATCAGTCGCCCCCAAAAATGCACACAACTCTGCCAGGTCTACAAAACGGTTGTGAAAGATCAGATGTTTCTCAATTCCTAGATCGCGTGCTCGCCGTTGAAGGGAAAGCCGATAGCCTTCTCCTTGCTCCTTCTTGACGTGTGGATGGGTAGCTCCCAGAACGATATAGACAACATCCGGGTTTTGTTCGACCACCTTTGGTAGCGCATCGAGCACGGTTTCGATTCCTTTGCCAGGTGAGAGCAGGCCAAAGGTCAGAAGTACTTTACGTCCCTCAACACCGAACTGGTCCTTGTAATAATTGGGATCGACAAAAGGCACATCCGGAATGCCATGATGGATCAAGACAACTTTATCCTGAGGGATATTATATACTTCCCGCAAAACAGCTTCTGACCGCCGACTCATGACCACGATGCGATCAGATATCTGGGCAATTCGTCTTATGATAGTTATCTGTCCGGCAGTAGGTGTCTGGAGCACTGTATGAAGAGTAGTCACTGAGGGCATGCGGAGATTGGCTAACATGTCAAGAATATAAGTGCCGTTATCACCTCCAAAGATGCCAAACTCGTGCTGAAGGCATACTACATCCACCTGACTCATGTTCAAAAAATCCGCAGCCAACCGGTAGTCTGAGAGAGTACGCTGATTGACCTCGAAACGAACCTGAGAAGGGTAACGATATCCTTCGGGCGTGTCGTTCATGACCACTCCCCAAAACTCTATCTCCGGAGCTTCCGCAGCCAGTGCCGTCAGAAGATCGGTGGTAAATGTTGCGATGCCACAGTGTCTCGGGAGATGGTTTCCCACCAAAGCGATCTTCCGCGATATCTCATGATACGCTTCGTTTTGAGCCATTTTGTTTCTTCCTTGAACATGATTATGTGTCTTGAGTGAAGGATCAAAGATGTTGAAACAGTTTTGGAACGGGACTTGTGCGGATTTCGGTTCGGCGGCTAAGAATCCCAGTTCATCAACAATGCCTTTCCACATCTTCTTGCACGAGCCTGCCTCCGCGCCTAATTTGGCTCGTGAAACAGGCTATGTTGGCTGGACGGGGTTGCCTACATGGTGGATCGGCAGTCTGATCCTGCACTTTACAGAAACAGATAAAGCAAGCATACCACGAAAATCGATTTCATTACCTATCTGCCCGTGCCGGGGGGGGTGTTCCAGGCTCATTCCGGTGTTGAGATCGATTCGATGCAGATAGCGGCACCAGGATCTATTGAACTTCTGACGGTTTTTTCACGTATTGAGTGATACAATAACACTTGCCTTATCGATGAACAAAGGTAATTGGAGGGATAAAAAACAACAATGTGGCCCCTTTACTGGAACCCAACCTACTGGCTTTTCGTTGCCCCTGCCTTGCTCCTGATGTTATATGCCCAGTGGCGTGTCCGGAGTGCCTATAGCAAATGGGGACGTGTTCCTAACCGCAGAGGAATACCTGGCGTAAAAGCTGCTGATGTTCTCATCAGACAAGAAGGTCTGTACGCGTTGCAAATACAGGGAATTCCTGGCGAGATGACTGATAACTACGATCCGCGCCGCAAGACGTTGAATCTATCAGAAGGAACAGCCCGAGGAGCATCAGTTGCCTCTTTGGCTATCGTTGCTCATGAGATCGGACATGCTCAACAAGATGCGACGGGCAACCTTCTGCTGCAAATGCGCAGCGGTCTTGTCCCCGCCGTCAATATTGGCTCGCAGCTTGGCCCAATCCTGTTCATCGTCGGCTTCCTCCTTCAATTCACATCACTGATGTGGGTAGGCATCGGCTTGTTCTCTTTGGCATTCGTTTTTTCTTTGATCACGTTACCAATCGAGTTAGATGCTTCACATCGTGCCATGCAGATGCTGTCTACCAGCGGGTTGTTGGTCGATAACGAAGAGCACAAAGGAGCCAAAAACGTCTTGAACGCTGCTGCGCTCACTTACGTGGCAGCTATGTTGATGGCCCTGATGCAGCTTCTTTATTATATTTCGATGGCCTCTGGAGGCCGCCGCCGCCGTTAATAGTTGTATACCATCAATGGCATGTGACATTTACCCGGCTCGCCAATAGAACGGTCATCCATCCTGGCGATCCTTCGATTCGAGATAGCTTAATGATTGATAATACACAACCTTTTCACGAAACATCGATCCGGGTCCGATTTGCTGAAACAGATGCGATGGGGATTGTTCATCATGCCAACTATCTGCCTTACTTCGAGGTTGGTCGCGTTGAATTGATACGTCAGGCAGGCGTTCCTTATGCCGATCTGGAAGCAGACGGTTATTCACTGGCTGTTGGTGAGGTGCAACTGCGCTATCTTGCCCCTGCTCATTTCGATCAGATGCTCACAGTTAGAACCCAAGTCACCAATGTGCGCAGTCGGGGTGTTACATTTGTTTATGAGATTGCTGATACAGCCACAGGACATATTCTCGTGACCGGGTTCAGTAAGTTGATCTGCATCGACCACCATGGAGCAGTCAGGCGTATCCCGGAGCATTGGCTTGAAGCCATGCGCGCTTTCGTTGCACCTGATTAGCTTGTGGCCATACCAAAGAGGAGTAGAATACAGGCTATGGCAGAAAATCCAATTCTCAACGAACGTTATCGTCTCATCGAGCAGATTGGCTCAGGCGGCATGTCCGTCATTTATAAAGCTCAGGATCTTGAATTGGGCAGGTTGGTGGCAGTCAAAGTGCTTCGGCCAAGCCTGGTTGGGGATCCGGAATTCCTGATTCGCTTTAAGCGCGAAGCCCAGGCTGCGGCTAATCTGTCGCATCCCAATATCGTTACTGTCCACGATGTCGGGCAAGATGGTCCCAAGACACATTACATTGTGATGGAGTACGTGACCGGCCAGGACTTAAAAAGACTGATCCGATCCAGGGGAGTATTTGAAGTTGATGCTGCCCTTGCAATCGTCATCGAAGTCTGCAAGGGGGTGGGCTATGCACACCGAGCCGGGCTTGTCCACTGTGATGTCAAGCCCCAGAATATCCTGGTCACACCCGATAACAGCATCAAAGTAACGGATTTTGGCATTGCGCGGGCACTGTCTAGCCAGCCTTCCGAAGCAGAAGATATGGTATGGGGCAGCCCGCACTACTTCTCGCCGGAGCAGGCAGCCGGAGAGCCACCAACACCGGCATCTGATGTATATTCAATCGGGATAGTGCTCTTTGAGTTATTGACCGATCATCTGCCCTTTACCGGCCAGGATTATCGTGATCTGGCGCTGGCACATCTCAAAGCACAACCGCCATCGATCCTGGATCTAAATCCCGCATTGCCTGGGGAGTTGGATCGCGTCATTCGGAAAGTCCTCTCTAAGGAACCCTCGGCCCGGTACCGGACAGCCGATCAACTGGGACGCATTTTAGAGAAATATCGGCAGCAGGGTCAACAACCTACCACATCGTTTGTCGTAAAACCATCAGCTGTTTCTCCCCCACTCGATTTTTCGGGAGAAACTCCTCCTTCACTGTACAGTGAGCCAGCTTACGATACACTGCCCCAGCCGGAAATCGGTCGTCAATATGCGTATGCGACCGAGTACGTTCCATCCCAACCGGAATCCTATGCTTACCAGGAGCCTTATGATGACTATGGTCAGGATTTTGTGCCTGGAGTAGATATCTACGGCCTCGTGCTTGGCGTGCTGGCAGCGGTTGCCGTTCTGGGTCTGATACCGGTGTGGATAATGGTCTTCGTAACTCTGACGAGAGGTCTTTGAAGGGGGTCTTAGTATTAGGTATAATCAACGCTAGAAAACAATGTGACGATCAACGACAATCGGCGCACAAGCGCCGATTGTTTTAGCAGGAGTGTTAATGTGAATCCATCCCGAGTTAGACAGATCATTATAAATCTTTTAATTTTAGTGGCTTTGGGGGTGATATTCTACCAGGTGGTTATCAAACCCAAAGAAGATATCGTCCAATGGAAAATCAGCCAGGTGGCAGAGGCAGCTCGTGAGGGCAACATCAAAGACATTGTTGTCGTTGATTCCGACGAGGTCGCCGTCACACTGAATGATGGCACCATTGCCAAAGCCAGCATCGATCCCAACAGCTCTGTAGTTGAGCAGTTGACAGATCTGGGCGCAACTTCAGAACAACTGAAAGACATCAACCTGGATCACCGAAAAGCCTTAAACTGGCAAACAGTTATGACAGCGCTATTAACTTTTTTGCCTTTTATCATTGTGATTGTCGTGATCTACATGATGCTCCGGCAGGCGCAAGGCTCTAACAATCAGGCTTTATCATTTGGGAAAAGCCGTGCTCGCATGTTCACAGGCGATCACCCTACGGTGACTTTTGATGACGTAGCTGGATGTGATGAGGCCAAAGAGGAGTTACATGAGGTTGTCGAGTTTCTCCGTGAGCCGGATAAATTCATCCAGCTCGGGGCACGTATTCCCAAGGGCGTACTGGTAGTGGGGCCTCCTGGTACCGGCAAGACCTTACTGGCAAAAGCCGTCAGTGGTGAAGCCGGCGTGCCGTTCTTCTCGATCTCAGGATCCGAGTTTGTCGAGATGTTTGTGGGTGTTGGTGCCAGCCGTGTGCGTGACCTCTTCGATCAGGCCAAGCGACATAGCCCCTGTATCGTGTTTGTCGATGAGATTGACGCTGTAGGACGCCATCGAGGGGCCGGCCTGGGCGGATCACACGATGAACGTGAGCAGACACTCAACCAGATCCTGGTCGAGATGGATGGATTTGACACCGATACGAATGTCATCATCGTGGCAGCTACCAACCGTCCAGACATCCTCGACCCGGCATTGCTGCGTCCCGGGCGGTTTGATCGACGTGTCGTCCTCGATCGACCCGACGTAAAGGGGCGCGAAGCTATTCTTAAGGTACATGTGCGGGGTAAGCCTCTGGGGAATGATGTTGAGCTTGACACATTGGCAAAGGCGACGCCAGGTTTTGTGGGCGCAGACATCGAGAACATGATCAACGAGGCGGCAATTCTGGCGGCACGCCGAAACAAGAAGGCAATCAACATGCCGGAATGCCAGGAAGCCATCGAGCGAGTTGTGATGGGGCCGGAGCGTCGAAGCCGGCTGGTAACCGCAACGGAGCGTCGTATAACAGCTTATCATGAGGCAGGTCATGCCGTCGTTGGGTACTATCTCCCTCATTGCGAGCCAGTTCTAAAAGTCACCATCATTCCACGTGGCATGGCAGGCGGCTACACTCTGGCACCTCCTTCCGATGACGTGTGGTATCACTCACGTTCCAAGTTTATGGATGAGATTTCTATGACTTTGGGGGGGCGGGTCGCTGAAGAATTGGTGCTCAACGAAATCACGACTGGTGCCCGCGCCGACCTGGAACAGGTGACCAAGATCGCCCGTAATATGGTCACCCGATATGGTATGAGTGATCGGCTTGGCCCAATGATCTTCGGTCAGAAAGAAGAGTTAGTATTCCTGGGACGTGAGATCGGCGAACAGCGTGATTACAGCGAGTCAGTTGCTGAGGAGATCGATCAGGAAGTTCGCCACATTGTCAGCGAGGCCTATGACAAGGCCCGTGCAGTTCTGAATGAACACCGTGACAAGCTCGAGTTGATTGCAGAGACACTGATGGATATCGAGACACTCGGTAGAGATGCCTTCGCCGAGTTGATGGCTGAAGAACGGGGAGATTCACACATGAGCACTTCCTCTGAGCCTACTCCTGATCGGGGCAAGAAATCCCGGAAAGCAACCGGAAAAGAGGACTCTTCGTCGGCCCTGGACTTGCCGCCTGCGCCGGCTCCCGCCTAATCTGATTATCAAACCATGTAAAAAAACGGGTATCGATTGCAAAGAATACCCGTTTTTTGTTGTAGATGTTGGCTTTCGCCTCAAAATCCAGTAACCAAACGCCTGAGTTTGTGGAAAGCTCGCCAATCATTAATCTGATATAGGATCGATGGTTTGCTTGAAGGCACCTTCGATCCCGATCATGCGGCAGAGCCGCAGCAGATCGCGATGTGTCACCAGTTGCTCGATGATCTGTGCCTGGTTCTCGCCTGAGCCATATTGTATCATTGCGTCGAAGAGCTTATCAGCTTGTGGGGTGAGAAGCTCCGGGTGTTCATCCAACAATTGCCGCGATGCGATCCAATTGGGGGCAGCGGTAAATGCGGCAATCGTTTCCATCAGTTGCTGGATCGCGCCGTCTTCGCGCAGCCAGGCGTTTGCCCCACACCTTTCCTCGATCAGCATCTCTACCTGCGCGATCTCGTGGGATGCATTCTCTTCCTCTTGCAACATTTCAAGCGCCTCTTGCAGTAGCGCACAGCCTTCCTGACGGCGTCTGGAACCGATCAGAACCTGGCCCAGGTACGCTTTGCTGATCGCTGCCTGCCGTCGATCACCCTGTGTTTCGAATTCGGCTAGAGCCTCAAGGTAGAGACGTTCTGCTTCTGCCCAATCTCCACGATGGGCTGCCAGATTGGCATGTCTACTCTTTTCCACAGCCTTTTCCCCGTCTATTGTTCACACTTTACTTTGTCCCTTTTATTCTACAATCATAAGCGTCAACTTAAGCAAAAGACTTCTCGATCTCTTTCAAAAAACATCATGATCTTTTTCCGAAAACTTCTCGATCTTTTTCAAAAACTTCTCGATCTTTTTCTTGGCTTGCCAAATCTGCTGCCCATCAATCCAAATGGCAAATGACCTTAAGTTGACAGTTATGATTCTACAATCATAAGCGTGGTAGCACACAAGAATGGCGCGGTCGGCAGTTCGGTCATAGGGGGTGATTTTGCAGAGTATGGGCTTGACTTGGAGACAATTTCGCGCTTGTGCTACCACCTAACCCGCACAACTGGATATTGCTCTCACTACTTTAGCGATCTCGACCCTGCTATTTCCGGATGCTACCGATTGCGGTAATGGTCTTGGATATTGAGCCACAATTATGATGTTCCCGCTCGAATTGTTAGAATAGGTGGCGCACATCAACAACACTATCCCCGTGATGGGGATCAACGCTATCGCTGATGCATCATCGCTCACAATGTGTCTTCATGGGAGAATAAGCCAGTTTATGGAAACCAAGCAAACTACACAAATGGTCGCCTGGTTGGATGAGGAACGCCGCAAAGATAAAGCTCTCATCATCAAATTGGAAGAGCGAACGGCAAGCCAGACTGCCTTACAAGAAGAACAAGCCAGGCGTATGCAGACCATCGAGAGTGACCTGGCTGCTATGCGAGCGAGTGCTCTTTCGGCCAGTATGTTCGACGAAACCGTCTCTCGGCTGCGCGTCGAAATGAATACCTTGTTTGATCAGTCCCAACAACGTCATACAACAGAGCAGGATATCAAAAAGATCCGGGAAGCGGCCCGAGAGAATACGGCTAAAGTCATCGAAGATCTCCGCCAGGAAATCATGACGCGCATCGAGCGGGAGGCACAACCACGCCGGGCCGAGGAAGAGCGCCTTTCCCGCGTAGCCGTCGAGCTTCAGGCCTACGCTGACAATCTGAGCAAGGGGCTGGAGGAGTTTCAGAGATCCCTGACATTTCTGGAGGAGCAGCGTCGACAGGATACCAGAAGGCTGTCAGATGTCCACAGTGAGGTCGCCGAGCAGATCAAGCGTATTGAGGGGCATCAGACAAAGTCTGAACTGTTGGAAGAAATCAGCCGGCGCAATGAACGTGCAATTGCTGAAATAACAGGCACTGTACTGGAATTGAAACAACAGCGCCAGACAGCAGCCGAGCAGGAAGCTCTGGTTGAGCAAAAGCGCGAAAAACTACTTACCGATGCTCTCCGTCGCCTGGAAGACAACCTGAAAACATTCAGTAAACAGTCCGAAGACTGGGTGTCCACTCATCGAACAATGAAAAAGCAGATCGATGATTTTGAACGGCTTGCCGATCGGGTAGATAGACGGCTTAACGAAGTCGCCGAAGTGCAACGTCTCTCTGAAGATCGTTTCCGGCGCGAGTGGGAAGAATTCCAGCAAGAAGACCAGAAGCGTTTCCGCCAATTCACCCTTACCAACGAAGAAGCCTGGCGTGGCAACGAAAAGTTTGTCAAAACAGTCACGGAACAGATCTCCGGCCTGGTCGAACAAAGCAGCCAGGTTGCCGTACAAATACAGGCTCTCTCAGTAACCCAGCGAGAAATCGTGGATGGGTTGATGACGTCCCTACAAAATATGTTGATCCAAATAGACGAACGAAATGGCTCGTCGTAGATAAAAGGTGAAACCTCATGCCTTACGTTATCGGTACTGCCGGGCATGTCGATCATGGCAAGTCTACACTGGTCGAGGCACTGACAGGCATCGATCCGGATCGCCTGGCTGAGGAAAAAGCGCGCAGTATGACCATCGACCTGGGCTTTGCCTGGCTGTCGCTGCCGGGTGGAGAGCAAGTCGGAATTGTCGATGTGCCGGGACACCGTGACTTCATCGAGAATATGCTGGCTGGGATCGGCGGGATCGATATGGCCCTTTTTGTCATTGCTGCCGATGAAGGTGTCATGCCGCAAACCCGTGAGCATCTGGCGATTCTTGACCTGCTGGAAATATCCGGCGGTGTCATTGCCCTGACCAAGCGCGATTTGATCGATGATCCGGATTGGCTCGACCTCGTTTCTTTGGATATTGCAGACGTTATGCATCAGACTGTATTGAAAGATGCACCGATCATCCCTGTCTCGGCACGCACAGGTCAGGGATTGGATCTCTTGTTGGTTGCTCTGGAAGAATCTCTGTGCGATCGTCCTCCGCGGCCTGATAGGGGAAAGCCCCGTATGCCCATCGATCGCGTTTTCACGATCAGTGGGTTCGGGACAGTTGTTACGGGTACGCTAACTGGAGGCTCTCTAGCCATCGGGGATGATGTAGAGATAATACCATCAGGCCTCAAAACGCGGGTGCGTGGCTTACAGAGCCATAAGGAAAATATGTCGATGGCATTGCCCGGCAGCCGGGTGGCGATCAATCTGGGAGGGATCGCCAAAGAGGAAGTTCAACGCGGCAATGTGATAGCCTTACCGGGTCTCCTTCACGCCACCACACTGGTCGATGTTCATTTCCGTCACCTGCCTGGGGCAGGACGGCCATTAAAGCATAATGCGCTTGTTAAGTTCTTTTGTGGCGCAGCCGAGACAACCGCACATGCTCGATTGTTAGGCAATATGGAGCTGCAACCGGGTGTGGAGGGGTGGCTCCAGCTCCGGCTCGAGGATCCCCTGGCGTTGGACAAGGATGATCGATTTATCTTGCGTTACCCTTCACCGCCCGAAACACTAGGTGGCGGTGTCATTTTAGATCCACATCCCCCCCATCGCTGGCGGCGATTCAAACCTGAAGTCATTTTGCGGCTGGAGACCTTGGTGGCAGGGATGCCTGAAGATGTTCTGTTGCAGACCCTTGAAGGGCACATTGCGCTGACACACCAACAACTGCCGGCACTCACCGGTTTGAGTGCCTCCGAGATGCCGGATGCGATTCATGCTCTTCAGATACAAAATGCTGTTATCAGCCTGTCTGCTGATTGGTTGATGGCAAAGGCTGTCTGGGATCGGATTTCCGGCCAGATCGTTCGTGAGCTGCGTGCCTACCACGATTCGTATCCGCTTCGCCAGGGAATGCCGCGCGAAGCACTACGCAGCCGTCTGAAGATCGAAGGGAAGCTTTTTGGAAAAATAGTCGATCTGTCTGCCCAGTCCGGACTGCTGACTGATGTTGGGACAGTTATCCGTCTGGCTGAGCATACAGTCCACTTTAGCCCAGACGAGCAGGCTGCCATTGATCAAATGTGGAAGGTCATTCAAGCCGATCCGACTTCGCCGCCCAGCGTCAAAGAGATTATAGCGATGGTTGGCCCGGAGGTTCTGCAAGCACTGTTCGAACAAGGTCTACTGGTACAGCTCAACCCCGATGTGCTGATGGACACTGAGACCTACTCCCGGATCGTGGAGGAGATCGAGCAGTTTATCCAGGCTCAAGGCTCTATCACTGTTGCCCAGGCGCGCGATCTGTTTAACACCTCTCGCAAATATGTCCTGGCTTTGCTGGAACGTCTGGATGCAGCCGGGAAAACCAGGCGAGTTGGAGATGAGCGTTTTTTGAGATAGCTTACTGACTTGAAGATCACTGAAAGAGCAACCGCAAGATAATCAATATTGGCATGATACAGACGAACAAAAAGGTGATGGCCGCTATCACCAGCAACACTTTAACGGCAGGTGAGAGCCTGGGCTCCTGTTTTGGTATGTCCGGGGATAAGAGTTGATCGAGACGTCTCATCCGTTGATGTATACGATATCTCAGCAACTCATGGGGATCACGCGGCGGCCCTTTTATCATTCCTGCCCATTCTTTCCCGATTAACCGACTGCTCCCATTGTACCGTTAGCAAAAAAGAAATCACAGGGATGCCAGAAAAGGCATCCCTGTGATCATCGTCAATATCCGACGAGTTGGTTTAATACTCGGGCATAGGAGGAGGTGCAGGCTTGTCCTTCTCCGGCAGATCGGTGATCAATGCCTCGGTGGTCAGGATCATGGCCGCGATGCTGGCTGCATTCTCCAGCGCGCCACGGGTGACCTTGGTTGGGTCAATGATCCCGGCCTTGATCATGTCAGTGAACTCACCAGTTATTACGTCGTAGCCGATCTTATCGTTCTTCTTTTCCACTTGCATACGACGCACGGTGTCAATGATCACGGCGCCATCCTGCCCGGCATTGGCAGCGATCTTGCGAATCGGTGCTTCCAGGGCACTACGGACAATGCTGACACCAGTCTGCTCATCGGCATAGCTCATCTTGACGGCTTCAAGTGCAGGAATGGCATTGACCAAAACGACACCACCCCCCGGTACAACACCTTCTTCAACCGCCGCGCGAGCGGCCCGCAGAGCATCCTCAACACGATGCTTCTTCTCTTTCAGCTCGACTTCAGTTGCAGCCCCAACACGAATAATGGCAACGCCGCCGGCCAGCTTGGCAAGACGCTCCTGGAGCTTCTCACGGTCGTAATCAGAAGTGCTCTTGTCGGAAGCGACTTTGATTTCTTCGATGCGACCCTTAATGGCCTTCTCATCGCCGGCACCACCAACAATTGTTGTATCATCCTTTGTGGCAACAACTTTCGTGCATGTACCCAGATCTTCGATCGCTGCACTTTCAAGCTTGCGGCCCAATTCTTCTGTAATGACGGTTGCACCGGTCAGGATGGCAATATCCTCCAACATGGCCTTGCGACGATCACCAAAGCCGGGCGCTTTGATAGTCAGGACATTCAACATGCCGCGAAGCTTGTTGAGGACCAGCGTGGCTAATGCTTCACCATCAACATCTTCGGCGATGATCACCAGGGATCGCTTACCCTTATTCAGCATCTTCTCCAACAGGGGCATCAGATCGGCAGCTGCACTGATCTTCTTGTCGTGAATGAGAATATGCGGTTCTTCGATGACAGCTTCCATCGTCTCCGGGCTGGTGACGAAATAAGGGCTGCCGTAACCACGATCGAACTGCATACCTTCGACATACTCGGTCTCGAATTGCATGCTCTTGCTTTCTTCGACCGTAATAACGCCATCTTTGCCGACCTTCCACATGACTTCGGCAATCAGGCTGCCGATCTCAGTATCCTGGGCAGAAATGCTGGCAACACTGGCAATCTCTTCCTGTGTGTCGATTTCGACGGCCTGCTCCCGAATGGCTTGAGCGATCGTTTCAGTGGCAACTTCGATGCCTCGCTTGAGCAGCATAGGGTTGGCACCCGCGGCGACATTCTTTAGACCCTCAGTAACCATTGTCTGAGCCAGAAGAACACTGGTGGTTGTACCATCACCAGCAATGTCGTCGGTCTTGGTGGCGGCTTCCTTGATCAGTTGCGCACCCATATTCTCATACGGGTCTTCCAGTTCAATATCTTTAGCAACTGTGACACCATCATGAGTAACAGTCGGCGCACCAAACTTCTTATCTAATGCAACATTACGCCCCTTAGGGCCAAGCGTCGTCGTCACAGCATCTGCCAGAGTATCAATACCTCTTTTGAGGCGGCGACGGGCTTCTTCCGAGAAAGCTAATTGCTTTGGCATAGGTTATTAACCTCCCTAAAATTCTTAGTAACAGTATCGAGAAAAGATGTTACGATTCAAGAATGGCAAGAATGTCGCTTTCCTTGAGGATCAGTAGTTTCTTGCCATCAATCTTGACCTCAGTGCCACCATACTTGGCAAAGAGAATGTTCTGGCCAACTTCGACGTCCATAGGAACGCGCTTGCCGTCGTCATCCCTGCGGCCAGCACCTATTGCCAGGATAGAGCCCTTCTGAGGCTTTTCCTTGGCTGTTTCCGGAATATAGAGACCGCTCTCTGTGCGCTCGTCTTGCTCCAATGGCTCAACGACAACACGATCACCTAATGGTCGCAACTTAAGCGTCATAAGTCATTACCTCCTGAAATATGCTTGTTGAAAAACGAAATTGGTTAAATTAGCACTCGCGCATCGCGAGTGCTAATTCCGTGTGTAGTATACGCACCGAACGGGGCAATGTCAATAGTGATATGGGGAAAATTCAGACTGTTTTTGGGATTTCTAATACGATTCTTATGAAAGCACATAGTCAGGTGTTTTCTGTCCTAATAGTCACGATCTCGATCTACAACATTAAGCAGTGGTTCACCAGCAATATACCGGCGTAAGTTCTCCGCGAAGATATCAGATGCTCTCTCATCGTAGTGAGGGGTAAAACCGCTGATATGAGGGCTGATGATGACATTGGGCAACTGCCATAATGGGCTACTGCCAGGCAAAGGCTCTTCAGAGAAAACGTCTAGAGCTGCGCCGCCGATCGTTTCCTGAATTAGCGCATCCTGAAGAGCTTGCTCATCCACGACACCACCACGCGCAATATTGATCAACACGGCATTTGGTTTCATGGCAGACAGTGCTGCGGCGTCTATAAGATGTTGTGTATGCGAGGTTAGGGGAACCGTCAAGACAACGTAGTCACACTCTTTCAGAAAAGAATGAAGTGCCTGTGGCGGGTAAATTCGATCGGGTAATTCCCCTTCCGGGTCACCAATTCCTGGTTTGGCGTACCGTTCGTCTGCCAATATGCGCACATCGCGCTTGACGGCTAACACCTTCATACCCAATCCTTGAGCCAGACGCGCGACATGTCGCCCAATACTGCCGTAACCAATGATGCCCAGTGTAGAACCATGAATCTCCGAGGGTACATAGCGTTTCCATCGTCCTTTGGGCCACGCCGCATTCGCCTTGTCCTCAAACATCTCGGGAAGATGGTGGGAAAAAGCCAGTATCTGGGCTATAACATATTCAGCCATTGGGATAGCATGTATACCATTGGCTGTTGTAAACAATACATCGCTTTGAGCATAGAGTGGATGCTGGAGAATCGAGTCGGCTCCCGCGCTGTGTAGTTGAACCCAACGTAAATTCGGTGCGTTCTCCGCCAGGGGAATTGCTTCCAAAGTATAGAGTATCTCCACTTCCTCCATTATCTCAGCTATATCATCTACTGAGCGGGCCTCATGCTGCACAATCTCCAGGTTGGGCGACACTCGCGAAAGCTTATCCAATAACGGCTGTTCAAATGACAGTGTCACCAGCACGTTAATCTTCTGTTGCATCACTTTTTCCCTCTTGAGGCTCCGGTTCAGAATGTCGAAGTCTGAGCAAATTGAAACTTCCTATAACTATACATACCAGGCCCAGACCCAAAGTTCCCGACAAAATCGTGCGAAGCGTTCCAGCAGGTGCTCCCGAGGCCGGCTGAATGGTTGGGACAACTGAGATCATAGTGGATGTAATCCTCATCAGACTGCCTCGCATAGTGGGAGTCGCTGTTACCTGTGTCATCTCAACTGTGAGCGGATCGACAAATGCAATGGTTGGCGTCGGCGTTGGCGCATTTGTTGGTTGCGATATGGGTGTAACAGCTTGCTGAGGCACCGCAGTAGTTTGCAGTGGAAGTGTGGGCATTGCTGTCGGAGCAACCACGTCTCCGTCTCCCGTATCCAACACGATACTATCCTGGGAATCGGCTGTATTCCCTACCACGTCGATAAATCGAACGTATACTGTCTTGAGCCCAACACCTGAACTGGTATCCAATGTCCAGCTGATAAATTGTGACCAGGGGTGAGATGCAGCATTGGTAAAATCGGGTGTATTGCTGATCAAAACCTGTGTGGCGTGTCCGATCTCGCCTGCCGAACCGCCAAAGACATCTTCATTTGTCAAGGATAGCGTCACGGCAGCAGTGTTGGTCGAATAGGCATCATTGTTGACGAAGATGGGTAAAACATTAGGCTGGGCAGAAAAGACAACTGTAAAATAGGTCACGCCATCAGATGAAGATGCAGCCCCAACGCCTATCTCGCGCATGGATTGATGCAGGATGTTTTGCGAGTGACCAGCCGTTGATCCCAGCCACCAGTTGAGAGCCTGTCGCGGCCCAACCATCCCGGCATAAATGTTTTCGTTAGCGCGGGCAGCAGGATATCCAACCGCCAGCACACGGTTGATCGCGCGGGTGCCATCGGGTCCATCGTGAGTAACCTGACCTATATCGCGCTGGTACTCACTGTGAATTTGTGCTGCTTGTGTTAAGAGTGGGTTAAGCGCATAGGGTGTTAAGTCATTGGCTATTCGGGCTGTGTTGATCCCGGACAGGATTTGGAAAATGGCAGCCGGATCCTGCAACTCCATCTCATGCGACTGCGCAAGAGACGGAGTCAGAGACAAAACCATCATGATCGAGCAAATCAAAACTGCCCTAGCCATGATTCTATTGTAACGCGAAGAAGCTTCCAGAGCGATAAGGTGCTGACCCTTTGGAAACAAGATTCAGAAGATTAATCGAAACCCTCAAACTCCTTATCGCCATAGAGTGCCTGACCGCCTTTCTGGGAAACTGAACGTACTTTCTTGCCCGAAATCGGTTTACCCATTGCTGCATAAAAAGCTTCATCATAGGAGCGTGACTGAATGACTACCGGCATCGGCACAGCGTGTCCTAAAACAATTGCCTGCTGACGTGTATCCAGACGCGCCAGCACTTCACGCAGTCCTGGCGCCCCACTCACTCCCATAAACACGGCCATAATGTCACGTTCATTATCGAGCAGCGCTGTCACACGTGTACCGATCTGAGACATCACTTCTTCGTCAATGGCGCTCGGTCGTTGGTCGACGACTAACAGTGTGACTTTGAATTTGCGCAACTCCCGGGCAATCGTACCGAAGATAGTCTGGCGGGCGATCATCGGATCGAGGAATTTGTGCGCCTCTTCGATCGTGATCATCAGTTGTGGCGGCTGCTTGCTTTCATCGCCAAAGGATTCCTCAACGCGGTGAACGTACCGTTCGCGAATACGACGGGTCAGGTAGTTGGCAACCAGGATATAGGCTTCCAAAGCGTTGCCATATCTTCCGAACTCCAATACAACACTGCGCCCCTGATCCAAATGACTGATGATAGCCTGCACCGAGTCACCCGCGGACTGAGGAACAAGGAACCCAAACCGCTGGAAACGCTGCAGACGGCGGATCAGGGCAGACAAAGCCGGGCCATTGATGGTTGTGGTGTTGATCAGATCCTCGATGATGTCTGCTTCGGCAGTCAGGAGAGATTGTATCCAGTCGCGTCCCCACATGCGGCGCAGCAGGCGGGCGGCATCGAGCATGGTATCCGAGAGATCCATCGTCAGTCTCAGGGCTTCCAGATCCTCCGGCTCGATCTCGTTGTAGGCCATCGTTACGACAAAATCAGGGCGAACCCCACGACGCCGTGAGGATTCGTCATCCAGCGTGAAAATGACGACACGATCTGGGAAAAGCTGTTTCAAACCCTTATCACGCGTGCCAAACTCGTTGAATACTTCCCATCCGTAGTCATTATGCATATCGAAGATCAAATTGACAGCAGCGCGGCGTGCAATAACCCCAGCCAACAGAATGCGTGTCAGATAACTCTTGCCGGTGCCGCTCTTGCCAAACACACCCACAGATCGCTCTGTGAGACGTTTGAGATCGACGTTGATCTGGGTGTCAAGCAGCTCAAGCGGCGCGCCAATGTTGAAATGCGTCTCATCTTCCTTTCCAAACACATCATTGATGTCTTGCTCCGTAGCCGTCCAGGTTTCCTGAAAGTGGGGAGGGATCGTTCTTACAGGCTCAAGTTTGCCATCTTCGCTAATAGCTAACATTGGCGCGATGTGCATAGTACCGTAAGCGATCGAACCGCTATAAATATCGGCCAGAAAAGGGTTAGACATATCGGGCGGTGTACCGGTGATCTGGACAGTGGTGCTGTTCAAACCAATATCGGTAATGATGCAAAAAAATCGGCGGTGATGGCCATGTATAACCACGTAACGTCCCACTGCCAGATCTTCGAGATTGACGCCAGGGTCTAACCGGATGTCGAGCCCTTTGCTTAAAGAGCCACCAATAAGCACCCCCAGACGGGGTGTACGGGCTCCAAAATATTGATCCAGTTCACTCACTGATTTCTTAGCCATTATATGTTGTATTCCTTCATCAAACCGGGTAGATCAGACGCAACAAGCTATCCAATCGGGCCATGTCATTATTCAATAAGCGAGCGGCTTCGCGCCCGGCCCGGACCAGGAAATCGTACTGCTCATCTTCCGGCAGGACTCCTGCAGTAGCAATGAGGTGAGCTGCCAGAAGTTGCTCGCTGGGCACTTGAGCGGTTGCTAACACGATACGGAAATAATCGAAGTGCGCGGCGATCTCCTTGGTTTCCTCCGGGTTACATAGGAAAACAGGGTCAAGACTGAGCGGGGGATGTGGAGGCAAGGCGTGGCGGATCGGCCCGTCGTAACTTCGAAACCCAATCGCCAAAATATCCATTTCGACCGGGACAATGCGATGGTGATGCTGATCCCGGATGGTTTCTTCACTGACCGCATCTGCGAGAACAAGCTGGCGCACCATCGGATCATCGTCGATGTGCATATCGAAAAGAAGACCGTAGACCCATTCGCGTTCGTCGGTACGTGGTTGAGCCTTGACAATTGAGCCAAAAGCCGGCTTTCCCATCTGGCTAACCCGTGTGCCCACCGAAAAACCGGTGGTACTGGCTCGCAGGACATACCCTATAGGATCTTCCCAGGCTGCAGTCATATGTTTCCTCCCACCTTAAACCTTGTCTTGGGGCTGCGCGCCGCATTCTTGCCGGATTGTTTGGCGCTTTGTTCCGTAGCCAGCCCATATCGAGTCATGGCAACCTGAATCATTACGTTCAACTGACGTGTTTCCTCACCTTTTACAACAGCCAGCTCATCTGCTCGCGTCAAGATGTATGGGTAGCGCGTCATAAGCTGTTGGCATTGATGGTAGATCAAGGCTTGCAGTGTCGCTATCATTGCTTTGTCCTGAGCGACCCACATAGGAATTTCGACACGGGCTAGATGAGGTGGTTCTCCAGAGGCACCAACGTTCATGTAAAAGAAAACAATCTCATGAGTCTGGCCTCCGTTTTTCCGAAACTCTTTGTTCTGCGGTGACATCTGAATAAAAAGAGCCGTCCGCTCCGATGGCTGAAGCAGTTTGTCGTAGACTCTGATATCTTCTAATCCCTCCAGGCGTCCATTGGTCGATAGGCTGCCACGCGATACATCCTCCACTGGGATATCCAGCAGGTGCAACATGCTAACAACAAAGCGACTGCTTGGCCGATCAACATAGCCGGCCAGTCCGGCCTGAACCTCCAGCAAACGTGTCATGGCACTGAAATAGATTCCCTGCAGTTGAACACGATCAGGGATCTCGGCACTCATGGGAAATAATAACAATGGCCCATCGATGAGTGTTAGCAAGGGACGCGCTTCTCCACGCTGCCGCCACCCATGCTCGGTCAGTGCCTGCATCTCGGCAACGGTACGTCTTGCCGAGATGGTAGCCGCAGTAATCAACCCTCTATCGCCGGTATACACATATTCAGTCTCGTAAAACAAATAAGGCTGGCTGATGATTTGAGGAGGCTCTCCACTGCCATGATGGACGATGATCGTACCAATATTCAGCAGATAGTAAACCGCTGCGCCATGTGTGTCAGGTAAAATTTGAGAGCCGTCTACGGCGACTATTGTTGCGCTGGGAGGAAGCTCCCCGGCGGGGAATGTCCCCATGACAGGCTCATCCAATGGTCGTGCACCTCGATATCCGGCGTCCTTATCAACCGCATCTTGCACCCGTTCTAGAATGTAGGGAAGGTAGGCCTCGTCGGCATAAGCTTCCAGGATCTGTAAGGCAATAGCCATCTTACCTTCAATGTCCTCTTTTTGATTGGCAAGCGCCTGGCCCATCTGCTCGACCTGGCCGGTTAGTTTGTGTAGCTCAAGGGTCATAGTAATGCTTTCTGTTCAAAACCCAAATCAGTGTCAGACAATCCTATCCTCAAAGATAGCTCTGACGTTCTGTTCAGTCAAATAGGCACAGGGAGAAACATCAACAATCACGATCGTCAAGTGTGGTATGTTGAGTAAAAAATATCGATTACAATCTCACATTCATTTGTTGGATTGTATCACTAGAAAGGGTATAACAAAGGCTGTGATGATAAGATACACCTATTTCATGCTGCTCAACTACAAAAGACACAAGGATTCAGGGCACTATGCAAACCATCAATTTACAAGCCAATTTGGGAGACTATGCAACCGCGGTAGACACAACATTGGCAAAACTGGCTCACAATAACATTATGAGCCGTATCTGGGCCCACGACTATACGGTCTGGAAGCCGGCTCCAACCGAGATTAGTAACCGGCTAGGGTGGCTTACCATCGAGCCAACTATGAGAGAAGCTCTTCCTCGCATCCAACAACTCGTCGAGGCGGTCCAGGCCACCGGATACACACATGCATTGTTGCTCGGTATGGGAGGTTCCAGTCTGGCACCTGAGGTGTTTCGCAAGGTTTTTGGGGTTGCAAAAAATCACATCGACCTCACTATTCTCGATAGCACAGTGCCAGGAGTAGTCATTGACTATACCCAGAGACTCGATCCTGCCCGCACGTTGTTCATTGTCTCTACCAAATCAGGCGGCACGGTGGAAACACTTTCCGGATTCAAACACTTCTACAATCAAGTCAGCAAAACTGTTGGACAGGAGATGACCGGTGAGCACTTCATCGCTATCACCGATCCCGGCAGCTCACTGGTTAGTTTAGCCGAGCGATATCACTTCCGCGAGACATTTTTGAACGATCCCAATATCGGCGGGCGTTATTCCGCGCTCTCTTTCTTCGGCTTAGTGCCCGCGGCTCTGCTTGGGCTCGATGTCAACAAGCTCCTGGATCGGGCATCGTCTATGGCTGCGACTTGCTGTCTGGGAGCAGCCAGCGAGTGCAACCTGGGTGCCTGGTTAGGGGCTGTACTGGGTCAGATGGCTAAAATGGGACGCGATAAGCTCACATTCTTCACGTCGCCTGAAATCGGTAGTTTTGGCGATTGGATCGAACAGCTAATAGCCGAAAGCACGGGAAAGGAAGGTAAGGGCATACTGCCCATAGTCGGAGAAACTGCTGCACGGCCTGAAACCTATGGTCATGATCGGCTCTTCGTCTACCTCCGTTTGCATGGCGACAAGTCCTTTGATGAACTCATGACGAGTTTGGAAGAAGCAGGTCACCCTGTCATCACCATCGATATGCAGGAAACTTACGATTTGGGTGGACAGTTTTTCCTATGGGGTATGGCGGCAGCTGTTGCAAGCCACTGTCTGGATATCAACCCCTTCGATCAGCCGGATGTCGAGAATGCCAAGAAACTGGCGCGAGAAATCGTATCCAACTATAGCCAATCCGGAACATTGTCGGTCGAACAACCCTCTCTTGTCGATGGCAACATCGAAGTTTATGCGCCTGACACAATGACTTTCCAAACACCTGTTGAGTCTCTGAACATACTGCTACGCGAAGCTCAAGAGGGTGTCTATATATCTTTGCAAGCCTACCTCAACCCCACTGTCGAGGTGGATAATGCCTTGTCATTGCTGCGCACCCATCTACGAGATCAAACCGGGCTGGCAACCACGCTTGGATACGGGCCACGCTTCCTGCATTCGACGGGGCAATTGCACAAGGGCGATGCCGGACGAGGTCTGTTTATTCAAATCACCTCCGCAGATCCTGAAGATCTGCCCATTCCTGACGAGGCAGGAAAAAACAATTCCTCTATCTCATTTGGGGTGCTTAAGACAGCCCAGGCTTTAGGGGATGCGAAGGCACTCAGAAATGCTGGACGGCAGGTGCTTCGTTTTCACTTTCGTCGCAACGTAGTGCAAGGTCTGGAGGTTCTTCGTGAGGGGGCTGTCAAATCGGCATAGTGGAACGTGACAAGAGCTTGTGGGACTTGCTTAACGTTATGATCTTGTCAGCGAATCCTTCAAACACCTCGTAGGGAGTAAGATTAGATCGTCGAAAAGGTATGAAAACATTGTCAGAAGTCCCCATTGATAGACATGGTTGATCCGTGTAATCCTTTTATCCGAACTCGCTTGACCATGAGCACCACCATCCATATACTGGAATTGGCGTCGGCAGAAGGTTTCTGTCGATAAGAGATGAGCAGGATGTGTGGCT
>JAFGLD010000204.1 GCA_016928235.1 Anaerolineae bacterium | reverse complement strand
GAGATGGGGAAGGCGGGAGTCGAACCCGCACGCCTCGCGGCACATGATCCTAAGTCATGCTCGTCTGCCAATTCCGACACTTCCCCTAAAGGAGTATGCCGATTATAGCCCGATTATCGAATGAGGCGCAACAGGCTTACCACCACACTCTCGATTCCCAAGCTCTCAAAGGTCTTTGCCTCTTCCTTCAAGCCCGCGCTATAATCGGCAACGCTGCTAAATGAACCTGAAGGGAGATTGCTTGCAATGATTGATGTCAATGAGCTTCGTCGAGGTGTAGCGTTCAAGATTGACAGTGACTTATATCGCGTGTTGGAATACTCGCACAACAAACCCGGACGAGGTAACGCAACGATCCGAGTCCAGGTACGCAACCTGCGCACCGAGGCAACACGCGAAATGACATTCAGTTCCGGCGACCGGGTACAAGACATCAGGCTGGAGACCCGATCGGTGGAATATCTGTATGCTGATGGCGAATTCCTACACTTCATGGATATCGAGACTTACGATCAGCCACAGATCCGCCAGGACATCTTTGGCGATGATCTGCTCTACCTGATCGAGAATATGCAGCTTAAACTCTCGTTTTACGAGGGAGAGATGATCGATTACGAGCTGCCAACCACCGTCGAGCACGAAATCCAGGAATCTGAAATTGCGGTTGCCGGTGATACCGTCAGCGGCGCCAGCAAGCAAGTCGTCACCCAGACCGGGCTGAGGGTAAACGTCCCTCTTTTCGTCAACGTGGGTGATACCATCCGCATCGACACTCGTAACGGCGCCTATGTCACCCGCGTATGAGCAGCAAGCAGCCCTGATTTTGTTGACATTTCCTCCTGTCTAACGCGCCTTTTTACCGTATAAATGTCAACAGACCCTATAGAAGAGACCTGCCCCTGCCTCTTGCGGGGGTTATTTTTACCTCTACGACACTAGTACAGTTGGGCGGAAATAGCCCGGCAGTAAAGAAGCCCTTTATACCCAACTGGTTAAGTGTTTCGCAGGTGGCCATAACCGACGGCTTACTTACACCGCGAAACACTAGTCGTTCCGGCAACGTATAAACATCTGAGGCCGGATTTTGCCTTGGCATTATTGGCATGTTAGCATGTTGCCTGGCGCTCGTTGCTCAGCTCTATGTTCGATGGAGGCTCGCATGAAAACACCTGCCGGCAAAGAATGTCATTACTACTATGAAGACTTCAATCGGGGCCGGAACAGACAGGAATGCCGTCTGCTGCATACGTCTCAGCAGATGGCCTGGCGACCTGCCGATTGCACTCACTGTCCCGTGCCGGACATTCTATGGGCCAATGCCAGCCCTGATTTGGTGCTCAAGGCCAGCGTCAACAAAGGCTTTCTCGGTTTCGGTCGTCACATTCATGTGACTGCCATCTGCAAAAAACATGACATCGTGATCGATGATCCGTTTGTGGGCTGCTGGCAGTGCGCAAAAGAACGGCCTAACCTGGCCGACTTGCTTGAAGGGAAAGACCCATGATCAAGGTGGTTCTGCTGGACCTGGACGACACCCTTATCTCTACCAACACAGCACTGTTCTTCCCTACTTATCTGAAAGCGTTGGGTAAATACGCTGCATCAACTGCCGGTTTTACAGACCCCAACGATTTCGTTCAGAAGCTTGTTACCGCCTACAACGAAGCACTCGAAGCCTACGACGTCACGGCGCAGCTCTACCCACGCTTTTTGCGACACATGGCCGCAAGCCTTCAATATTTCATGAATGAGCACGATCTGAGCCAACTGTTCACCAGGTTCTACACTGAAGACTACCCGGCACTCAAGACACTGATCCGTCCCCGTCTTGAGACTCCTCCCTTCCTTCGATGGCTGTTCGAGCATCACTACCAGGTCGTCATCGCAACCAACCCGGCTATCCCTGCAATCGCCACACTCCAGAGGATGGACTGGGGCAATATCGCCGCCGCCGATTACCCGTTTGCCGGCATCACCACACTGGAAAATATGCACTTCGGCAAACCCCAGCCCGAATACTTTGAAGAGATCTTGCTGCGGCTCGGTGTCAGCGCCGGAGAAGCGATCATGATCGGTGACGATTGGGAAAATGACATCGTTGGCGCTTCTACTTGCGGGATCAACACATTCTGGATTACCCAAAGCGGCGTGCTTCCGCCCGACGACAGCCCCATTGCCGGTTATGGGACATACCAACAACTCATCGCTCTGGTCCAGGCCGGCTGGCTCGATATTCTCTCCCCCCCACCCTCGACCCGTCACACGCTGATCCATCGTCTGAGAGCCTTCCCGGCTCAGCTCGATACTTTGCGAAAAACTTATAGTGATGATGTCCTCGAAGCCTGTCCGGCTAAGGATGAATGGTCGGTTCGTGATGTCGTCTGCCACTTGCGCGATCACGAATCCGATGAAGATCGGATCCGGCTACAGCGAATCATAGAACAAGACAACCCATTCTTGTCGGGCAATTATGATCCCTGGCGCAACGCCCATGCATATGCCGGCATCCCCATGGAACAAGCCTTCTCTGAGTTCGTGTGCTATCGAGCCGAGACTGTTGATTGGCTGCTTGGGCTGCCCGAGGCAACATGGAGCAGACCGGCTCGTTACGCCATCTTCGGGCCTACCCACTTCGAGGAAATGGTCCGCTTCATCACCGAGCACGATCGCACCCACCTGGCGCAGATCCATGATGCAATCAGGCAAGGTCTGGAGACTTGCAAACAGGCAGTCACTTCAAAGTAAGGAGGCCGCCTCGATTATTTTATTAGTGGAAGGGTAGCCCGCGGCAGGACAAACGAGACCGTTGTCCCCTGGTCAATCGCACTCTCGATGCTGACACCGATCTGATGGGCATCGAGGATCATCTTCACCAGGGCTAACCCAATCCCCATCCCCCCATGTCGACGGGTTGAGCTGGCATCGCCCTGTTGAAGGGGATCGAAAAGATGCTCTTTCACCTCATCCGAAATCCCGATCCCCTGATCGCGGACACACAGCCTGACCCCCCTCGACTCAACAGAGGCACCGACATCGACTGGTTTCTCCCCACCAAATTTCAGGCCGTTGTCGATAATATGTGCAAGTGCTCGCGTCATGGAAATCGAATCGACCTCCACCGGCGGCAGTCCCTTGGGCAGATCAATTCGGATCAGATCATCCTGCCGCGGCCGCAAAATGCGTACCTGCTCAACAGCACCCGTCACAAGAGCCGGTACAGAGACTGGCGACAGCCTGAGATCGGATGGATCGCTGAACACACCGACATCATCAATGCGATACGCCAGCAGACTGAGAGATTCATCGACTGTTCTCGCCACATCAGCACGCCTATCGGGGTCGAGCTTGCCTTCCAGGATCAAACCCAGACCACTCTTGACCTTCATCAGTGGCGTTTTCAGCTCATGCGAGACAATTGCCAAAACATTTCCCTTGACACGGCTAAGATGATGCAGCCGCTCGTAAGCATTGCTTAGCTCCTGAGTACGCTCAGCCACGCGCTGCTCCAACTCATGGCGATTCGCCTCGACCGCATCGAAGAGCTGCTTGGAACGCAAGAGCGAGCGCACCCGTGCCGTCAACTCAAACGGATCGATGGGCTTATTCAGAAAGTCATCCGCGCCGGAGACCAATCCCTCCCGCTGCCTGGCCCGCGCGGCCCAGCCTGTCACCAGGATGACAGGCAAAAAATGGGTTTTGGGGTTTTGCTTGATCAGTCGGCACACCTCAATTCCATCCAGATCGGGCAGGATTACATCCAATACCACCACATCAGGCTGTTCTCTAGAGATGATATCGAGCGCGCTGCGCCCCTCTCTTGTCGACAGAATCTGGTAACCATCATGCGCCAGAATCGCCGAGAGCACGTCTACGATGCGCTCGTCATCATCGACAACCAGCACCTTGCAGGACTCGGCCTGGCGCATCGGAAGATCGATAGGAGGTACATCTTTTATTGGAGGTATGGTCATCATTGCCCCTTCATAGCGATGGATGGGCGCATCAAAAATCTGTTGGCAGGCTGGATATCGGCTAGTAAGAGCTTTACCCTGTTACTTAATGCATGGCCATCAGACATATTCTTGTCTGTTTTTTATATACTATTCAGTAGACCGCAATTGTAAGACCATAGTTTGCTCAGCCGCCGTGTGTTGCGCTCAGGCTCTCTTTTATACCCATGACGAACACGAGTCTACCATGTCTGTCCCCTTCTGTACATCAAACATCAGCCAGGCAAGGTCGAGAACGATGTCCATGCCATTTTCGTACAGATTATATACAAGCAGATCGAGATCTTGTGTTGATCTGGGGTTTCGCTTTTTTGAAATGCACATAGATTCACCACAAAGCACACCAAGATCACTTCGCTCTCTTTCAAAAACATCCCGATCCTTTTGCTGCCAAATCTGTTGTCGATCAACAAAGACGGAAAGTGGTGTCCTTAAGTTGACAGTTATGAACACAATACCTTCGCCAACGATGTCATTCCCGCTGGCGCGGGAATGACATCAGTAACCGTGTGTGAGACATAAAACCCGAAGCGATTAAAAGCAATGGCGCATGACTTGCTGTCAGGACGTATAGGTTCGTTCTCGATGGCCAACCTGGTTACGCTTGCAGATAGCAAGTTTTGCGGTACTGCGTAAAAATGCTTTATAGTCGGGTGTTCATGAGTATACCTATACCATAAGCGTCAACTTAAGCAAAAGACTTCTCGATCTCTTTCAAAAAAGATCATGATCTTTTTCCGAAAACTTCTCGATCTTTTTC
>JAFGLD010000203.1 GCA_016928235.1 Anaerolineae bacterium | reverse complement strand
TGCTTATCGTTGTCGTTCCTATCTGGTTAGTACTTGTCAATGGAACGCGCTCCACAGTCGAAATTCAGGAAGGTATTAGCCTTATGCCCAGCGCGCATCTGGTCGCAAACTACAACATCCTGATAGGTAGAGGGATGGATCTGGTTCAGGGTTTTTCCAACAGCACGTTTATAGCTGTCTCCTCAACGGTGATCGGAGTCTATTTTGCGTTTTTGACTGCATATGCCCTTGTTGTCTATGACTTCAAAGGGAAGAAGCTGTTTGAGAATTTCATCATAGTCCTGGTGTTGATCCCGGCACAGCTTTCGATTATTGGCTTCTACCAGTACATGTCAAAATTGGGTCTCGTCGATAGTTACATCCCGCTTATTTTGCCAAACATCGCAGTAGCCACCTCGGTATTCTTTGCGAAGCAATATCTCGAATCAACGGTTGTCAGAGAGCTTATCGATGCTGCAAGGATTGATGGTTGCAGTGAATTAGCTGTCTTTCATAGGATTATGATGCCCATAGCTATCCCTGGAGCGGCCACCCTTGGTATTTTTGCGTTTGTCGCCTCCTGGAATAACTTCTTCAACGCATTCATTTTGATCTCCTCAAGAGATAAATACACCTTGCCCATGCTAGTTCAGACACTTCGAGGCGATGTTTATCGAACTGAATATGGTGCCATCTACTTAGGGCTCGCTATTGTCATTGCGCCGATTTTGATCGTTTACGCCATATTCGCGAGATACATTGTCAGCGGTATCGCCATGGGTGCTGTAAAAGAATAGCAGGTTCATATCGACAGATAAAGCTCCAGCAGAAAAGCTGGTCAAAACAAAGCCTGGAGCTATCCAAGCCGCCCGTTCCACCAATAACGCCGCCAAGATCGATCATTCCCGCGAAAGCGGGAATGATCGATCTTGGCTCTCTTGCAATAATAACTTCTTGACGAGTTCCTTCAGAATAACCATATCCCTCCTCCCCTACCGAAATGAACAGGCACAACGTCCAGCATAAACAAAGTGCCCACCATCATCGTCAAGACCAAAAAGTGATCAGAATAAGGTGGTGAGTATTTCGCAGGGTACGGGGTTACTTTTATAGTCATTTTATGTTTGCGCCACCATCCAACCTACACAAATGGACATCGCGTTCAGGTCTTAACAAGCCCAATCACGCTATTTCCGGGTCTTACCCAACGTTGTCGAAAGTATTTAAGAATCTCTTTTTCCGCCAGTCCGGTTGTGCTTCCCTCATTTGTCAAGGCTCCTTTGCTTTGTTACCCAAAACACCTTCCCATTATGTCTATCATGTAGCAACTACAATCGAACAGTGCCAAGACATCTTCCAAAATCTCCAGCGAGCTTGGTTGTTGAAGGTTTTTCACTTTCGCGACGGCATGAGATAGAATCTTCTGAATGATGGCAAACCAAACACATCAAATGAGCGTAGCGAATGTTCCGAAACCTCCTGTCTTATAAAAGCCTCTTTCTCTTATCGGTAGCAAGCCTGGCCCTGGCCGCCTGCTCTGCGATCTTCCCACCCGAGCCGACCCCGACACCAACCCCGACTTCCACACCTTCACCGACACCGGAACCAACGCCGACGATCGAGCCAATCCTAACACCTTCGCCGATGCCAACTCGCTCGCCGATCACGGTTGACAATGCCTCCCGCCTATTCAGCCGGGTGTTGGATGTCGATGGACTGCCGCTCAGGGTGGTATGGCAACCGGATGGGAGCACACTGGCCGTCCTGACCGATGACTCGCTCTCGCTATTTGCCGATCCCGCCGATTCGCAGGCTGAATCCCGGTTATTCGATGCTTATTCCGGAGATGGTGTCGACATGACCTTCAGCCCGGACGGCGAATGGATGGCCACTGTAGGCGAAAGTGTTCACATCTGGCGTGTTGCTACCGGTGATGAAGAGATGACCTATCCTCTAGCTGATGGCACCAGCCTCAGCTTCTCGCCGGATGGCTCATTGCTGGCAGTCGGGACTGTTCAGGGAAGTGTTGTTGTGCTCGATGTACCCTCGGGAGAGGTATCAGCCGAATTTTCAGGCGGTATTGAGGTTTGGCGTGTGGCCTTTAATCCGGAGGGTTCGCTGCTGGCCACCAGTGGAGCCGACCCGCGCATTGGGCTGTGGAACATAGCCGAAAAACGCAGCTTGAGCCCCATCGCAACCGGGGGGAGAGTAGCGAGCCTGGCTTTCAGCCCGGATGACATCTTGCTTGCCGGCGGTGGCGAGGATGGCGTCATCAAGCTATGGTCGGTGCTCAGTCCACAAGAGGTCGCGTCACTCAGCGGGCACACAGGCCGTGTGACAGATCTAGCTTTCCATCCCTTCGATCTGCTCCTGGCGTCAGTAGGAGGCGATGGGGCGCTGCGAATATGGGATACCGCGACCGGCCAGCCCCTGACCGCGCTGATGGCTTGCTCTGGGGATCAAGTCGATTCGGTGGCCTGGTCTCCAGACGGAACAATGCTGGCCACGGCCGGGAAGGATGGTCGCGTCTTGATATGGCACGTTCCCTCATCGGCGGAGATCGGCAGCACTTGAGGTGCTTCTTCATGACGCGCGGTGCGCGTTACACATCCAGTCCGGAACAGAAAACAAGCCGACATGTGTCAGATCTAATGAAAAATGCTACCGCAGGGCAAAACTATACCCCCTGATCCCCTTTCCACACATAGAAAGGGGAAAGACCGAGCATCAGTGCGGCTGGGAGTGAGGGATGTGACTACCCAAATCATCAACCACGCTATTTCCGGGTCCTACCGGGCTACCAAGCAGGCATGAATTTCACTCTATATACAATTCGCCGACAGCATTATGACAAAGAGTGGATGAGGTTGGAACACCTCATCCACTCTTTGTGTAAAATATATTTCTGGGCGGGTAACTATTCAGCAGTTAGTTGTTAAAACTCGTCACCCGTCACTCATCACTCAAAACTGTCAAGCTGCCGGCACCAATAGTTGAATAGTTGCCTGAGCGGTAGGTCAATGATCCTATGAGTAATCGTCCATAAAATTGCGCTTGCCGCGCTTCTCGATTTCATCCTGACGTCCGCGCTGGTGAGCTTCTTCGAAGCCCTCCGGTTTAATGGTCATGTGCTGGCCGGAAGCCAACCCGGAGACACCTTCTTGGACACCTTCGTCGCGTGCCGGCCTCTCCAGATAGCGCAGCATCTGTGCATCGTCGCGCGTATAAGGCGCATCCGGCTCGGCGTAGGTGGTGATGAAGCCCTCGTAGTTGCGCAGCACCACCCGGTTGGGCCCGCTGCTGACCACGTATTCGGGCATGACGGGGATTTTTCCGCCGCCGCCCGGCGCATCGACCACATACGTGGGGACGGCAAAGCCGGAGGTATGCCCCCGCAACGCCTCAATGATCTCGATGCCTACCGAGACCGGTGTGCGGAAGTGCCCGGCCCCTTGCACCAGGTCGCATTGGTAGAGGTAGTAGGGCCGCACACGGTTCTTGACCAGTTTGTGTACCAGCTCCATCTGGACTTCGGGATGATCATTGACGCCGCGCAGCAGCACCGATTGGTTGCCCAGCGGAATACCCGCATCGGCCAGCTTAGCCAAAGCCCGGCTCAACTCCGGGGTGATCTCGCGCGGGTGGTTAACATGGACGTTCAGCCACAGCGGATGATACTTGCGCAGCATGTCGCACAACTCATCGGTGACGCGCTGGGGCAGGAAGATCGGCACCCGTGAGCCGATTCGAATCAGCTCCAGATGGGGAATTTCCGATAGTCGTTTGAGTAAGTCTTCCAAAATAGCCGGAGCAACAACCAGCGGGTCGCCGCCGGAAAGTAGCACATCCCGCACATCAGGGTTATCGCGGATGTACGCGATCTGGCGATCGTGATCGGCGCGGGTGTAATTGGCCGATGAATCGCCGACAACGCGCGAGCGCGTGCAGTAACGGCAGTAGGTGGCGCACTGGGTGGTAATCAGCATCAGCACCCGGTCAGGGTATCGATGCACCAAACCCGGCACCGGCGAGTGCGCATCCTCGTTGAGCGAGTCGGCCATCATGGCATCGAACGCAACAGCCTCCGCGCCTTTGGGGATCACCTGTTGGCGCACCGGGCCATAGGGATCGTCAACCTCCAGCAGACCGGCAAAGTAGGGGGTGATATCGGCCCGAAACAGACCCTCAGCTTGCAGACCCTGGCGCTCTTCGTCGGTCAGGTCGATGATCTGCTCCAGTTGCTCAATCGAATTGATGCGGTTGGCCATCTGCCAACGCCAATCGTTCCATTTCTCGTCAGGAACATCAGCGAAGATGGCCGGTCGAGGCGTGTATTTCAGGTTATCGCTGCCTATAACCGGCGTAATCAGGGATTTGTTATCGATAAGAGGGGCAACTGTCATCGTTTATTATGCTCCGTTACACTGATCATGGAGACTATCGTTACCAGTGAGGATAGCACAGGGTAGGAGTGAGTACAACCGGTTTGAACCAACAGCAGTCAGTTATCAGCGGTCAACATACCGGCTTCACCGAATGCTCGCTCCAACAGATCGGTGATACTCAGTTCTGATGCCCACCGTCGCAGATATGCCAGATCAAGCCGATCTGTCTGTACCTTGAGCACTCCAATCACATCACGCCACTGGCGCTCCGAGACTTCGTGACCCAGCCGGTACCATTCCAGCTTGGTGAGGATGGTGTCTTCAGGACTGGCAAAGCAGACCGTGAGATTGGAGTCTTTCCTGACCACACGGTGTAGACGGCGCTCTAGTTGTATTTGATCGTAGGGACGTGTTTTGGGGATGAAAACATCTACTTTGAAGGCTGTCTCATAGTGCAGCAGGTTAAAGCCAATACCCGTGAATGAATGCTCAGATCGCAATACCATCCATTGGTTTTGACGCGAATTTTGCCCAAACGTTGCACAAATCCGTTCTTAAACTTTCATCGCTTCCGTCATAGAAGGAGCAGAGTTATGGCAATTACCAGGGAGTGGCTCATGAGCAAAAGCT
>JAFGLD010000202.1 GCA_016928235.1 Anaerolineae bacterium | reverse complement strand
TCGTAACTTTGACAATTTCCGTTTACAAGTCCTCGTGGAATGCGGCTATGGCTGACTTTCCCCCACAATTCTGCGTTGAGCCAAAAAAGTAAGTGGTGTGTAGATGCAAATCGCCAGCGGTATGCCAATCAGCAAGGTAGGAAAGGTGAGGACGAGAGGATTTCGCACAAACAGACCTTCCACCAGGACAATCTCGAACAGGGTGGCAGCAAACAATCTCTTCCAGTCCCAGCTTCGACCAATCGCCAGGTAAGAGAAGATGACCGGCAAAATGGTGTAGAAGACACAGATGGTTGGGGCATACTTCTCGTAATAGGCGATTCGAAAACCTCCAGCCGTGCCAAAATCGATGACCAGCCAGAACAGGCTTCCCCAGGCAATGTACTGTATGGCGTTTCTCCACTTGTGGGAAGTATTCACAGTTATTCCTGTTTGACCTTTCTCATGGAGCGTCGGGGCAATGGTGAGGCGCGAACCAATCTGTGCGCCGATTGACGTAACTATTCAGTGATTGATGCCGGCTGCTTGACAGTTTTGCGTGACGGACGACTTGCGGTCGTTTGAGTGACGAGTTTTAATTTACAGCTAACAGCCAATAACTAACCGCTGAATAGTTGCCAATTGACTATCATTCAGCTATCGAGCGAGGCGTGTAGCAGAGATGTCAGTATCCTCTGAATCTGCACCCGGCGACTTATCGGTTGCTGAGAGAGAAAGACTGGCTGGTGTGAACGAAAACCACCCATCACCATCATCCATCTTTTCCGAAGCGGCGCCCACCTCTCCCGAAGCAACGCCCACCTTTCCCAAAGCAGCGATCACCTTTCCCGAAGCAGCGCCCACCTTTCAGTCTATTGCGTCCTGCGTTTCATAGTTGACTGTGAACAATTCACAGCTAAGGGCTAACGGCTAATCGCCGCTACCCAACCTATATCAATGACATATCTGATACAACGCAACCACGCCATTCCGGATACTACCAACGGCGCAAAAGAGACAGGTTCCTCCAAATTATCGAGAAGACGCAATTGGATAGCATCCCAACACCCGTCCATCCTCATCAACCATCAACCAATTGGTGTGTCCCCACTCCACCGGGTTGCCGTCGAGAGCAAAAGGCGTGATGGCAACCACGCGCGGATCGGCTAACCAGGGTATCCAACCGTCTTCTGGATAATCAGGGTAGCGGCCGCCATTGCCCCAAAGTGCCAGATCGAGATAATCGGCCGCTGTTTGAGCATCGGGCAAGCCGGGACTGTGATCGGCTGCATCCGGATGAGTCGATTCGACATGCCGCCAGCCGGTCTCGGTGATGTAGACAGACAGGGAGCGCACACCATAAGTCGCCAGCTTGAACAGCTCCCACTCATAGCCGTTGACGCCTCGATTGCCGATACCCGGCGGCGGCTCGATGTGTGCCGGGTTGCTCGCGCCGTTCAGCCAATCGACCTGGTAAGTCTGTTCCCAGGGTGGAGCGGCAAATGACGCAAGCGGGTAAGGATGACTGGCCCAACCATCGATGTACGCAAAAACGGTTGGATGAGCAGCTACCATCCCATCCATGAAACTTTCTTCGTCCATGTAAGACATGCCATCCATCCAGGGCACGCTTCCGGTGTGCGGCGTATAAGGATCGAAGCCACCATTCAATACCCGTGCCTCCGGGTCGGCAGCATGCAACGCATCAGCCACATCGATCAGAAAGCGGGCATAAGCTGCCGGGTCAGGGCGACCGCCCCACTCGTTGCCGTGATTGGGCTCGTTGCCGACCACGATGATGTGTGTATCGGTTGGCCAGTTTAGCGCGGCGACAAACTCCGCGTATCGATCTGCCGCTGCGCGATATCCACCGTCGGGGTCAGGTGTCGGAGCGAGCCACCACCCATGCTCGATGTCGTAAACAATGGCCAGACGCAGAATGGGAGTAAGGTGGAGATCGGCACACAGATCGAAGAAAACCTGCCACCTGACCGGGTCGAGGTCATCTGAGCGTACCAGCTCGGTCACATAGCCCCACTCACCGGCAACCTGTCGCGCATAGTGCAAGTGCTCCGGCCAGACTTCAACCGGCCAGGAGTGGCGACCGTCATCGAGCAACAGATGCACCCCCAGTCTGTTGGCCGGGGGTGATGGGGCGGGATGGCAGGCAGCCAGGGCAAACAGGCTAAACAATACTAGAAGCGCCTGTCTTGCCCCACAGAGCCGCCCGCATTTGGGCTTTAAGGGCTGCTGACTTCGCATTCTTCGAGGATAGCCTCTGCTTCATCGATGAAAAGCTCCTGGGACAACGCCAGCAACTCGCTCAGCTCGCCACCGAACAGGTCGCCTATTGCGCCCTCGTCTTGGCCGGCGATATCAAACATAGCATGGAGATCGATGCCGTCGCTGATAGACCAAACGGCAAATTGTGTTCCCATGCTGCTAAAGATGTCATCTTCAATGTCCATATCTCTATGGCATAGGCAGGTAGCCAGCGTCATCAACTCACCCTCAGCATTCCTACCGACGGTGTAACTCGCTTCGCCCGATGGCGCTGATCGGCTGGCATCGATACAGGCTACCATAGCCTCAACACTTGCGCTGCCACTTGCCGGCACGGTGACCGAAGTCTCCTGGATCACCATCATTGGCTGCTCTCCGCTGTCCTCCGGCTCGAAGATCAGCCCGCAGGGAATAGTCACGACAATCTCTTCATCACTTGTGTTTGTGATCTCAACACGCAACACCGGGCCGATGGTTTGTTCCGGCAACGCAACGGTTATGGCGTCCAGCGTGATCTGGCCGCTGTCGATCCGGTTGGGTAATCCTTCTCCTGCCGGCACCGACATATTGGATTGTGTAGATGGCAGGGTAACCATGGCGACGGGAGTAGGCGTGGTGGGTGAAACAAGTTGAACCGTTGCCACAGCCACCACGGGCGGCGACATGCCGACAGTGCTGACGCCCAGAAAGAAATAGCCACCCAACATGATCGCTCCGACGATAGTACACAAGCACAACACTACCAGAGCTGCAATACCCACAACTATCCAAATGGTATGTCGATCTTCTTTACCTGCCGGTCTATCTTGTTCTGCCGAATTGTATTCCATGATTTATCCTCCATACCCAAGCATACCGAATAATCGATGCTGGAGTATAGCACGACCCAACAACCGGATCGAACAGGTTTTAGTCGGCAAATAACCGCGCCACGACCAACACAGCTAACAATGCTAATCCAAGCCAAATCCCAATCACCACTGCGCCCGCTATCCAGTTTGATTGGCCTACTACCAGCCGACTCTTTTTGGCTTGGGCACGACAATCAACCATCACATCGGCGGGGATCATCTTTAACACTAGCCAGATACCCAGCGGTATCAACATCAAGTCATCCAGATAACCCAAGACAGGGATGGGATCGGGTATCAGGTCGATTGGACTAAAAGCGTAAGCCACTACACAGGCAGCCAACAGACGCGCGTACCAGGGCACACGCGGATCACGGTAAGCCAGATACAATGCATACACCTCTGTCTTGAGCGCGCGGGCATGTTCTTTCCAGGCTTCAAATCGAAACAATCCTCACAACCTCGCCTTATAACAACACTGTACCAATGGGTTTCCATAGGAATTCAGAACTGTTGCTCCCCAGGTCTGAATCGGTTAGGATAAAGATATGAATAATCGACATCCTCTAACCAACATCTCACTCATTATCGCACTTGCTATTGGCTTGGGGGTAATGTTATGTCTCGGTCAGCCATCTGAACCGGTCGGGGCTGCCCGTCAGCGTCACCTGGGATATGGCATCAACGTTGGCCCCCATCTCAAAGTCCCGCCTACGATGCTTGCCGAGCTCGGCATGGACTGGGTAAAACTCTACGATCTCAACCAGGTTAGTGAGTTCCCTGATCAGCACATCTTGTACCGCACCGATGTACGCGGCTATCCCAGCAACATCACTGCCTGGGAACAAGACATGGTCAGGCTGGCTAACCGGCTTACACAGCTTGGCGTAGAGGCCGTCGAGATCGGCAATGAGCCGAACCTCATCATTGAGTGGGGCAATCAACTACCTGATGCGCGTAAGTATACCGATGTGTTATGCCGGGGCTACCGCATCTTCAAGAAAACTGCGCCCGATATCGTAGTAGTCTCTGCCGGTCTGGCGCCAACCAGCACCTGGGCAGATGGTACTGTTGTCAATGACCTTGAGTTTGCGCAGCAGATGTTCAATGCGGGAGCGAGCCGCTGCTTCGATGTATGGGGATATCACCCTTACGGCTTTAACCAGCCTCCTGAAGCCGATCCCAACAAGCACGAGATGTCCTTTCGTCGTACTGAGCGCATGGTGCAACTGCTGGCCAAAAATGGAATCCACAATCGCCAACTATGGCTGACTGAGTTTGGTTGGGTGCGCAACCCGGCCGAAGAGGGTCTGGACTGTCGCAACGACCCTATGTTCAGAGATTTTCAGTGGATGATTGTCTCCAAGGAGACCCAGGCTGACTACATCGTGCGAGCCTATCAATATGCCGATGCCAACTGGCCCTGGGCCGGACCGATGTTCTTGTGGAATCTGAACTGGCAGTTGTACAGCCCGGGCTACGAGCAAATGTGCAGCCATTTGCGCTGGTTCAGCATTCTGCAAACAAACGGTTCTCCTCTACCAGCCTATACAGCTCTGCAAAAAATGAAGAAGTACCCTCCGCTGGATTATGGGCCCTCGGTAGGCGTATCAGCCGGCGAGCTGTCCCGCACGGTCGAGGCGGGCTGCGCGGGTATCACCGATATGGGAAGCTTCACCATCACCAGCAACGGCTATCCCGGTTCCTTAAGCGTGGAGATCAAGCCGGCCAACGGGCCGGGCCTTCCTACCGTCTGGACAAGCACCTATACGGCAACCCCCGGCACAAAAGTAGATGTCCTGGTAGATGCTAAAGGCATTCCGCCAGGGTTATACATGATCGGCATCAACGTCCGCTCGGTTGGAACGCCCAATCTCACCAGCGTGCTGGTGCAGGGCTGGCTCATCGTCCAAAATCCGACCTCTTCAGAATGCATCACGCGGTATAATCAACAAATCGCGACGCAGTAGCACACAGACGGTGTAACAGCGGTTAAAAATGGTGAAGTTCCGGTGAGCGGCTCTTCGCTAAACGTCACAAAACAAATAACAAGAGCCAATCTGTTGAGATTCTCCCCTTGATGTTTGTGATAAACTTGATTATCGAGTGAAAGAGTAAATAGAGCAGACGTATGACTGAGCGAAAAGATGATACCAACTCCCATCTGGCCATCGGAAAAACAGACCCCATGACCGAAGAAAGGGGGTCTCGTCCCATCGGGCCTGGAGATGCACCATCGGGTATGCTGGTGCGATTAGGAGCCGCTTTTTCATCGCTGGGACAGCCCGATCAGGCTGCCAGTTTTTACGAACGAGCCCTGGAAAGCTACCGGGCCGCCGGCGACCAATCGGCCGAAGCATCGACGCTGGCCAACCTGGCCGGGGTTTACTGGCAGCAGAAGGATACCAACAGTGCTCTCCGATCATACGAGCAAACTGTGGAGATCTACCGTCTCCTTGGGCTGCGCTCCGGTGAGGCTACCGCCCTCAACTGCATCGGCCTGATCCACGACCAGCAGGGGAATCTAGACATGGCGATGGGATACTATGAGCAGGCGCTGGCAATCTTATGGGATGCCGGCGACCGGTCTGGTGAGGCTGCCACGCTGGATGTCATTGGTATGGCCCAGCGACGGATGGGACATCTCAAGGAAGCACTCGATGCGCATGAACATGCGCTCCAGATTTACCTGGAGATTGAAGATCACGAGGGAGAAGCTTCGACACGTCATGCCATGGCGCTGGTCTTCGAGGACCTGAACCAGCCCGAACGTGCGCTGACCTATTATGAATGGGCTCTGAGGCTGCGTAAGAAATCCGGCGACCGGCAGGGCGAAGCGATCACTGCCTACAATCTCTCGAAAGTTTATGATAGGCTGGGTCACCTGGACGAAGCCGAGGCTCTGCTCACCCGCGTCATCGAGATCGAGGACTCTATTGGGCACCCTGACCTGGCCAAGGACCGGATGGAGCTGGTCGAGCTGCGCAACCGACGTAATGCCGCCGGCCAGTCGCATCATGCGACAACGCAGCAGCACAAGAAGCTCGATCTGTTATAGCGTGGCTGACGAGCAACAGACTGCCAACCCGTTGCCCGTCCCTGCCATGCCATCGATAATCGCTATCGCTTTCGTTTCTTCTTCCCTGAACTGCCGCGGACGATTGTCCCCTGGTCGACCGTCTGCTGTTGGTCCTGCACTTGTCTATAGTGGCAGTCTTTGAATTTCTTACCGCTGCCACAGGGACAGGGATCGTTACGCCCCACTTTACTCCACAAGTCTTTATGCACCGTCTGGGCTACTTTGACCTGCCCATTCTTGTCTTGCGATACCTTCCGCTGGACACGGTAACCTGACTGAGCTAACCGGTCGAGCAGCTGCTCGAATCGCTTCTGCTCTTCGACGATCTGGCGGTGGCGGTTGATATCACTGAAGAACCTCCGGGCGATCCCCTCTCGGACGTCGGTGCGCAGCATTTCAAACATATCGGCCGCGCGTCGCTTGAACTGCACTTTCGGATCGCGCTGTCCAAAGGCTTCCAGCCCGATCCCCTGGCGCAGGTCATCGATGGCCGTCAGGTACTGTCGCCACTCGAGGTCGATCACAGACAGCATCAGCGCGCGCTGGTAGCGTGGTAACTCCTCCGGGCCGATGGCAAACGGCGGCACGTTCGGACCGGGTTCCTGACGGGCCATCTCTAACACTTCGTCGACTCGTGCCAACAGTGTCTCGATCAACTCATCAGCTTCCAGGTAAACCATCACGGCGCGGAAGGTTTCGGAGAACACTTGATTGATCTGTCCGTAGAAAGTCGCCACAGCCTCCTGTGGCTTACCGCCTCGGCCTTGACTGATTGTGTAGTCACGCAGGGCGTTTTCCAGGCCGCTCTCAAGCTGGCTGACGAGATCGACAGCCTCTGCCTCCGGCATTACAGTGTTGTACTTTTCGAGCGTCTCGACACATTGATTGACAAATCGGTCCCAACCTTCCACGCCACGCGGGCCAACGGCGGGCAGCAACGGCCAGATCGGCACAATGCGCATGATCTCAGCGTAGAGCATGAGCAAGTGATAGTCCTCATCGATACCGTCAAGGACCAGGTCGTGCAACTTATCGGATAAATCACGAGCGTCGGTAATGGCCAGGAGATCCTGCATCTCTTCGTCGGAAGGCCGGGGGAAGAGGGCCAGGATACGCTGCACCACGCCGCGCGTGTTGACCTCACCGGTCTCGATGCTCGAGAAATCCTCCATAACCTGATCGATTTCTCCCTGCGCCCATGTTGCATAATCGTCACGCAGACGCTCGATCAGGTGCTCTAAAGCCTCACCGATGAACGTACGAATCATCTCGTCAAGCTGCCCGGTCTCGCCTTCCAGAATCGTGCGACGCTCATCATAGACCACCTGGCGCTGATGGTTGACCGCTTCATCATACTCGACCAGGTTCTTTCGGATCTCGAAGTTGAAGGTTTCGAAGCGTCCCTGGGCCTGCTCCAGAGCATTGCTGAGAATAGCGGCCGATATCGGTACATCTTCGGGGATATTCATCCGTTCCATCAGCCGTTTGCTGCGGTCACCACCGAACCGGATCATCAGCTCGTCTTCCAACGACAGGTAAAAACGCGACGAGCCGGGGTCACCCTGGCGAGCAGCACGACCCCGGAGCTGGTTATCGATCCGGCGCGACTCGTGCCGCTCGGTGCCGATGATGTGCAGCCCGCCCCTTTCCCAGATAGCCTGGCGAGCCTCCCGGCATTCACGCACGATGTTCCGGGTACCTTCAATCAGCTTCTCAGGTAGAGCCGGCATACGCCGGCAGATTTCGCGTGCCTCGTCCTCGTTGCCGGCCAACACAGCGCGTACCAGTGCCGCGCGGGCGTTGTAATGCTGCTCAAACAGGCGGCGGGTCAGTGTCTCGACCAACCCAACCTGGCCCAACGTCCCTTTGAGCGTGCGATATTCGTGCAGTCTGAAATGGATATCGGGAATCAGCGAGAGCGGAGCGCCGTGCTCTTCGGCAATCTTGCGCGCCTTGTCCAGCCGCCGCATGTCAAGAAATGCCAGGCCGATCTGCTGTGTGATCGCAACGAGTGTATCGAAGGGGATATTGGCATAAGCTTTGTCCTCACGCACATCCTGGACAACCTGACGCATTTCGTCCTCAACTTCGATCTTGCGCTTCAGATCCTGGTGTGCCTCGACAATCCAGTCGATCACCTCCTCGCCCAACAACGGCGAGGATGCTGCTTTCTCGCGAGCCACATTCAGCCTGCCCTCCACAACATCGGTCACAACAGGCGCGAAGACGGGAAGCGGGAAACAAGCATCGGACACATAGGTAGCGGCCAGACCTTCCGGGTTCCCGCCCAATAAGATATCGGTGCCGCGGCCTGCCATGCTGGTCGAGATGGTGATGGCACCCGGCTGCCCGGCCTGGGCAACGATCAAGGCCTCTTTGTCGTGGTTCTTGGCATTGAGCACCCAGTGCTTGATGCCTTTCTTCTTGAGAATATTGCTCAGGTACTCAGACGATTCGACCGATCCGGTTCCGACCAGCACGGGCCTTCCTTCTTCGTGCAGAGCCTCGATCTCGGCAGCTACGGCAGACATCTTGCCGTGGGCAGTCATGTAGACCTCATCGGAGAAATCGATGCGGTGATAAAAGCTGGGATGACCGGGGTTGGCCGGATCCCAGTAGGTGATCATCGGCACGCCCTCGATCTTCTCCTTGCGTGTTTCCAGCCCGCCGCTCGCAGCAACGTACTCAACATTGGTAGGGATAGCCACCACGTCCAGCTTGTAGACCGTATCGAACTCCTCAGCCTGGGTCATAGCCGTACCGGTCATGCCGGCCAGCTTCTGGTACATACGGAAGTAATTCTGAATGGTGACGGTGGCAATCGTCACATCCTCGCGCTTGACCTGAACACCCTCTTTCGCTTCGATGGCCTGGTGCAGCCCCTCGGAGTAACGACGAGAGGGCATCGGACGGCCGGTGGTCTGATCGATCAGGATCACCTGGCCGTTCTGGACGAAGTAGTCCTTATCGCGCTTGAAAACATATTTAGCCTTGAGCGCGTTCTCCAAAAAGTGGACCAGCTCATAGTACTGCGGATCGTAGAGACTCTGGCCCGCCGCTATATCGATCTCCGGCAGCAGCCGCTCGATTTTTTCGACACCCTGGTCGGTTAGCGCGACGGATTGAGTGCGATCATCGAGGACGTAGTCGCCGTCCGGCTCTTCGTCGTGCTCGATGTCGGTGGTGTTGCGTCGCAGGCGTGCCTGCTCGACGATGCCGGCAAAGCGTGCATACTGGCTGGAGGCCTGGTCGGCAGGGCCGGAGATGATCAGCGGGGTCCGCGCGCCGTCGATGAGCACCGAGTCGACCTCGTCGACGATGGCATACACATGGCTATCGGGATAGCGACGCTGTGAGACTCGCTCAATCTCCTGCGCGGTGTTATCACGCAGGTAATCGAAGCCGAATTCAGGGGCTGTGCCATAGGTGATATCGGCCTCGTAGCACTCGCGGCGCAACGTGGGCCGCCAGTGAACCAGGCGTTCGTCCTGTAAATCGCCACCCGGATCGACGTAATCGGGGTCATAGACGGCCGATAGCTCCTCCTTGCCGATTACCCCTGTCGTCAGGCCAAGCAGGTGATAGATCGGCCCCATCCAGCCGCCGTCACGGCGGGCCAGGTATTCGTTGACCGTCACCAGGTGCGCGCCGCGCCCGGTCAGGGCATTGAGGTAGAGCGGCAGCGTGGCAACCAGCGTCTTGCCTTCACCGGTCTTCATCTCGGTGATTTTGCCCTCGTGCAATGCTGTCCCGCCGATAGTCTGCACATCGAAGTGACGTAAGCCAATGGCACGCACTGATGCCTCACGCACGGCGGCGAAGGCTTCCGGTAGAATCTCGTCGAGCGCCTCGCGCTCGGCACTGAGAAATTCTTCATCATCCTCAATGCCCTCCGTGGCAGCACGGACACGCTCTCGGAAAGACTCGGTCAGGGCTCGCAGGTCGGCATCAGAGCGAGATTTCATCTCCGGCTCAAATGCATTGACCCGCTCGACGATGTCGCGGTAGCGATTCAGCTCGCGCTCGTAAGGATTACCGGCCATTCTGTTTAGCAAATTCTTAAACATAACTGTTCCACCAGCTTCTTTAGATTGAATGGAATTTGGATCAGGCGATGATTATAGTGTTACCCGGAAAAAATTTCGACTACCAGCGATGAATCGGGATATTTATCGATATGCGGAGTTTTCAAAATAGACTTGATCGGAAATAACGGAGGCACACATAGAATAAACCAGAATTCACACATAGCATGACTATTGCCGATAAAGTCTAATATCCAAACACAATGTTTATCACACTTTACACATCACCATCATAGCTACTCAAAGAGGATCTATCCGGACAACTATAGCATATCGCAGCGGCTGCGTATCGGCGAGTTAAAGTCAACCGGACGGCCGGTATTTCGCAGCGTAAGCTCGACTTTTCACCCTGGGAACCACTCGCCACGCCCGTGGATTCCCGCCCCGCGCTTTCGCAGGAATGACAGCATTGGCATCGGTATCTTTTTTCGGAAACATCCCAAAATAGTTGGCAAACGACCTGCGTTACGGAAAAGGGTATTGCAATCTGACCGGAAACCCTTCACAATGTAAGTGACTCGAACGGTAGTGAGTTAGTGAGGTGAAAGATGAATTTCGGGAGGAAAAGCGAGGTCATTCGGCAGATCAGTGCTGATAATGGACATGATGAGGTTCTTGCGGCGCTGGATGAGTGTCGGGCCAACGGTTGGCTGGAGGACGGCTCACTGCGTGGCATCAATCTGGAGGGGTGTGATCTCAGCCGGGCCAGGCTGCCACATGCCGATATGCAGGATGCTCATCTGGCCGGCGCCAATCTGCGAGGCGCCGATCTGCACAATGCAGTGCTTCAAGAGGCCGATTTAAGTGGAGCTGATCTCAGCCGGGCCAACTTGCAAGATGCCGATCTGACGCGATCACTCCTTGAGAGTGTCCGGATGAACGAGGCACAGATAACCGAGATGCAGCTCGTGCGAGTGGAGGCATTGGCTGACGCCATTCTGCCAGACGGGAATCGCTATGATGGACGTTATAGGCTGCCCGGCGATCTCCACAACGCTCGCCTGGACGGTGCCTATCCGGATCGTCCTCAGCAGATGGCCGACTGGTATGGCGTCTCTCTCTTCAAATACCAACAAGGGCAAAAGTGGGCAGATGAACAACTCGATAGTTTGCAAGAAGTCGCTGCTGTGGCCGAGGAAGCCGACGTTGACTGGCTGGCCGAGGCGCGATCCGGCGGCAAATTAGAGGATGGCTCGCTGCGAGGTGAAGACCTGAGCGAGATCAACCTGTCCGGCTGCGATCTCAGCCGGGCCGTATTGGCCGGCGTGATTCTGGACGACGCTTATTTCCTGCGAGCAGACCTGCGCGAAGCCGACCTCAGCCGGGCCAGCCTGGTTGGCGCTGATTTTGAGGGCGCCAATCTCATGGAGGCTGTTTTGCGAGGCGCCGATCTCAGTGCTGCCGAGCTTTCCCGTTCTAACCTGCAAGGCGCCGATCTGAGAGGCGCCGATTTGCTCGAAGCCAGCCTGATCGAGGCAAACTTGCAGGGGGCTATCGTCACTGATGGCCAGCTTGTCCTGGTCGATGCATTGACCGGCGCGACACTACCCGACGGCTGTCGATACAATGGGCGGTTCAACCTGGAAGGCGATCTGGCGAATGCCGGCGAGACCGGCATCGACATCAACGATGCGGAACAAATGGCGCTATGGTATGACATACCCCTGAGCGATTATCAGGCCGGGCAAAACTGGGCCCGTCGAAATCTGCCCAGCCTGCGGCCGGAAGAGGAAGAAGTCTACTAAAGAAATGGCGATTAAACCTTCCCCGTTGAGCCAGAAAGTTACACATCCAAGTGCAGTTTCCTTGATCTTGAGCCCATTGGTAAACATCAAACCTGTGCTGGAAAACGTGTTCATCGCGGCCTCTTTCGTGCCGCTGATGGCCGCTGTGTGAATGCTGACGTCAATGGGTCGTACAACATCAT
>JAFGLD010000201.1 GCA_016928235.1 Anaerolineae bacterium | reverse complement strand
GGATTTGCTGGAGATAGGTCGCGGTCTGTGCCCGGTCGCCCTGGAGGAAAGCGGCCTGGGCCAACCCCACCCAATCCTCAACCAGATAGTGGGGCTGGTTAAGCTCCTGGTGGATAACGAGGGCTTGTTGCAGATGGGCCAGCGCTGGTTCAAGTTGGTTTTGCCGGAGCGCCAGCATACCCAGGCTGTTGAGGGTAATGCCATCATTCCACCGGTCCCCAATCTCTTGCGCGATCGCCAACGCCTGCTCATAATAGCTGCAGGCGGCAGCATATTCCCCCAAATCATGGGTCACACTCCCTAAATTGTTGAGACTCACACTCCCCCCCCGCCGGTCACCAATCTCTCGTTGGATAGCCAACGCCTGCTCATAATAGCTGCGGGCGACGGCATACTCTCCTAAATACTGGGCCACGGCCCCCAAATTGAGGAGACACATACTCACCCCTTGCCGGTCACCAATTTCTTGGCGGATCGCCAACGATTGCTCATAATAGCTGCGGGCGGCGGCATACTCCCCCAGATTCCAGGCCATACTCCCCAAATTCATGAGAGTTGCACTCACCCCCCACCGGTCGCCAATCTCTTGCGAGATAGCCAACGCCTGCTCAAGATAACTGCGGGCGGCGGCATACTCCCCCAAATGCCGGGCCACAAGCCCCAAATTGTTGAGACTGTTACTCACCCCCCGCCGGTCACCAATCTCTTGGCGAATCGCTAACGCCTGCTCATAATAGCTGCGGGCGGCGGCATAGTCTACCAAATACCAGGCCACATTCCCCAGGCCATGCAAACACTCTGCGGCCTGTTCCTGGTGCTGCCCCTTTTGAGCGCTGGTTAACCCGTGATGAAACACCTCCTGGGCCGGCGCATAGAGACCCTGATCCAATAAGGCAGCGCCCCACCTGGCATACCCCTCGGCCACAACGTCCCATAGCCCGGCTGGTTCCGCAAGGGCAATGGCCGCCCGGGCGTGGGCGATCGCGGCTTCATAATCGCTGGTCGCCTCGGCATAGCGGGCCTGGCGCAAAGCCACCTGGGCTTGTTGTGCTACGGCTAACTGCCCGGCTAAGGCGGCCAACTGCGCCAAATCCGCTTGTTGCGCCGTCCGGTTGCCTTGCATATCATAAGTTTTCTCCCGGGCCAGAAGCAGGGCATAGCGCTCGGCGGTCTCCGTCGCCGGGGTCAAGTCCAGGGCCAGCGTCAAATAGTGGGCCGCCTCTGCGTTCGCATAGGTGGTCGCGGCGTGCTTCCCCGCTCGCCCGTACCATGGGGCGGCCATAAGGGCTTCCTGCGCTAGATGGTAGTGCTCGCCGATCAGGGCGGCGTATTCGTCACCGCGCTGGTTGGCCTCCGCCGCACGCACCAGCCACTCCGCCACTAACCGGTGATAAGTGCGCCGCAACTGCTTCAAGACCGTCTCATAGGTCACATCCCGCAGCAAGGCGTGTTTGAAGACATACTCATCCGTACCCGCAAAACTACTCTCTCCCCGCGGAAAGATGAACTCCTTGCTTTCCAACGGGGGCAGCACCCGCTCAGGGTCTTGTTCCAACGCCGCCAGGGCCGCATCCCAAAAGATGCGCCCGATCACGGCCGCCTGCTGCACCGCCGTCAGTTCCTGCCGGGGCAGTTGGTCCAGCCGGGCCTGCAATACCCCGGTCAGCGTGGCGGGGACCTCCAGCGCCACCAGTTTCTCGGGCGCCACCTGCCAGGCGCCCGCCCCGGTGCGGATCGCTCCCTTATCAATCAGCATCTTGACCAGTTCCTCGGCATAGAAGGGGTTGCCCTCCGCCCGGTTCAGCACCAGTTCCAGCAGCATGGGCGGCAGCGGGTCAACCCGCTGTAACAGCTCCTTGACCAGGGCTTGGCTGTCCGCCGCCGACAGCGGCGCCAGGTCCACGCGGGTGTGGTGCGCCATCTGGCTCCCCCAATCGGGGAGCCGTTCAAAGAACACCGGCCGGGTGATCCCCAGGATCAGGATCGGGTGGTAAACCGGGCGCCGGATCAACGTTTGGGCCGCCGCCAGCGAGCTGGCATCCGCCCAGTGAATATCCTCAAAGAGCAGCAGCACCGGCTGTTTTTCCGCCGCCGCATTGACCACCTGGGCCAGGTACAGCAGCGCCCGGTTGCGCAGTTGCTCCGGGTCGTGCTGCAACTGCTGCACCAGCGGGTGCTGGCTGAAATCGTGCCCGACCCAAGTGCCCAGCACCGCCGCTTTCATCTCCGCTTGCCTGTCTTCCGGCAACAATGCCGCGACCCCGGCCCTAAACTTCTCGCGCACCACCGGCAGCGGGTCGCTGCCCCGCACCTCGAAACGGCGATCCAGCATATCGCGGAGCAGCCCCAGCGGCACGCCTTGCATTTGCTCATCCACGCGCCCCTTGAAGTACCCGATGCGCTCCGGACGCAACTCAAGCCAATTTTCAAACTCAAACAGCAGGCGGCTTTTGCCCACCCCCGCCTCGCCCACGATGGTCACGGCCCGCAGCTGGCCTTCGGCGACAACCCGTTCGTAGGCCGCCTGTAGCGCGCGCAGTTCCGCATCCCGGCCGATCATGCGGGTTTCCACGCCTTCGATCCCCCGCGTGCCCACCCGAAAGGCGCGGGGCTTGGCGCGCTGGACGACGTAGGCCCGCACCGGCTCGGCCTTGCCCTTGACCGCCAGCGGCGGCTGAGCCTGCAGGTCGAAGACCCCGCGCACGTGGCGGTAGGTGGCGTGGGAGATCAGAATCCCGCCCACCGGGGCGGCGTGTTCCAGGCGCGAGGCTAGGTTGACGGTGTCGCCCATCGCCGTGAATTCGCGCGTGGTGCCCACCTCGCCCAGCAGCACCGGGCCGGTATTGAGACCCACACGCATCGCCAACGCGACGTCCCACATTGCCGTTTGTGCGGCTCGTTCTTCACGAAATGCGCCCAATTCGGCCTGCAGCGCTAGGGCGGCGCGGATGGCCCGTTCCGGGTCGTCTTCGCGCGCGGTTTCCACACCCCACAAGGCCATCACGGCATCGCCGATGTGCTTGTCGATCCAGCCGCCATGTTCCGTGATGGCCGCGTCGAGGCGTAGCCACAGCGCGTTCATCATCTCGGCCACGTCCTCGGCATCCAGCGTTTCGCTCAGCGCCGTGAAGCCGGAGACGTCGGCGAAGAGCACGGTGATCTGTTTGCGCTGCTGCGCCCCCCCTCTAGTCCCCCCCGCACGCGGGGGGGAGGCGCCCTGGGCTTCGAGTTCGGTCAGTTGCTTTTGCAGCGCGACAAGGGTGGCATCCACCACCGCATCGCCCAGGGTGGAGCGCAGATGCTCCTGGGCGGCGAACGCTTGTTTGAGGTTAGCAATTTGTTCATCGATGGATAGAGTCATCTAGCTACCTGACAGTTTGAGACAAAAAGGAGGTTGACCAACAGCTTCATTCCGAGTAGGGTAGTTTTGGCGAAACAACCTACCGGAAGGAGAAACATGTCGGTCAACTGTGTCTATCATACCTGGCTTGCCCCGGATTCATGGTCATCCTGTCCGACTGATCACCTGGTGGAAAGCAGGCGAATCCGAACCCCGGTTGTTGGCAACCAACTTGCCGATCTCGCGCGTGGGGCTGCGCACTTACAAGCGCCGCATATGGATCGAGGAGATGTTCGGCGATTTCAAGAAACACGGCTTTGATCTCGAAAGCAGTCACTTGCGTCATTTCCTTTGACTCTCACGGTTAACTTTGCTGGTTGCTTTCATTTACGTATGGTTGGTCGCGCTCGGTTCGTAGATCATCAAACGCGGTCAGCGCCGTTTGGTGGATCGAGCGGATCGTCGGGACTTGAGCATCTTCCGCATCGGCCTGCGGATGATAGAAAGGTGGTTGGCCAATGGCAATCCGCTCGTTATCCAGCTCGCTCCATACTTTTCCTAAACTGTCAGATACAATGCTCATTTAAAAGATGCTCATCTGATAGCTTCAGCAATATTCATCAATTCAGTTAGGGGTCTACCTTGTTTGATTAGTTTCCTTGCAGATTCGGCATAAGGGATAATGTGATTAAAAAATCGTCTATATGCGCTGCACAAATAGTTCTGACCGGAAACAAAGCGGTGTTTTGGACATCCTCCATTACAAAGGTGAAGGACTTCGCAATTTCTGCATTCATCCGTTAGTCCGTTTTTCTTCTCATTGCCAAAGGCCAACTGTGCTTGGGAATTGAAGAGCATAGACGGGTCATCGTCCAGGATGTTCCCAATCCGATATGCGGGATAGACGAAGTGATCACACGAATAGATGTCGCCGTTATGCTCAATGACTCCGGCGGTACCGCATCTCTCAGCATGGTGGCATGTGCCTGAAACCCCATGGATGACTGCACTCAACGCCCATTCAAAGTTCATGATAAAGATTCTACCGATATCGTTCCGCACCCATTGATCAAACATGGTAATGAGGAAATCAGCATACGGTTCCGGCTTCACGGACCAGTTCGTGACCTGGGTATCGTGTTGGGTGTCCTCTGGTGAAGCCAGGTTCAGGCCAAGCGCACTGGACTGTTCTCCAGCCGTCCGCTCCACGATCGGAATAAGTTGGACAAATTGGACACCGGCTCGTTTGTAGAAATCGTAGAGCTTCTGCGGTTCTCGAGAGTTCGTGTCATTGACCGTGGTAAGGACATTGAACTCCACCCGATACCGTTTCAGGAGACGAATCGTCCTTTCGACCTTGTGGAATGTGGGCTTTCCAGCAGTGTCTTTCCTAAAATGGTCATGGAGTTCCGCAGGACCGTCGACGCTAAGCCCGACTAGGAAATTGTGCTTTGCCAGAAAACGGCACCATTCTTCATTGATCAATGTCCCGTTTGTTTGCAGGGAATTGCTGATCTGTTGATTCTGATTGTGCTGCATTTGATGCTGTATCGCTCTTCGGTAGAAATCCAGTCCAGCTAGGGTCGGTTCTCCCCCCTGCCAGGTAAACTCAACCGTTGGTCCGTCTTGAGAGCGAATGTACTTCCTGGTATACGCTGCCAAAACCTGGTCACTCATTACGGTTGTACCCGGTCCAAAGAGGTTCTTCTTCTCCAGATAGAAACAGTAGGTACAACTCAGGTTACAGGCAGGCCCTGTGGGTTTTGCCATTAGGTGGAAATTACCCATGTTCTATCGCTCTTTCCACTTTGCTCTGACCTTTAGTTGACCAGTCTTTTTCTCTGCCAACCAAATAGCGCAAACACAACCATGGTGATGCCTACCAATGTATAGATGATGATCGCGTCACCTTGTTGTTTCTGGACCATTTTCAATGCTATTTCCATCTCTTGGGAATAGTGGTCTGGTACAGGAAGCACACCGTCTTCCTCAGCATATCGCTGATAGAGGTTCAGCATGTGCTGAAACCGAACTGGGTTTTCCGCCTTTAGGTCTTTGGTTTCTCCCGGATCGTTGACGAAATCAAACATATAGTATTCGCTGTCGCCCAATGGCCCTCGGTTTAGGACCAGTTTGTAGCCATCATTAAAGAGGGCTAGATTGCCGGCAACTTCATACCCAATGTAGTCATCAGCTTGATAGATTTCGTCACTGGAACCATCCAGAATCGGCGTCAAGTCCTTCCCTGTCATCGGTTCGATCTCCCTGCCACCGAAACGCCCTTGAGGCTGCTCTATCCCTGCCATCGCTAGAATGGTCGGCGCAATGTCGGTAACGTGGGCAAACGCATTGTTGAAGTCTTCTTGCTTGTCTATGCCGGGGCCAGTAATGATGAGTGGCACCCGAAGCCCTCCCTCACCGGCATAGAACTTGAAGAAGCTCAGTGGTGAAGTAGCAGCATTGGCAAAATTCTTATCAATGTAATTGGTGCTGCCGATTTCACCAAGATCCTCATAGTTATGGGTATATCCCATTCTATCTATCGTACCTGGCGTCAATGAACTATATTCTGCGCCGTTATCTGACGTGACAACGAAGATCGTGTTATCAAGTTCGCCTTCTTCTTCCAGATAGTTAATCAGACGTCCTACATGATAGTCCATGGCAGTCACCATACCCGCATAGACCGCCATCCTTTTGGCTTCAAAGCGTTGTTCCTCTTCACTTAGAGACGCCCAATCGTCAACAAAATCATGGGTCACTCGATCGCTATCCGGAACCAATCCGATGTCGATGGCCGCAGCGTGGCGGGTATCACGCAGTGCCTCCCAACCATCCACGTAGGTTTCCATATACATGTCCGTGTATTCTTTGGGGGCCTGCACCGGTATATGTACTGCGAGGAAAGAAACATAGGCAAAGATGGGCTGCCCGTCATCAAGGTTCGAATCGATGAAGCCGATCATTTCATCCACCAGCAACTCTGAGGAATAGAAGGGTTCCTCCAACCGGATCTCTTCCCCGTCGCGCGTCCAATGGGCGTGATCATACATCGGCAAATAGGGCCTGTGTTCCCAATTGTCAGCACCTGTGTCCGCCATGGAAAGGGTCCGTTCAAATCCCCTGTTATATGGTAGATTCTCCTCCGTCTTACCTAAGTGCCATTTTCCTACCATATAGGTGTGATAGCCTTCCTCATTCAAGATGGAAGCCATCGTCGCCACATTATTGCTCAGAGCACCTTGGTAATTCTCATCGCCGGCCTGTTCTGGAGGAATTGATTCCGGGATACCGGCAACACCGGCCAGATGGTTGTCAACGCCAGTGAGCAGCATAGCCCGAGAAGGCGCACAGCTGGCAGAGGTGTGATAGTTGGAAAACCGAACCCCCTGCTCTGCCAACCGATCGATATTGGGTGTTGAGATTTCGCTTCCATACGAACCTAAGTCCGTGAACCCCAAATCATCGGCAAGTATCAGAACAACATTGGGTTGCTCTGTTGGCCCCCTCCGGTTCATATAGGAATCCAGGTTAGTGCCTGTTGCGGGGAAAGTGATGGAATTGAAAGCTAGGGCGCCACAGGCTGCCATCAGCGGAAGCTTCTGTAGCTGAGATCTTGGCTTCTTAGGCATCTTTGGGCGCCTCTTCGGACAATATCCTTGAAGCGACAAAAAACCAGATCGCTAACACAACTTCTAAGGCAATTGACTGCATGGGGAGTGTTGCATCATGCAGCGAGAAGGCCAATACTCGATAGACCGCGATACAGGATAGAATCACTGCAACAGAAAACAGCAAATCACCTTTCCTGGTCGTGACCGCACCCATCACCAGGAGGCCCATCCCCAGGAAGAGCCCTCCGATATCACTGATCTGAGAATTCAACCCGGCTCCAGCCAGCAATGGCATCATCAAGGCAGAGGCGCCACTTTCGGGAGCGACCAACCACTGAAATCCCAGAAACAGGAAGAGCACTCCAGGCAATATCAGGAAGATACTCAATGCGTATCTTCCAATGCTCTTCAGTGAGAACATCTCTTGCCACTGCAGATTCGAGATTCTCTTCCTTAGTGTCATGTCGATGTCTCCTATCTCTTTGACAGGATTTCCGTGATTTTGTGAGACGTTTCCAGACCGGAATTCTGATTTTGTCCGGTGATGAAACGCTGCTCATAGTCCCAGGTTACATGCGTAGCGAAGAAATCATTGAATGCCGTTTCACTCTCGAATATCGCCCCGGCTTTTTTCAGCTCTGTCTCAGGGTGTTTTGGCGTAAACTCGATGTTCAAAGCATCCAGCTGTCGATTCGTCACACCTGTCATTGTACGTCCTTCGATCAACAGGTTTCCGTCCATATCTTTCGCGTTGACAAATCCCAACGGTCCGTGACAAACCGAGCCTAAGATCGTCTCTTTTTCAGAGTAATAGGCTTCGGAGATTTTCACTGCGAGCACATCGGATTGTGCCAGGTCGTATGCTGCGCCCCAGCCGCCGGCAAGAAAAACGACATCATAAGAGGCAAAATCAACATCATCGATCTTCATGGAGTTCATTAACTTTGCCTGGAAAACCGGGTCATTTTGCGACCGCCGATCCTCATCAGAAATGATGAAGTAATTCAATGTCGTTGGGTCAACGGGAACTTCCCCGCCTCTAATACTGGCAATATCCACTTCCATGCCTGCATCCAGAAATACATAATAGGGGTGCGTCAATTCAGAAGAAGCCACGCCAGTGGCAGGCCCTTCGGTCTCACCCACAGGTGCTAATACACTATGGCTGGTTGTAACGATCAGGGCTTTCCCCTCAACACTGTATGTTGGTCCATCATAATCAGGATGCAGCCCCAAAGCTTGCATTACGGATGGCCCAGCTAAGATGACGACCAACACAATACCAACTACAGCTCCCAAAATGATCAACAGCGTCTTCTTGGTTTTGCTCTTCATCTCAATTCTCCTTCAGGATCTAGATTTGCTCGGTTATTTTATGCACTACACGTATCACCCAGGGTTTCGTGATTGGCTGCGATGACAAGGGCTCGGAATGCCAGGTTGGTCAACTAGTCAACTTGCGTGGTCTGTTACGTCAGATAGGTCATCGCTGCCTCCATCAGCTCGGTCTCCAACTTGGCTCTCTCCACTTGACCTAGAGCCGCCACACTGTGGTACATAAGCAGCGTGCCATTGACAATGCTAAAGACCATCGCCGCTGCCAGATCCGGGTCACGCTTGACACACTGCCCGCGCTCGATGCACAGCCGGATCAGCTCGGAAAGGTGATCGAGCACCTGGTCCAGACTCTGCGAATCTACCTGCAAGGACGGGTCTTTCGGCACGCTTTGCCAGCTCAACCGGTACAGCATCGGGCGCCTGAACGATAGCTGGATGAACCACTCTAGCGATGCACGGACCTGACTCAAAGCATCGCCGGTCTCACCGCGGCGCAGCGACTCGTCGAAGAACGCCATCTTTCTCTCCAAGTAGCGCTCGCGCAACGCTTGGAGGACTGCTGCGCGATTCTCAAAATAGCTATAGAGAAGCGTGTGCGACACGCCAACCAGATCGGCAATCTTGCGGGTGCTCACCCCCCCCGGTCCCTGTTGCTCAAGCAGCTCAAGCGCTGCTTTGAGAATGCGTTCCCGCATGGCCGCGATTTCTTCTTCGGTTCTCTCAGGTCGTGGCATCTATCCCCCCATAATTTAACAATGTTAATTATACACTGTTAAATATGTTCTGTCAAGAGGCAGTTTCCGGCTCGTCTCGCAGCAAGTCGTCTCTTAGCCGGACGGCATCAAGGACTGCGCGATGAGAGCGACAATCAGGCTGAACAGGACAGGAGGAAGTTGCCCAGAGAAGGAGAACCTGAATGCGAGGACGTGTTGAGTATGATGGTGGCGCAGACGACTGATGGGGAGTGCGCGGGGATATATGTACGAAGGACAGGAAGGTCAGGATCTCCCGAAGACGAGCGCGTAAATGGCGATCAGCGATACGCCGGCCCGTTCGATTCACCTGCACGGCCAGGCAGTTTGGATTCCCCATCTCTCAGTGAACACAGCCATCTGCCGGCGTTACGCGCAGGATGCTTGCTATCTACTGGTGTCGCCTGCCTGGTTTGCTAAGGTACCGGGAGCACGATCTGCATCCCGTCTTCGCCAACGATGATCTCACCTGCGTAATGCGCTGCTACGGGACGCCTGAATAACCGGTTGGCTAGATACTTTTGCTCCACTGGAGGGGCTAGGTGCGTCAGCGCCAAGCGCTTAACCCCAGCTTTTTGCGCTAGTTTACCCATTTCCGGCAACCCCATATGATAGTCCTGGATGTCGTGCAGAATATGTGCACCCAGGGAATTACCCATTTCAACGGCCCCGGTTTGCATCTGCTGAATGGCGTCCATATTCATTACGTTGGCTACCAACACTTCGGCATCCTTACTTTGCGCCAGAAGCGTTTCGGTTGGTAGTGAGTCACTTGCCAGCACGATGCTCTGACCGGCAAAGTCGATACGATAGCCTACATTCGGCTCAATGGGCGGATGACTTGCCGCAAAGGCAGACACCTGCACGCCGTCTTCATCGAAGACCACGACAGGCGTGCCATTAGCGTCATATTGAAATGGCATCGCTTGCGCTTTTGCCCACGCAGGCGGCATTATTTCCGTGCCGTGATGCGCGGTGCGATAACCGTACTCTAGTGTGTATGCTTGATGGAAACCAGCGACAATCTGCTCGATGCCCGGTGGCCCATAGATTGGCAGCGTATGGCGTCGTCCCGCAATCCAGCTGCGGTCGATCACTTCACCCAGGTCCGCGAAGTGATCAGCGTGGTAGTGGGTCATGAACACCGTATCCAAATCTCCATATGGCAGATTGAGGTCCACCATCCGTCGGGAGGATCCATCGCCGGCGTCAAACAGCAGGAACTTTCCGTTTACAGAGACCGCGGTGCAGTATTGTGAGCGTGCGCTGGGCAATGGACCGCCGGTGCCAACCAACACTACGGTAATGGTATCTTTCCGCAGCAACTGTTTTGGGATATTGGCCATCGCCTGCTGGCGTCTGCGCATCATACGTGAAGATAATCGTGCAAGGATCGGATTCTGAGTCATTGCCACTCCTTTTTCGCCAACACGCAATGCAACTGTTAGGGCAATACTTTCATATACGCATTTTGTAGCTCGTCACTGATCATATACGCCAATCCATCAGCCGCCAGTTCTGAGTCGGTTTCGAGCACTCGCACCTGATAACGCCATCCATCCGG
>JAFGLD010000200.1 GCA_016928235.1 Anaerolineae bacterium | reverse complement strand
CGACTTGCAGGCCCACCTCAAGGCGCAGGGCATCGGCACGATGATCTACTATCCGGTGCCGCTGCACCGGCTGCCCCTGTACGCCGGGTTGGGCTACGGGGCGGGCAGCCTGCCGGCCAGCGAGCAGGCGGCGGAGGTGGTGCTGTCGCTGCCGATGTATCCGGAGTTGGGGGAGAAGCAGCGGCAGGAGATCGCCGCCATCATCCAGGAGTTTTACCTCAAGTGATGGTTATGAGGCTCGTGAGCGCCCGCCCTCATTTCATCCCTGCAACGCCCGTGTGCACGGCGCTGCAGGACACGAGCCCTGGCAAGATGTTGGTCCACGCCGGCCAGCCGTACGACGACGTGATTTCGGTCGTTTTCTTTCACATATTGGGCATCTCGGATCGGGACTACTACCTGAGCGCAGCCTCAGACTCACATCTGTGGCAGTGCATGGCTGTGTGAAAGTAGCTGATAGTTATGGGCGATTTAGCAGTCACAGAGCCCCATATCCCTCTGCAATCGGCGAGCCCCAGGGCCAAGTACAAGGCTACCAGCTTTGCCGGCGACACACTGAAGCTGGTATCGGGCACCGTCTTTGCCCAGGCTCTGAGTCTTGTCGCTTCTCCACTTCTCACCCGGCTCTATGGGCCGGAGGCATTCGGGTTGTCGGCTCTGTTTGCCTCCATCGCGGGACTCATTTCGGGGATAGTTTGTCTGCGTTACGAGCTCGCGATCATGCTGCCCAAGACCGATGAGGAAGCGGCCAATCTATTCGCTGGAAGCCTGGCGATTGCTCTCCTGATTAGTCTCTTGACAGTGCCCATCGTATGGCTCGGTCTGCCCCTGGTCGTGCGGCTGCTCAACGCTCCCGAGCTAGCGCCCTGCCTCTGGCTCCTACCCATCATCACCTTCTTCGGGGGTATGTCCGTGGGGCACCCTGCCCTGAACTATTGGTCATCACGCTCGCGGCGCTTTGGACGTCTGTCACGAACACGGGTGATCAACTCGTTGCTAACAACCGCTACGCAGATTGGCGCCGGCTCTGTTGGGTACACCACCGGGGGCAGCTTGATTGGTGCCAACATCGTGGGCTCAATCATATCAACTTTGGTACTGGCCATTCAGACCTTCAAGGATGATATGCGTTTGCTTCGGCGCAGCATTCGTTGGCATAGCATGCTCGTCGGACTGAAGCACCATTACAAATTCCCTCTGTATACCACATGGTCATCTCTAATGAACACCGTCTCATGGCAACTTCCCGCGTTTCTGCTGTCAGCTTTCTTCTCGCCTGAGATCGTTGGGTATTATGCCTTGGGAAATCGTCTACTTAGGCTGCCGATGAGCCTGGTCGGCGGTTCGATTGCCCAGGTCTTTTTCCAGAGAGCAGCAGAGGCAAGAGCAGAGGGAAAGTTGGCTGTCTTGGTCGAGAGCGCTTTTCACCGGCTGGTAATGTTTGGCCTGTTCCCTTCATTGCTGCTGGCGATCATGGGACAGGACCTCTTTGTCTTCGCTTTTGGCGAGAGCTGGGCTGAGGCTGGGGTCTACACCCAGATTCTCAGCATTTGGGCGTTCTTCTGGTTCATATCAGGCCCCCTAAGCACACTGTTCAGCGTGCTTGAGCGTCAGGAAAGCGGCTTGCGGATGAACCTGGCGCTTCTCATCACTCGTTTTCTTGCCCTTGGAACTGGCGGCCTACTGGGAGATGCACGGCTAGCGTTGGCCCTTTTTGCAGCCACCAGTATTCTGGTGTATGGTGGAATGTCCATCTGGATACTGAAGGCCTGTGAAGTGCCAAAATCCTGGGTCCTCCAGGTCCTGTCCAGATACTTGACTGTCTCTGCGGCGACCATTCTTCCTTTGGCAGTGGTCAAATGCTTGCTACCAACATCCCTGCCCCTCTCACTGCTAGCCAGCGCCGTCGCCTTGGGAGTCTATGTGCTCTATCTGGTTCGTAGCGAGCCACAGATTGTAGAAGGGTGTGTGCGATTTGTTTCATCTGGACGCTGGAGGCGGAAAGAATGAGCGATGGTGTAACCGAGTTGGTGAGTTCCTCTCTGCGAGAGCTCATATATCGATTCCTATCTCTTTTCGGCCAAGGTTTCTCTGATAGGCGATTTCCTGTTCGTCTCTTGCTTAGGCATGTTTTCTTGCAGAAGTTGTTTAGGATTAATTCTCACGTTCCTCGGCTGGTTCATTGGACATCCGTCATCAAAGCCGTTGATAAGATAAAACGAGGGACCAACAACCCTGGATTATCAATGGGCTATTTCTGGATGGCCGCAACGGTATTATCATTCGCAAGAATGTATGGATAGGACCGAAAGTGAACCTAATCAGTGTGAATCATCGACTCAAGGATTATGACAAGTACATTCCTGACAATCCAATTGTCATTGGGGATGATTGTTGGTTGGCAACCGGAGCAACCATATTGTCAGGTGTTCAATTGGGCAATCACGTCGTGGTTGGGGCAGGCTCTGTGATCACGAGAAGCTTCTCAGAAAACGATCTTCTAGTAGTTGGTGCACCCACAAGGGTGTCAGAAAGCTAGGACCCTATAAGGGTCCCCAAGGAAAGATTTCAGACACATCGTAAAAGCAGAAACTGAACTAATGAGGTGATAGTCGATGAGAACGAATGAAGGAAATCAATTTGGGAGGTATCTCGAAGATTTCGAAGCAGGTAATATGTATCTGCATCAGCCTGGCAAGACAATCACCGAAGGTGATAATAACCTCTTCTGCCTGCTGACGATGAATCATCACCCTGTGCACCTAGATGTAGAGTATGCCAGAAAAGGCTATCATGGCAAGATTCTGGTTGTCGGCACCCTGGTATTCTCGCTGGTCGTCGGGATGACAGTCCGCGATGTGAGTGGAAAGGCTATTGCCAACCTGAGCTACCATGAGATCGAGCACAAGGCCCCCGTCTTTGTCGGCGACACGATTCATGCCGAGACCAGTGTGCTGTCGGTGCGACCATCGCGCTCCAAACCTGATCGGGGAGTTGTCCGAGTTGAAACCCGAGCCTACAACCAGCACGGCGACTTGGTTTTGACATTTCAGCGCTCTGTGCTAGTTCCAAAACGACAAAAGGAGACCGGCTAATGGCTAAACCCTACCCCGGTAGATGGATCTTGAGGACCTTGCTCTTCACGGCGGGACATATTGACCGGTATATCGAGAAGGCATTTGCTACGGACGCAGACTGCATTGTTCTGGATCTGGAGGATGCTGTCCCTGAAAGCAAGAAAGCGTTTGCCAGAGACAACATCGTGGAGCATGCCAAAAGACACCGCACAACCAAGTATCCAATCCTGGTGCGAATCAATCCCCTAGAAAGTGGCATGACGCTTTTGGACCTGGATCGTGTGGCTTGCCAGGAAATCGGTGGGTTTGTTTATCCCAAGGCGTATTGCGCTGCTGACGTGGAGGCCTTTGATTCACAACTGACACTGAAGGAGAAGACGCTGGGGCTTGAACATGGACATTTCGAGATTATCGTGCTCATGGAGACACCACAGGCGATCCTAAAGGCCTTCGAGATAGCCACTGCATCTTCCCGGGTCATTGGCCTACTATTTGGCAGTGAGGATTTTCTGACGGATATGGAGGGGTTTCATGGACCTGATGGCCGATCCATGCTTTGCGCAAGGCATATTGTCGCAATGGCGGCCCGGGCAGCGGGGATAGCTGCGATTGATACACCTTATGTTCAAGTGCACGATATCGATGGCCTGAAAGTGCACATTCAACAGGCAAAGGAGTTGGGCTACGAGGGAATGCTGGTGATGACTCCCCGCCAGATTGAGGTGGCTCGTGAGATGTACACTCCCGCAAAGAATGAAGTAGAAGAAGCAAGAGAGATGGTCAAACTCGCGGAAGAAGCTGCTGCTGCAGATCGAGGGATCGCTGTATCAAAGGGGGTTTTCATCTCTCCCCCAACGCTGAAACGCCAAAAACGACTGCTGAGTCGGTATGAGGCAATAGAAGCTTTTGAAGAATACCGCGGCTTCTGATCAGACCACGGTGACAACAGATCTGGGAGGTAACGATGAATTCCGATGCTGTATCTTCAGATAGGTCGACAATCAGCCGCGAGCGTCTGGTCAGTGACCTAGAGAAGCTGGGTGTACAGCGCGGCGACCTACTCAATATCAAGGTCTCGCTAAAGTCCATAGGCCATGTAGAAGGAGGACCAAAGACGGTGGTTGATGCCTTGATGGACATGGTCGGTCCAGAGGGGACTGTTGTCACGGAGTCTTTTGTGTCCGCATATCCACTGCCAATGAGCAAACGAAACGCCATGAAGATCAGCGACCGATGGACTCCCTCCTATGCAGGGGCCATTGCCAATGCGATGATCAGATATCCCAACTCCTATCGCAGCCTGCATCCAATTCAGAAGTTCTCGGCTGTTGGAGCCTTGGCTGAAGAGTTGACGCAAAGTCACACAGCTGCCAGCTATGCATACGATGTGCTGCGCAAGATGTGTGAGATGGGAGGGCACAACCTCAAGATCGGGCGAGACGATAAAGTGCCGGGTGTAGGAACAACACATGTAGCGATTGGTTATTATTTGGGGCTTACTCAGGACCGGCCGGCATTCGGCGTGAACTATCTGAACGAAGACGGTGAGGTCGTCACTTTCGAAAGAAATTGGGCAGGTGGATGTGGCTTTGGGTTCAACAAATTCATTCCTCTGTATCGAGATGCAGGGGCTATCTTGGGCGAAGGCCAAATCGGCAATGCTGAGAGCAAGATCACCGATATGAAAAGAACTCTAGAGGTTGAGATCGACACGCTGTCCAAAGATCCGGCATTCTTCCTCTGCGACAATCCTCTCTGCGATAGCTGCAGACTCTCTTGGGAGTTCTCAGATGGCTCAAGGTGGATTCTTGCTTACCGCAGGCTAATAACCTCGCCAAGAGCCTTCTTTAGGCGAGTCCTTCGAAAGCTGATGAGATAGACTGTGCGCAGTGAGAACAACTACGAAATCCGTTCTGTCGTTTCCCAGTCCAGAAGCAGCGAATCTGCGGTCCGCTTACCGGAGTGCGCAATCACTCGTGGGACCATCACCAAGCAGAATCCATTGACGAAAGAAGCCATCGAGTACAGTTGGCGCCAGCTGGCTGCCCGCGCCGGTGTGTCAGAGGATGACCTGCAGAGCCAAGGCATGGCTCTTCTTGGCATTCCGGTCTATTACGCCCGGCCAGAAAAGGTAACGGCGAAACATGCAGCCATAGTCATCGTTCCGTGCGAGAGATCGGCATTCTCCTCAATACCGGAGCATGCTCCTGCTCGACTGGACTGGATAGAAGCAAACAAGTCCGCCCCTATGGGAGGGAACCTGCCTTTCCATGAATCCCTACCTGTGCTCTTCTGGGGTCACAATGCAGACAGCGAAAGCACACCTTTTGCAGAACTGCGCTCTGATGGTACCTTGATCTTTCACGCTGACATCATTGCCAGCGCTCTGTTCATGCTCACGCGATGGGAGGAGACTGTCTTTCCAGTGCGCGATGAGCATGATCGCTTCCCAGCGACAGCCAGCGTGGCCTATAAGCACGGTTTTCTCGACCGTCCCCTTGTGGATGAATACGCTCTAATTCTGCGCGAGTGGCTCAGAGTAATTCTACCAGGTTGGGAGCCCGAATCCCGAAGTTTCTCAGTCAAGCTAAGCCACGATATCGACCATCTTCGCCGCTTCCCAAGTGCGAGCAACGCACTG
>JAFGLD010000199.1 GCA_016928235.1 Anaerolineae bacterium | reverse complement strand
ATGCCCCTGATCTTTCCGAGAATCTGAGGCACCAGATACAGGAGCTGGTGGGCAGCCGGGATTGGGCGATCTTAAGCGGCAGAAAAGTGTAACCTTTTCCCTTCTTGAGTATCTAAGGATTCAGAGTCCTGGCTAGACAGGGCCGACTATCCAGTAATGAAAGGGAAAAAATCATGCTGTTCTTTGTTAAAGTACGCGTCGACGTCGACAAACTGGTGGATTTAGGGCAGAGGCTTCAAGCTGGCGCCATCCAGACCCATCCGGTGATCACCTATTGTCTCAAGGAAGATCCTTCAATAGGGCTCAATATCTGGGAAGCGGAAGACCGGGAAGCATTTGAAAAAGCTTTCGCTCCGCATCGGGAATATTATTCCGAGGTTATGGAGACAGTGCCGGTGATAACCCCGCAAGAAGCCCAAAAGATATTGATGGAGCAGATGGCTGGAAAGTAACACTAAGAGCAGGCAGATGGGGGCGTTCAATCAAAGAACGCCCCCATCTTCGATCTAAGCCTTCTCAAGTTGATACTGGATTTCGGTCAGCCATTCCTCTTCCGGCACATCGTCCGGGTTGTTCAGGTAGACCTCGCGGCAGGGCTCGACGATGCGATAGCCATTGGCCTCGATCCATTGCCAGAACGCCTGGTAGGTCTCGCCGAGCCTGGCATAGCTGCCCTTGTGGATCAGGCAGGCCATCTTATCGACAGCGGGCAGATCCGAGACAGTCATCGCCAGGTCACCCTCCACGGGTACCGAGCCGGTAAACCCCTCCGGCGCGATGACACCAACTTCCATGTCGATGCCGCCGTCCTCAGGCGGACCGTAGTACAAGGCAACCACCCGATCCTTGCTCCACCCTCTGATTTTGTGTTTCTCCAGCGTCTCACCCATCTTCCGGAATTGGTCAGGAACATTTTGGGCAATGTCTCGGAACGACAGGTATCGTTGAGCAGGAATAGACTTGAATACGACTTCTTGCTGTGGCATTTCGTTCTCCTTTTCGATCATGTGGAGACGTGCTTTAACACTCGCCAGGCGGGCCTGAACATCCGCAAATCGCGCTTCCAACTCGACCTCTTTCAGCTTCAGCATCCCCCGGATCTCTCCTGGCGTGAGGTTATCGTTTAAGATAAGCCTGGTTTCCTCCAGCGATAGCCCCAGGTCTTTCAGCGCCAGAATACGGTTCAGCCGTGGTAGCTGGCTTATTGTATAGTAGCGATAGCCGGTAAAGGGGTCGATGCGGTTTGGCTTCAGCAGGTCGATCTCATCGTAGTAGCGTAGTGTCTTGGGCGTCACCCGGCAGATGCGGGCAAAGTCTCCGATCCTGAGCATAATGTGTCCTCGCGCGGGAATAGATATCATGAAAGCTTTCAATTAGACTATACACTTTGACCTAACAGGAAAGTCAAGAGGAAGACTATTATCCAAAAGAACAACAGGCGTTGGATAAGTGTTGGACAACTTGACTACGAAGCTCGACCGCGAAGGTATTGATTGAAGGATCGTGAAATAACGGGGCGCGCCATGCCAATCCCTTCGCCAACACTGTCATTCCCGCTTGCGCGGGAATCCACTCGTATGCAGACGACCGTCAGCCCGGCGAATAACCTTTTACGCAATATCGCATAACTTGCTATGGACCGTTGGCAGCAAGAGCGGCCCAACGTTGCTCTAGGCGATTGAGTTGAGAACGAGCGTGTTTGGCAGAACGGGTATGAAGACGGAAACGACTGCGCTATCTGCTGCCACTTCGCCGACCCGTAGACTACCGATGCGGCTGGACATTCCTCATCCACACATCGTTTTACCTGTTGTGACATAGCCATGACTCCATTCATCGTTTGCACGGTCTTTCGCCCACTGGTATAGGCAACTCGCAACTGTCCATTACAGCTTGGACACTCTTCCAGCCCACACCTATGCGCCGTTACCTTTTCCGAGTAGAATGTTCTTGGGATTCTCATCGCTCTTTCCCTTTCTTGCCGACTGGTTAAGGTTGCCCTGAGAACCCTCTCTTTTCAAGCTCTCATATCCATAGCAAGTTATGCGGTATTGCCATAAAACGTAAACTTGATCATCGAGTGTTAGCAAACTGGAATGCGTTTTTTGCGGCCATTCGGTATTGCCGAATGGCCGTCCGGCGTGATAGGTTCAAACTGCCAAAAACCGACCGATATCAAGTTTAAGGTTATCGTTAGAGGAGCATTCGTGCAGCCAGCCAGGATTATCGAAACGGAACGTTTAACGCTTCGAGCCCTCCGGGAAGAGGACATCGAGCCCCTGTACCGGATCCAGAGTGACCCCCATGCAATGTGTTATACCTATTGCACACCGTCGCGAGAGGAATCGGAGCGGCGATTGTGGGCCTATGCCGCGCTTGAAGAGCAGCTTGGCTTTGCGCCCTGGGTAGTCATTCTCCGCTCCGAAGCACGTATCATTGGCTGGGGCGGTCTCAACATCGATCCGTTCGACCCCGGTTGGGGCGTCGAAGTGGCCTATTTCTTCCATCCGGCCTACTGGGGCCAGGGTTTTGCAACCGAGCTGGTACGGATATCGATTGATTGCGGATTTGAACAGCATGGTCTTGAACAGATCGGTGCTTTTGCTCACCCGGACAACCACGCCTCGATTCGTGTTTTGGAGAAATGCGGCTTCCGCTATGAACGCTTCGAACCCAACCTTAAACGCAACTATTATGTGATTGTTCGACCGTGAAAATGTGATAATCGATACGGCAAAGAACCGATCATCCTGCGCTCTCCCCGTGTAGAACATGGAAACACGAAGCAAATTACCGGTTCTCAAACTCCACCCCGTGCCGATCCGCCAGCACCGCCAACGTCCGGTCGATCTCCCTCTTGCGCTCGCCATCTGTCCATTCCAACGCGCCGCCGACCACTTCCGCAATCTCCTCGATTAGAGCCGGGTTGAGCTGCCCCAACTTGGCCAGCATCGAACGGCGCAGGAGCAAGTCGTCCAGATGAACGCACTTCTCGCGGGTTGCCAGGTAGACGATCTCCTGAGTGCTGTAATCGGGCCGGTGGGTAAGCGGCTGATCCGGTCCTTTGGCAATCAGCACCGCCAGGTCGCCGGCGCGGGTTCCGTAGCGGTCGAGCAGGGTTTCCAGGCGCTCGACCGGCAAGCGAGTCTTGTTCTTGAGTACCGACAGCCACGCCTTGCGCTCGGCATCGGCGCGTGGGTAGCCTTTGCCGCCGCCGATGGGCAAATTGCGGTTATCGCGCCGGCGCGGCTTGCCGATCCGCCTGAGCAGGGCATCGGTGACCTGTTCGGCGAAGGCGCGGAAGGTTGTCCACTTGCCGCCGATCAGGTTGAAGACCGGGAAGCGAAGCCCATCGCCCGGCTCGGCGATATCGATGCTGTGGTCGCGGCTGATCTGCCCGGTGGCCGATGCATCGCTGGACGGTAATGGTCTGACACCCGAAAAACGAAAGATGATCTGAGAACGGTCGACGCCGATAGTCGGGAATACCTTGCCGATCAGCCCCAGGATGTAATCTACCTCTTCCTCCGTGCAGCGGGCCTGGTCCGGATCATCGATGCGGATATCGGTCGTACCGACCAGCACCTTATCGGCCAGCGGGTAGATCAGCACGATGCGCCCATCGACATTCTCAAAGAAGAACTCGTGATCGGCAATGGCCGCGCGCAGCTCAGGATTATCGAGTACCACGTGTGAGCCCTTGGTGCCGCCCATGAAGTGGGTTTCGCGGCCCATGACCCGGTTAGCCAGATCGACCCAGGGGCCGGCGGCATTGACGACCATCTTGGGTTTGACGATTAGCGTCTGTTCTGAGACGGCATCGTGGAGGGTGACGGTATCCCCATCGGCCTTTACTACGCTCAGGTAGTTCACCGCGTGGGCCGACGGGAAATTGGCTTCGGCGTCTGAAATCAGGTCAACGCAAATGCGCTCCGGGATCGGCATGGCGGCATCGTAATAAGTGGCCGTGCAGAGGATGTCGGGGTTCAGGCCAGGGTACTGCTTCAACGATTCCTCCCGCCAGGCGATGCTGTGTCCGGGCATCGGGCTTCGGCCGCGCACGTAGGCATCGTACAGCATCAACCCGATCTTGATGACCAGCAGGCCGCGCTCGGATGGCTGATCAAGCAGCTTGAGAAATTTGAGCGGGGCATTGAGAAATCCGGACGCCCACTTGAAAATCGGGATGGTCGTAGGCAGCGGTCTGGCGTAGTGAGGAGCATTCTTGAGCAGCAGGTTGCGCTCGTAGAGAGCCTCTTTGACCAACCGGAACTCGCCGTTCTCCAGGTAGCGAATGCCGCCATGCAGCATATGAGATGACGCGGCGCTTGCCCCGGAACAAAAATCACCCTTTTCGACGAGCAGGACATCGATGCCCTGTAGGGCCACATCACAAAACACGCCAATGCCGTTAATCCCACCGCCGATGATCAAAACGGTGACGTTAGGGTTCCGGCGGATGGCTTCGATAGCTTCTTGTCTGTTCATGTAAGATCCTCTTTGAGGTAGAGCATTACATCATGGGAAAAACTTCTTGATCTCTTTCAGAAAACTTCTCGATCTTTTTGAAAAACTTCTCGATCTTTTTGCGAAAACATCATGATCTTTTTTCTACTCCACCCAATCGAATGTACGCTGAACAGCCTTCAGCCAATACCGATAACCGGCTTCGCGCCGGGTCTCATCCATCGAGGGTTGCCATTCTTTGTCGACGCCCCAGTTAGCACGCAAAGCAGGCAGACCATCCCAGAAGCCGGTCGCCAGCCCGGCAGCATAGGCGGCGCCCAGCGCGGTGGTCTCGGCCACTTTGGGACGAATAACCGGGACGTTTAGCACATCGGCCTGGAACTGCATCAGCAGGTTGTTGTGCACCATGCCCCCATCGACTTTGAGAGCCGTCAGCCTGACCCCCGAATCGGCGTGCATGGCTTCCAGTACCTCGCGCGTCTGGTAAGCGGTTGCCTCCAACGCCGCGCGGGCGATGTGTCCTTTGTTGATGTAGCGTGTCAGCCCGACCATCACCCCACGGGCATCGCTGCGCCAGTAAGGCGCGAACAGCCCGGAAAAAGCCGGGACAATGACCATGCCACCGCTGTCCTCAACTGAGGCAGCCAGAGCTTCTACATCGGAGGATTTTTCGATCAGGTTGAGGTTATCGCGCAGCCACTGGACGAGCGCGCCGGTGATGGCAATCGAGCCCTCCAGCGCGTAGACCGGCTTTTCATCGCCAAACTGGTAGGCCGGCGTTGTCAGCAATCCGCTGGTCGATTGGATGATGTCGTGTCCGGTGTTGAGCAGCATGAAACAGCCGGTGCCGTAGGTGTTCTTGGCCTCACCGGGTTCGAAGCAGGTCTGCCCGCACAACGCGGCGTGCTGATCGCCCAGATCGCCGCAGATCGGCACCGCGCCGCCCAGCGGCCCATCGATGGTGGTTACCCCGTAAAAGCGCGGGTCGCTTGATGGCCGGATCGACGGCAGCATCCGGCGTGGGATGTTGAGGATGGCCAGGATCTCGTCATCCCAATCCAGCGTCTGGAGGTTCATCAGAAGGGTGCGACCGGCATTGGTGACATCGGTGATGTGTGTTCCGCCGTTTGGTCCGCCAGTCAGGTTCCAGATCAGCCAGGTATCGATGGTGCCAAAGAGCGCATCGCCCTCGTCGGCGGCCCGGCGCAGCCCATCGACGTTTTCAAGCAACCAGACCAGCTTGGGGCCGGAGAAGTAGGTTGCCAGCGGCAGCCCGACCTTATCGCGAAAGCGATCCTGCCCGCCGTCCTGGGCCAGTTGGCTGCACAGCTTATCGGTGCGCGTATCTTGCCAGACAATGGCGTTAGTGTATGGCTTGCCGGTATGGCGATCCCAGACGACCGTCGTCTCACGCTGGTTGGTGATACCGATTCCGGCCAGATCGCCCGGCTGGGCTCCAGCTTTCGCCATTCCCTCTTTGATAACCTCGCACGTGCGCTGCCAGATCTCCAGCGGATCGTGCTCGACCCACCCGGCTTGTGGGTAGATTTGTCGATGCTCCAGTTGATGCGCGGCGATGACCTGGCCACTGTGATCGAAGATCATGAAGCGGGTGCTGGTCGTACCCTGATCGATGGCGGCGATGTAGTGGGTCATGGCTGTGTCTCCTGCCTCAGAAATGGAGAGGGGCCCATCCGGCTTCACATGCGGACGGGCAACACGTACCATTCTACTCCCATTCGGATAACTTCCAACTCTGCGCGGCTCTGCTCTCATCTCCCGCCTGTTGGCGCGGCCGATCGGGCGGACCGCGCGCCGAAGCCGCGCCCGTCGCCTCTTGCCACAGTGGGAACCGCCGGAAGACGCGCAGCAGATGTCCTGATACCGGCGCAGTACAGGCGGCAGTTAGCCCAAAGTTGTGATCCGGCTCATAGAAGAGCGTGGCGCGTATACCGAACAGATCAATCTTCTCGATCGCGCAGCGCAAAGCAGCCAGATTTGGCACATCCAGCACGATCAGGTTGCAAGGCTCTTCAGGCCAACTAAACCGGCGTCCCGCTTCCAGACAGGCATGTCCAACCTGGACGATCTGTTGTGCCGGCGGAAGATCTGTCCGGACGAAGACGTAGGCATACGAAACAGGCAGCTAACGCTCAGATACCATTGCTCTCATCTCCATCACCGGCTGCCGTTACGATATAAGCATCAAAGGGGAAGTTCCGACCCGTGAACTGATCGGCCGGGTAGTTGTATGGATTGCAGGTAGGGACACGCTTGCGGATACCCTCCATCATGGCCGGCGTTACCAGACCATCGAAGGGAGCCAGTAACTCAGCCTCGCGTAGCGGCGCCTGTAGCATGGCCAGGGCCCGGAACAGTTTCCATCCATAGTAGGCACCATTTTCGAGCTTTCGCCGGTTGGTTGGGCAGGTAAAACCTCTCCGCCAATCCTTTCCCAGCAAAGCCAGGTATAGCAGGTGATGGGCAGCGGACAGGTCATGCCTGCGCGTTGACCGCATCAGGCCGCTCCAGTGCTTTCGAAGATTGTGATAGACAGAAGAATCGACAAGAATCTGGGCAGTAATTGCCCGAGGAAGCGTATTCATGGTTATATCTCCTTGATATGAGCACAGAGTATCGAGTTGCTGGCAACCGCGTCGATGACACGCATGCCAACATCGATTTCTCCTGTGTTGAACAATGCGATTGTTGGACAGGAACGGAGAAAAGGAGATATAACTGGAGGGTCTCTTGATTTAGCGTAGTGAAACTATAGCATCTGATCGGTCTCCTGAGTGGGCCATGCGAGAATCGAACTCGCTCCAGGCGGGTTTAGAGTCCGCCGCCCATCCAACGAGCATATGGCCCGTAACCTGCGTCAATGATCGACATCTTACAGCATTTTTGTTAGAAATGCATAAACAAAGTCATCAGGCATTTTTACCAGCACCTGAGAGCAAGACGGGCCGGATGATATTTCTCCTACCAACTGGAGCGCCCTTTCGTTTTGCCGGCCCAAGTATGTTACGCTTCAATCGCCCTGACTGTTGTTGAACTCGAAAGGACATCCATTATGATTTACAAAAGAAAGCAGGCCGTTGCGGTTACCAAGCAGGGTGTTGATATGTGGATATACAATGACAAAGAAGCCTGTTCCAACGCAGCGGTGGTGTATCAAGAGACCCAACAAGGGCATGCTGAGGAGTTCTACCACAGCAAAAGCGCCTTCGTGTTTTATATCATCGAAGGACACGGTGTGTGGGTGATTGAAGATGAAGAATATCCGGTCGAAGCGACGGATGTTGTCATTATTCCGCCGGGCAAACGGTTTTACTACAAAGGCAATCTCAAGCATGTGTGCGTTACCGCGCCGGCCTGGGAAGCCGAATACGAGCACCATGTGCGAGATATCGATTTGGGGCAGCAGTGAAAAGGAGGCCATGTGAACGAATACCATAAAATTCAGACCATCTTCAACCGCGATCCGGCGACCAGATACAAAACCTTGATCGAGGGCGATTTTTCGTTGCCGGAATTTGCCTATCTTGCCCAGAATGAGTGGGTGTTCACAGAAAAAGTCGACGGCACAAATATCCGGGTGATATTCGATGGCGAGAAGATCGTCTTTGGCGGAAAGACGGACGATGCACAGATACCTGCCTTCCTCGTGCAGCGGTTGAACGAGCGGTTTTTACCTCAGGTTGAGTTGTTCACAGAAATCTTTGCCGATGGCGTTTGTCTCTATGGAGAGGGTTACGGCGCCAAAATCCAGAAAGGCGGCGAACAGTATCGCCCTGACCAGGACTTCGTTTTATTCGATGTCAAAATCGGTGATTGGTGGTTGCAGCGCGCCGATGTTGAAGATATTGCCCACAAGCTCGGCATTGACATCGTGCCGATCATCGGTACCGGCACCTTGTATGCTATGGTCGAAGCTGTACGGGCAGGATTCAAATCGCAATGGGGCGATTTTACGGCAGAGGGAATTGTGGCCCGGCCTGCTACCGAACTGAAGACACGGAACAACCATCGTATTATCACCAAGATCAAGTACAAGGATTTTCGGTGATGGGTTGGGATGACGGCGCAAGACATAGCCCGACTAGCAGCGGCCAGGGCACTGGGAATCCTGGTGCGTCAGCTAAAATGGGAGGATCGCGAGACAGCCATCGAAGCACTTCGGGAAGGGCTGGTGCATGACACCTGGGTTGTCCGCCTGCATGCAGCCTATCATCTTGTTTATCTGGAAGATGCTGCTTCTGCTTATGTCTTGCGGTCTGCGCTACAAGATGAAGAGCTGCCTTTGCGCTATCTGACATCTCAGGCCGTCGAGCGAGTATTGGAACGGATATGATGCGGATAGGAATGGATTCCGCGCGTCAGTATTGGAGCTGGGAGTAATCAGCATGACTCGAAGAGACCATCAAGCACAAACTCGCCCGATATCGGGCCGCGAGCCTGGGCTGGGACGGCAAGATGCCGAGTTGGCCCGTTCGCCAGGGTTAGGAGGCGGAGCCGGCTTGCTTCGCACGCTCGAAGCAATGGCCGACGAGGATTGGCAAATCCGAATGCGCGCTGTCGAAGCCCTCGGCCAGATGAGCAGTGAGCAGGCACTCGACAGTTTGGCCCAGGCCATGCAAGATGCCAGCAGCGGCGTGCGCGAGCGCGCGGCTGCTGCTTTGGGCAGGCTGGGCAGCGAAGAGGCGCTCAGCATTCTGCTCAATGCGCAAAATGCTGATGGCACACCACGATCTGTGGCAGCTATCGGCCTGGCTCACTTTCCGCGCCGGGAGGCAATCGAGCATTTGGTTGTGTCTCTGGCCATCAGTCGTGATGATGGGCGACAGGAGGTCATCGACGCACTGGTACAGATTGGGAGCATGGCCGTTCCCTGGCTGGTCGATGCGCTGCAAGATCCGAACATCTCGGTTATCTCCGGAGCACTCGATGCTCTTGGGCGCATCGGTGGGCAGATGAAAGACGAGAAGGAACGCGGGCGCTATTTTGATGTCGTGGTACCATTCATCAAGCACGAAGAGTATTATCAAGTACGCAATTCGGCCTATTTGGCCATTGGCCGGCTGCGCGATCCGCGCTCGCTCCCGTTGCTTACTGGCTCATGGTCACAGGGTGTGTATGACACCACAGCTTTGCGAGGCGTAGGTGCGCTTGGTGAGATAGCCCTCCCTACTATCCTGGAAGCGATGCTCAGTGATGAGTATTATCTGCGAGAGCGCGGATCGCGTGCCCTGTACTTTCTGGCCGCTGATGCGGTAGCTTCGCTCGTCGCTCAAATAGCCGAGCTCAGCCCAAAACGCCGACGCATCTTCCTGTCGCGTATCCAGAGCCTCAACGAGGCTGCCACTGTCGCGCTGAAAGAGCTGTTGTCTGGCGCGAATCGATCACTTCAGTTGACTGCCGCAACGATCTTTGGCGCCATGGCAGCATCGCGGGTACAAATAGCGGAGGTTGGTGCTGACGCGGCTTTGCAACACCTCGATCCGGAAGTGCGTGGGCGAGCAGCGCGCGAAATCGCCAATCATCCCTGTTACTATTACGAGGGCGTACCGGCACTCATCGCATTAGCGCAAGATGTCGATCAGCACGTGCGCGTGGCCGGATGCCGGATTCTTGGCTGGCAACTGCGGCTGGAATGGGGACGAGGCCAGGTTCCTGGCTGGCATCACCAGGTGGAACCAGTGTTGATTAATGCTCTGTCCGACGAGTATCTTGGCGTCCGGCTGGCGGCGGTGCGTTCGCTGCGCTATACCCGATCAGAGGAAGGTGCGGAGGCGCTGATCGATGTGTTGCGCGGCCCTGAAAGGGAGCTTCATGCGGCAGCTGCGGAGTCTCTCCATAACATGCGCGGCGAGGGAGTGGTCTCGGTGCTTATCGAGGCACTGGGTGATTCCTATACGGCTCCTACCCGCCGCAAGGCTGCCCGCTCTCTGGCCGACCAGCGCAGCGTAAGCGGTATTCTTCCACTGCTGGCTGCGATGGCGGATCGCAATCACAATGTCCGGCTGGCAGCAGCCAGGGCTCTGGGAATCCTGGTGCGCCAGCTAAGATGGGAGGATCGCGAGGCAGCCATCGAAACACTCCGGGAAGGACTGGGGCATGACAGCTGGGTTGTGCGGCTGCATGCAGCCTATAACCTTGTTTATCTAGAAGATGCCGCTTCTGCTTATGTCTTGAGGTCTGCGCTACAGGATGAAGAGTTATCTTTACGCTTCCTGACTCCTCAGGCCATTGAGCAAGTCTTGGAGCGGATATGATGCGGGTAGGAATGGATTCCGTGTAGTTACGTTGGCGCTGGGAGTAATCAGCATGACTCACAAAGACAATCGAGAACGATCTGAGCTGATATCGGGCCGCGAGCCTGGGCTAGGACGGCAAAATGCCGAGGCTACCCGTTCGCCAGGGTTAGGAGGCGGAGCAGCCTTGCTCCACACGCTCGAAGCGCTGGCAGCCGAGGATTGGCAAATCCGGATGCGCGCTGTCGAAGCCCTCGGCCAGATGAGCAGTGAGCAGGCCCTCGACAGTTTAGCCCACTCTCTGCAACGCGATGGCAGCCCACATGTACGTGGGCGCGCAGCTGAGGCTCTCGGTAGGCTGGGCAGCGACGAAGCAATGAACGTCTTGCTCCAGGCACTCAATGATGGCACATCCAGTGCTGTGGTAGCCGCTGGACTGGCCTACTTTCCCCGCCGGGAGGCCATTGAGCGGCTGGTCGACGCGCTTGCCGAAGCCCGGCAGGATGATTGGCGCCAGGTCATCGATGCTCTGGTGAAGATTGGGAGCATGGCCGCGCCCCGGCTGGTTGACGCGCTGAAGGATGCGAACACCTTTGTCGTCTCTGGGGCGCTCGAAGCACTTGGGCTCATCGGTGCCCAATTTGAGGACAGGGAAGAGCGTGGGCGCTACTTCGATGCTGTCATATCGTTCACCAGACATCAGAATTATCAGATTCGCAATTCAGCCTATCTGGCCATTGGCCGTCTGCGCGACCCACGGGCTCTGCCGCTGCTGACCGGTTCGTGGTCCGATAACCTGGCTTCCTACTATAATCGGGCAGCCATGCAGGCCGCGGGCGAGCTTGGCGAGATGGCTATCCCAACCATCCTTCATGCGATGTTGGGAGAAGACCAGACCGCCAGCCGGAATGCATCGGGGGCTTTTCACTTTCTCCCTCCCGATTCCATTCCGGCGCTTGTTGCCCAGATGGCCGCTCGCAAGGCCAGTCGTCGCCGCATTTTGCTGTCTCGCATCGAGAGTCTCAACGATGCCTCTGTTGCCGTGCTAAGAGGATTGCTCTCTAGTGATGAGGAGAATATTCGCCAGACTGCCGCGGCCATGCTGGGAGCTTTAGAAACCTCTCGCGCACAAACGACAGATGTAGGGCTAGAAGTTGCGCTGCGGCATCCCGATCCACTGGTGCGCTTGCGAGCGGTATCTCAGATGGGGTATGCCTCCTGGCATCATACGGAGCTTGTTCCCATCCTGATCGAGCTGGCACAGGATGTCGATAAACACGTGCGGGCTGCAGCAGTGCGGACTCTCGGCAGGCGGCGGCAAGGCGGGCAGATATTGGTCGATGCTCTGTCCGATGAGTATTTCAGTGTTCGACTGGAGGCAGTCCGCGCTCTCGGTGCCAGCCCATCGACAGAGGGTACCCAGGTGCTGATCGAAGTACTGCGAGGCCCAGAGAGGGCACTGCATGCTGCAGTTGCGGAGGCGCTTCGAGATGTGCGTGGCGAGGAGGTGGTTTCGGTTCTTATCGAGGCGCTGGGCGATTCTTACACAACTGCCACTCGTCGCAAAGCGGCCCGTGCTTTGGCTGAACAGGTTAGTCCGCGAGGTGTGGCGCCGCTGATTGCGGCCATCGATGACCGCAATCACAACATCCGTCTGGCGGCGGCGAAGGCGCTGCGCCTGTTAATTCGCCGCCTGCCGAAACAGGATCACGAGGCAGCTATCGAAGCCCTCTGGGAGGGGCTCACGCATTCCAGCTCAACCATGAGATTGCACGCAGCCTACAACCTTGGTTGCCTGGGAGACTCCTATGCAGCAGACATCCTGGAAGAGGCCCTGCTTGGCGACGAGCCAACGCCTTATCTGAATGCCCAGGCGATTCGGGATGCCTTGAATCGGATACCTTAACAAACGATGCTATACTTGCAGTGTGGAGATGTAGTGTATCGGCTAGCAGACGGGACGGTCAATCCCGAAGTCACAGGTTCAAGTCCTGTGCATCTTCACTATGCAGACGTGGTGTAACGGCTAACATACCGGACTGTCAATCCGGAGATCGCAGGTTCGAGTCCTGCCGTCTGCGCCGGGCAGATGTGGCGTAACGACTAGCGCAGCCGGGCTGCTAACCCGAATGGTCATGGGTTCAAGTCCCATGCATCTGCACCTTTATCATGGAGACATGGTGCAATGACTAGCACGGTTCGTCTGCAGCGATCAGATTCCAGGTTCAAATCCTGGATGTCTCCACCATGGAGGTGTGGTGTCAACGGCTAGCCCACCGGACTCATAATCCGGATAGTCATGGGTTCTAGTACAGTTGGGCGCAAATAAACCCATCGTTAAAGATGCCTTTCACGCCCAACTGTTTAAGTATTTCGCGGCATAGCTACATCTATGGGCTTACTTAGGCCGCGAAATACTAGTCCCATGCGCCTCCACCTTTAACATGCAGATGTAGCGTAACGGCTAGCGCAGCGGTCTGCAAAACTGTATGGTCATGGGTTCGAGTCCCATGCATCTGCACCTTAAAAGACCTCAGGCGTAGTCTCCTGATATCTTTGCCGTGGAGGCGTAGTGCAACGGCTAGCATGTCGGATTCCACCTCCGAATGATCATGGGTTCAAGTCCCATGCGCCTCCGCCATGCAGACGTGGTGTAACGATCCAGCACCCGGGACTTTCAATCCCGAAGTCACAGGTTCAAGTCCTGTGCGTCTGCACCATCATGAAAGGGCATCAGGAAATAGCACCTGATGTCTTTGCCGTGGAGGTGTGGTGTAACGGCTAGCACGTCGGACTCCTAATCCGAGCAGTCATGGGTTCAAGTCCCATGCGCCTCCTTTGTTAATCTGAGATGTATCAAGGCGGCACACCATATGATCGGTCTGGTGGTTGCGTGTTCGATTCCTGCACCTCTCTTTCGCGCAGATGTAGCTCAATGGATAGAGCGCTGCTCCTACATGGCGGAGGTTCTGGTTTCGAGTCCCATGTATCTGTGTGAACTCTGCGGGGATGTAGTGTAATGTCTAGCATAGGAGCGCTTGCCAAGCACTCCTGATCATGGGTTCAAGTCCTACACATCCCCGCCTTTTTGTGCAAATGTAGTGTAACGACTAGCAGACGGGACGGTCAATCCCGAAGTCACAGGTTCAAGTCCCGCGCATCTGCACCCTTAACATGGAGGTATGGTGTAACGGCTAGCACACCGGACTACGGATCCGGATCTGTCGTGGGTTCAAGTCCCACGTACCTCCTTTGTGCAGACGTAGCTCAAACGGAAGAGCGCTGCCCATTACATGGCGGAGGTATCTGGGTTCGAGTCCTATGTATCTGCGCCGACTTCGTGGGGATGTGGTGTAACGTCTAGCACAGGAGCGCTTGCCAAGTGCTCCCAATCGTGGGTTGAAGTCCCATACATCCCCACTTTTTTTGCAGATGTAGTGTAACGATCTAGCACACCAGCTGGCCAAGCTGAAAGTCGTGGGTTCAAGTCCCGCGCATCTGCGCCCTTAGAGGCCATTTGAATATTCAGAAAATGCCTCCAAGTTAAGGCTAAATGCATCCCACATGAGTGCATCTATGACACTTGGTTTTTT
>JAFGLD010000198.1 GCA_016928235.1 Anaerolineae bacterium | reverse complement strand
ATAGCACAGAGACTTCTCTCTGGAGGGCTTTAGGCGACTTTCAGTCGCTTCCCAAGCTACCGGCTTTAGCCGGTAGTAGTTGACTTGGCAACTATGTCCAAAAAGGAACAGTAAACATGGTAAAATAGCTGTCACCGGCATCGACCATCCAATCCCTGGCCTCAAGTGATACGGCCCACGGCTTTGATAGTAGACTTTATCGGGAATATAACTGAATTACGCATAAAACATGCCTGTTGCCGATAAAGTCTATTTCTCGAGCGGGCACCCGGGAAAGGCCGATGCAGCCCAATGATTTGCATTGCTCAGATGGCGTATGTCTCTGTGGCGATTACCGTGATCAGGAGGAAAATATGCCCGATTTACCACTCCGTGAAATGGTTCTTTACAAGCATGGCGTTGGTTTCTTTATCCGCGCTGGCAGCGTAAGCGGTGAGAGCACCCATCTAACTTTCCGAGAGGATGAGATCAACGATATCCTCAAGAGCCTGGCCATCTTCGACCAGGGGGGTGGACAGGTGCTTGGCATCGATTATCAGACTCCGATGGATAGGGTTCATCGGCTTGCAAGCAGCTCGATCCGCCTTTCCGCGCAGAGCAGCCAGATTGATTTGCTGCGCGACCTGCGCGGACGGCAGGTCACACTGACTGTTGAGACCATCCCTGGCACTCTCGACACTATTACAGGACGGGTTGTCGGGATTGATGTTCCGATGCAGGAAGCTGTTCCCCTCGCTCAGCCTAACACGCCAGATCTGCGCCGGGTGGCTATCAGCGTCGAAGGAGATGAGGTCTGTTTTTATCCCCTTGATGCACTGCATAGCTTGTGCATCCACGATCCGCAGTCGGCCCAGGATCTCACCTACTTCCTGGATACCAGCATGAGGGAGGACACTCGACGCACTATCCATGTTCGTCTAAGTGAGGGAAGGCACGATTTGATCGTCTATTATGTTGCGCCCTCTCCCACCTGGCGGGTGAGCTATCGCGTCGTGGCCGAATCAGAGCAGGATGGGGTTGGCGGTAAGGCGCTGTTGCAAGGTTGGGGTCTATTCGACAATCGCTTAGAGGAGGATCTGGAGGATGTCGATGTGACATTGGTGGCCGGCCAGCCCATCTCGTTCATCTACGATCTGTATGCCTCGCACATTCCGGAGCGACCAACCGTCCAGGACGAAACGCGAGTCGCGCCGGGTCCCATCGAGTTCAGTGGCGCGGATATCGCATTCGGGGAGGAGGCTGTGATGAGGGCGGCTGCGCCAATGGCTATGAAAGCAATGGCCAAGAGCATGCCTCAACCTGCGCCAGTATCAGGCGCTCCCAGACCGGCTATGAACCGCAGCGAGATGGCCGCCTCAACCGCTGCTGCCGCTGAAGGCAAAGATGTGGGTGAGTTTTTCCAATACCATGTAGCGGCACCGGTATCGGTCCGGCGAGGCGAGTCGGCGTTGGTGCCCATTATCAGCGCCGAGGTCGGGTACACCCGCGAGCTGCTCTACAATCCGAACAAGCTCTCTGGGCATCCGGTCGCGGCACTGCGTTTCCAGAACCACACCGACCTGACGCTGGAACGTGGTCCTGTGACGCTGGTCGAGGATGGTAACTACAAAGGGGAAGCTGTCATCCCCTTTACCAAGAGTGGAATCGAGGTATTTCTACCCTATGCTGTCGAGCTGGGCGTCAAAATCACCGATCACAGCTCATCGCCGACCCGGACAACCGGTTTGTCTTTCGAGGATGAGTACCTGGTGTATGAAGAGTACAATGTCTTGCGGACCGAACACCGCATCGAGAATACAACAAAAGATGACCTTGTGATTACCGTCGAAGCACCCAGGTATGGTTCGGAATATGAGCTGTTCGATACACCCCGTCCGGATGTCGAGACGAACACCGAGCGCCGCTGGCGGGTCAACGTCCCGGCCCGCGCCCGTACCAGCTTCGTCTGGCAGACGCGCAAACGCACCCATCGACGGGAGACCCTGCGCGGCCTACGCTACGAACAGCTTCAGCATTTTTTGAAGCATCGTTGGCTCGACCAGGTGACCTTCGACTTGCTGGGAGAGATGATCGGACAGATGAGGGCCATCGAAGAGACCAGGCGCCTGCTGGCTAAAATCGCAGACGAGCGCGAGCAGATCTACCGGCAGCAGGAGCAGCTGCGAGAAAACCTGGCTGCGCTCCAACCAACCGGCAAAGAGGCCACTCTGCGCGGCCGTATACTCGACAAGCTGGAGGAATCGCAAAATAAGCTGGATAATAACGAAGCACGTGAGGTCGATCTCAACCGCCAGATCGACGAGGCCGAACAAAATATACAACAGATCATCGGCTCGCTGCCTCAAACAGAGAGCCGGACATGAGGAGTTGGTTTTGGAGCAGGTATCAATGGCATACCTCGTCACTCACCCCATGACAGAACGGTTGGAGCGATAGGTGGATTTTCGGCTTGATACCTATTGTGGCCTTTATTGTGGGGCTTGCGATATCCTGGTTGCTAACTGGTATGGTGCTGTTGAAGAATTGGCGCAGGCATGGGGTGTGGATCCTAACGACCTCCGCTGTCACGGGTGCAAGAGCGGCGTGGTCTGTGCGCACTGTGAGAATTGTGCAATCAGGCAGTGTGCCCAGAGCAGGGCGATCTCGTTTTGCTGTGAATGTGAGGAATATCCTTGTGCCGGATTGATGGAATTCCGGTACGATGGAAGTGGCCATCATGCTCTTGCCCTGCGCAACCTGCGATTCATCTACGAGCAGGGCCTGGAGCGATGGTTAGAAGCACAGCAGGCTCGCTGGACATGCCCTACTTGCGGCGCAGGATTCGGCTGGTATGACCAGAAATGCCGGCATTGTGGTGCCACCCTCTATGACTGCGAGTCCGAAGCCCAGAACCTGATCGATGATTGATTGAGATTGGAGTTGGAGGCGCTGCGCATGGGTCTTTTCGAGGTTGTTTTGGGGATCGTGTGTGGCACAGTCGGCGGGCAGATCGGCAGGCTACCCGCTTCTGGACTGCATTGATATACTGCGAATGGTTGAAACCCGGACTTCTGATGATGCTTAGGCGGGTTCAGACAAACAGCCAAAACTCAACCGTTTGGTAACTATTCAGCGGTTGGCTGTTAGCTGTAAACTAAAACTCGTCAATCATCACTCAAAACTGTCAAGCAGCCGGCACTAATAACTGAATAGTTACACCGTTTGCAGTATAGTTGCCCAGATAGGTTTCTGCAGCGGGCGAACGAGGTGCAGGCACAGGAAAAAAGTAAAAGGCGAACGTGTAAGATGATACAGCACATGATTCGCACCGTTACCCATTATCTTTGACCCATTTACGTTTTGCGAATCCGCATGATGCAAAATCCAGATCTCGTATCGATTCACAAAATGTATGAAAGCGCATCTTATTGCCGGAGAGCCGGGAAATGAAGATGTCACTATAGCTGCACATGATCGAGAGTTCGATGTTCCCCAATCTGACCCTGAGCCCGTTCTCAACCAGGTCACCATAGCCGGCCGATTTCCATCCCGGATTCAGACTCTCACAGCCATCCCGGTTTTCAAGCCACTGCAATATCTCCACTGCGGCATCCATGGAATATCGGCCAGGGGTAGTGAATACTATCTCGTCACCATATCCAACATCCTGATCGGCGAAAATCTTAGGCATATAGAAAAACACCTGCTTGAAGCTTACTTTGTTGATACTGAATGCCTTGCTCAGAGCGCAGAGCTTACGTTTTGTCACGGGTCCAGCAATGTGTGATTTCGCCAATGTACATGCGATGATAGTCACGTGCGGCGTAATGCTCTGCAACACTGGGATCGACGAATTGTGCCGGGTTGATATCATCGAAGTAGATCTTCTTGCATTCCAGAACCAGCCGCGCCTCGGCAAAGCTGATGATGCCTGGGGTGATCTCGATCGGTGTCAGTCCGGTAGCCGCTGCCTTGTCCACATTGCGTCCCGATCGCGAGCCGCATAACTCAAGCGCTGCCCGGTAACGCTCATCGAAGAATGAGAGAGAGAAGGCTGGTGTCTCCTCTATGAATTGATAGGTATAGCGCTGTGGCCTGACAAAGCAGAAACATACGTTGCGGTTCCAGAGATGGCCCAAACCGCCCCAGCTTGCCGTCATTGTATTATAGTGCGATTGAGAACCTGCTGTAACCAGCATCCAATCCCGGCCGATCAATTTGAAGACATTGTCAGCAATTAACTCGAGAGTCTGTGGTTGAAAAGGATTAGTCATTGAACCGTTAGCCTCCTGTAAAGGGTTTCGCTCTCACGTCCGTGGCACATGAGATGGTGCTCTTGACGCCACCCATCAGTAATATCACTCCCCTGGAGGGGCTGGAACCTCTGGGAGGACTTTCTGATGGAGAGCCCCTCTCTGCAACCTGTCGATGGCCCGCAAGATCACGACAGACAGAGCAAGACTTACCAATAACGTACCAGCCGGCAACAGGCAAATGGAATAATTGTAGAGAGCCGGGCCAGGTCTCGTATTAGCAAAAAGTATATTCACCCCCGCGAGCATTGCCAGCACTATCACCATGGACGACCAGCTCGTGAATGTCATGACAGATAATGCTACCACTTTGCCCTTCCATCTACGAGCATGGAAATACATCAAAGCCCCAAACATCGTCAAGACGAAAGCCGCAACAATGCCAGTTGGGCTAAAGACGGCGATCTTTGAGATGGTTGTAAAATCGTCGAGCCGTACAAGAACATAGATGGCCTGAAGGATAGCGGCGCCAAGGCCAAATGCCGCGGCGAGGCGAGCCTTTTGCCAGTCGAAGCGATTCTTAACAAGAAGCCATATTGCCCACACCAGGGGGATGACCGCAAATATCATCGAGAAGACATCCCCGCCCGTTTGCGGCATGAAGACCAATGTATGGTCCAGCGAATCGAGCAGGAGGTCTCCCATTACCCAATACCAGGGAGCGCGATGGCGCATCCGCAGCATCAGTTCGCCACCCTTATGAACCACCAAGATGAATTTGTTCGTCCCGATATTGACCATCTGCATCCGGCTGTTGTAAAAGAGGTCTCGATCAGAGGCAGCGGTGATGCCTGTTGCCGCAACAAAATGGTAGGCAGCTCCATCAGTGATGCGAATCGGGATGACACCTGAGGGGACATCGTCAAATGTCAAGATGCGCCAGCTACCTTCCTGGCGATCATCCACCAGGCGATAAGGCGGCTCGGTTTGAAGGGCTATCCGCGGATCGCCAATGAGATAATGGTATGGAAAAAACGCAAAGCCTTGCAGTGTACCATGGTTTTGAACCTGAAGCGCCTGGCCGATGGGAAAATCGGGCCAGGTGTAGCGGAAGGGAAGCCCATCGAACTCACCGATCAGGAAGCCTTCATTGGGACTAAAGACAAACCCTGAGTAAGCGGCTGCTCCCTGATCGATAAACCCGATCGCGATGGATTTTTCTCTCCATGGCTGAAGCGTCTGGCAACTCCCCGTAGCCACCACGATAGGCCCCAGATCGGGGATATCGCTTGCCGTGATCGCGGTAGTGTCATCCAGCCTTAAAACACGGCTCCCGCCATGTCCGGTAAACGTCAGATAATCCGCGGATTTGAGCACCTCTCCAAAACGTTCTGTTGTCAGAGGAGATATCGTTGTCTGCTTGCCATCAAATGCGATGACACGTCCTTCATAAATGTGGGCAGCAGTGTTCGGGGCATTGAGCGCAAAGACGTGCTCTCCTCGGACATCAGAGCGCCGTTCCCATAGCTCCCGCGCTCCTTCGAGGGTCGAAGCTGTGATGATCCCTGTCGAGATTGCTGAAGGTTGTTCCTTCATCGTCATGCCAAATTCGATCATGACTGCATCTGACAGGGATGTGGGCGATACGACCCAAAGCAGAAACTTGGGCCGGCAAGCGGTGGCATCCTGCACACTGTTGACCAGAGTCACGTTTTCGGCTGCGGCGATGTCCTCCGCCAGTGAATAATAGGGATCGTCCGGATTGGCCAGAACGACCAGAGCGCGCTCCGGTTGAAATATCGAAGAGAATGCTGGCTCACCTATACCGGAAAAGCTGGACAGGATCAGGCCAAGCAAAATCGGTAAGGCAATGGTGATCGAAATCTTACGAAGCTTAACAGGCATTGTGGCAATATCCTTCAGCAGCAAACAACCATCGGTCATCACCGACAGAGATCGCGGAGAAAAAAACAGGGGTTGGGGATTGGGAGATGGGGATCAGGATCGACATCCAAGAATCGTCATGTTCGAGAGTCATCGTTTCCGGTTTCCCTTCTCCAAGGTTTGTCAAAATTTCCTTCATATACCGTGCAAGCTCATGGGCTCACGCTCAATGGGTACATCAACTTTACCTGTATGCCGACGTTTGTGACAAATCCATCGAAGCCTTGCTGCCTGTTGCCGAGCCCCAAGCGATCTATCTCTCCTTCGACATCCAAACGAGCATGCTGGGAAGTCAGGTTCAATTCGCGCTGGTGCGTGTCGAAAACAACAGCCAGGTCTGCCCGGATGGCAACTGCCGGTGAGATAATGTGTTCAAAAGGGGTAGAGTCACGTTCTTCAACACTTGTTTATGCGTCAAAACGTCGTGACAGAGACATTGTTCCTCGGTAACTATTCAGTTATTGGTGTCGGCTGCTTGACAGTTTTGAGTGACGAGTGACGAGTTTTAGTTTACAGCTAACCGCTAACAGCTAATCGCTAACCGCTGAATAGTTACGTTCCTTGAATGATTGAGAAGGTATCCAGGAAGGGGACAGAACATGGGGTGGGGAGACCAGGAGTATGGTAGGAGTATGGCAGGAGTATGGCAGCAGTATGGCAGCAATATCGCAGCAATAGTGTGTGTAAGGAGCGCCGTTTGACCTCACCCCCACGGTGCCGGTGTATCTTCTCAATAATCCAGGGGGCAACTTCAAGCTCATTCCTGATGATCAGCGATCAGTTTTCAGACACAAATCACAGGTCGACGGTCAAAAAACCAAGAAACACCCCAAGTTATTGAGAAGATACGATAATGTTGGCTCAACAACCTCCCGGAGCAAAGCGTCGAACCCTGGCCGGGGTGACCGTGGCGGCACATCGACGAGGGTGCTCCCAAGTACACGTATAACCGCCGCGCTTTCTGCACCCTGCCATGGACTTCTGCGTATAGATCAATGATGAGCGCAACAAGAGCCAATTGACAATCACAGGCTTCGCAGCAGGCTAACGTCAAACTGCTCCCGGGCCTTTAGCTCGTTGCTCATGACTCGTTATTAGTTTTAAGGAGAATCCTGATGGGTGTCACTGTTACCGGAGCCATTGCGTCAGTATTGAGAGCACTCAGTAGCGCGCTGCGTACGCTGGCTGATACAGGCCAACAAGTTGTCGATTTTGCCTATGTCAAAGTATTGGGTCTCCCCTTTGTGGTACTGGGGTATCGACAGACAGGCAAGACCACACTGCTGAGCTATTTGCGGCACAATGCCGAGTACCTTGTTGAATTTGAGCCGGAGCCAACCAGCGCGGGAGGCGAGGCAGTTCCAACCTTCACAACCAAACTCGATGGCGAGAACGTCAAGCTGCGCCCCCGGCGCGATGTCGGCGGGGAGTATGCTATGTGGGACACTGATTGGGTCGACCTGCTCCTGCAGACCAAGCCCCGCGGCATCATCTTCATGATCGACCACGAGAACCCTTACCAACACAAGGAAGCCATGAACTTTGTTTTGAACCTGATCGAAGATGAGCCGGCGGCACGCCGAAACCTCAAGATGCTGCTGTTGCTGGTCAACAAGTCCGACTTGTGGGCAGATCGGCATACCGTGGAAGATATCCTGGATGAGTTTCGTAACGAGACGCGCCGGCTGAAATCTCAGTCTGAGCGGATCGGCTACCAGTATCATGTTGCCGCGACCAGCCTGGTGGCCGAAGATGGCGTGCATGAGGCAATGACGCGGTTCTTCAATGGCATCCGCCCCAGAGTCAAACAGTCGGATGGTTGAGGTTCAGTGGCCCGTGATGACACATCTGGTGATCGATTATGTGCTTGATGGGCATCGGCCCGGATACACGCTGCGCCACGCTGATGGTCTTGATCAGGCAGCAGTGAAGGCTGTCTGGCGAGCATCGATGCCACGTGGGCACGGATGGAACGAACCGCGCATGATCGGGGCAAGATCGACCAAATGCTTTGCATTGCCTGATGATCGCGCTGCCATTTCGCAAGTCTTCGTTACCGACCAGGTCGATGAGAAGGGACGGGCCGGCATCCGGCGTGCCGAGGTCGACATCATACCTGGTGCTGCCATGCCGGATGTACTGAAGCATTTGCTGCGCTGCTACCCCGAATCGATCCGCGTTGCCGCCAATCACAAACTGAGCATCGGACACCGGCTGGCTGTCCTCAATCGAGCACTGCCCAGACTGCTGGAGCAAGGCAGCCAGATCGTTCTCACCCATCCGTATACTACGGCTGAAAACTGGCAGGTCATCGAATATATTGTGCTGTATCTGGCAACAACCTGGTCTGTTCGGGCACTGCGTGGCTGGCCGCGTGTTTTATCGCTGACAACCCTGGCACTCGATGTCCAGGAAGAATCACTCATTGTTGCCGTGCCTCTCGATACCGCGCAGCGGATCGGCCTACAGGCTGCAATACAGATAGAATAAGCTGTTTCCTGAAATGAATACAAACGTATGCATCTCGCCCCAGCGATTTCCCCTGACCCCGATTGGGTCAGGATTGCGTTGGGCGTT
>JAFGLD010000197.1 GCA_016928235.1 Anaerolineae bacterium | reverse complement strand
TTCAGTGGCGCTCTCGGGTGATACAATCCTGGTGGGAGCGGACTATGGCGATGTCACCTTTACCTATCACCAGGGTACGGCCTATTTTTACAGCCTCTCTGCAACACCATAGGCAGGGACGGCGAGCAGATACCCTGGGCTGTGAAGACTATCAGGGCACCGAGGCTGCCGGATCGGTGAGACTGTGTGAGGGACTGACAATCCCATAGATGGAGCAGGGAGACCTCCGAGATCAATGAGAACGTCGGAGGTCTTTTACCCTTTAGCGTCCGCTCATCTTCTCCCGCATACAACGCGCCACAGCCACAACAACCTCATCAGGAAAGCCGGACAGGCCCGGAATATCGTTGCTCTCCAGCAGACAATACCGGCCCTTCTGATCCTGCAAGAAATCCAGCCCAAGGATGTCCGCCCCCAGGTGAGCCATCGCTTTGGTGGTGTATTCTTCCAACACGCCAGGCACTTTGATCACCTCATGTTCAACAGTATTTGTGTTAGCCTTCCAGCCGCTTCCTCGACGAGACATAGCCCAGACGCGATCACCAATAGCCAGACAGCGTATATCGGCCACGTAGTCAATGTAAGGCTCAAGGGTGACGTAGTCCTCACTCACGAAGCTCACATCCTTGATATCCTGCCATTGCTCAGCGTCGCTCGATACCTGTCTCATGCTGGACAACAGCACATTCCACTAATGGAGTTCCTGCACCTGAATGGTGGAGGTGAGAGCGTCCTGCCACTGTATCCATCGACCCTGGTTGGAGGGTGCAGAATTGGCTGATAGGTGGTGTAATTGGGGGAGGGGGGTGAGGTGAGGCAGTAAGAAGCTCCCTGGCGGCCACGACAGGGAGTAGTATAGCCAGATCGGACACAGTTGTCAATACAAATGTTCCGTTGTAAGATGTACGCGATACGTCCGTTTTGTTTCTTGCTAACAAGTCGTTCGTGCACCCCATGTAGAGTGTTTTGTTGAACGTTCCTGCACGGAGCGTAGTATTTTTCTGTGATGTCTACCAGGAGGAAGAAGGGTATGTCTGCTGAGTTCTTTATCTACAGCTTTTGTGCCACCATGTTTTTGGCTTTGATCAGCCTGGGGTTTCAGATCTACATGTCTCGCCGATTGTCGAAGGAAGGCGAGAAAATGCCGCTGCCAATAGGTGGGGGGAGCTGGCTTACCTCGTTTATACTGGGTTGGCAGTATGCCAGGCAATTAGGGCTCACCGAGGTCATGATTGCCTGGACGCTGGTGGTGGGGGCGGGTGTCATCGCCGGGATTGTTTTGATAATCGGTGGTGTTGCTACATATCGCTAGAAACGGACTGTGGGCAAATAAGGGGAATGAGATGACAGATAACGTGCAGCGTGCAATAGACTTGATCAAGTCTGGTGACAAACAGGGTGGGCAGCGGATTTTGGCCCAGGTGCTGAAGACCGATCCGCAAAATGAGCTGGCGTGGTTGTGGATGTCGACGGTTGTAGACAGGGACAAGCGGCGCTACTGTCTGGAAAAAACCTTGAGCATCAATCCGGACAACGTGCAAGCGAAGCAGGCTCTAGAGCTCCTATCACAGAAAGAAGCATCGTCCTCCCTATCTCAGGTAGTGCCGGAGGTGCAATCCTCTGCCAGTCTGGATGCGCATGAGCTCGCTGTAGAAGGAGGGTTTTCTGCTGGTGCATCCAGGTCCGAGATGGCAGACGCCGATGTATGGGTCAAACGGACGAAATACTATGTGTATGTCTCTATCCTAACCAGGGATGAGGTGATTGTCGGGCGGGCGGGCGCGAACCGAACGCGGGAAATCCAATCCCGGGTCGAACAGAAGCTGCCGGTGCTTGAGCTGTTTGGGCATACAGATACCGTGCGCCTGGCCGCGGTATCGAAGGTCATTCTGAGTCTGGGTACGATCAATGTTGAGTACAGTGATGAGAAAGGGGATACACGCAGGCTTTATGTGCCATGCCCTGATGACGAGGCAACCGAAGCGGCCATGGATGCCTTTCAGCGGCGCCTCGGCTCACGCTTCGAGCGTACTCAAGCACCGCTGCGAACCTGTATGGCTCTTGGAATACCCACGTTCATGATATTAGGTGTGATTGGTGGGACTGTTCTCTTCTTCTTTCTGGCACAGGAAGCCATGACAACGGCAATCTCAGGCAGTTGGCGCGCGAGGGCACTCGGGATGATCTTGCGTTTTCTTGGTCCCAATGGCGTGCTTTGCATCGGTGGCGTACTATTGGTCTTTTTTGTCGCTATTCTGATCCGCTGGGGGCTCAACCCCCCTCTCGATACAATACTTGCACCTAGGGGACAGGCAATTGAGATGGGAAGCAATAATTGATAGGGGAATGCCCGTGGGCATTGTAGGTGTTTGATGGTTTCTCGTATGCACGGCAGGATGCTCTGCCGCAGGAGATACAGTTAGTAGTTGAAGTAGACGGAACAAGGCACAGAGCGCCAGGGTAGCATTCCCACGCAGAGCGTGGGAAAGAGACAAAGGGTATGTTTTATCATGGAATCATCACAGTCAATTCACGTTTACAGGAAGGCATTCCCGCTTGGGTATCTGCTGCATCTCTTTAGGGACTACTACTTTGAAGCCGCCGGTCATACCGATGCTTCCGGGTGTGGGCGCATCTTCATTGTCTTTTACCTGTTGATCGCTTTTCGCAACGCTCACCACAGCTACTTGAAGATCACTCCCACCGGCATGGAATTGTGTTGGCACCCATACAAGCTGTTGACCATTGGTTGGGATGAGGTTTTGCGGTTGGAGCGCAAGAAGTGGCTTGGTGTCCTGCCCGACGACAGACTCTACGTCGATCGTCCGGTGTATGCGTTGCTGAAGCCCATGTATCTTACCGAAAAGGCAAGGAAGCATTTTGAGAGCAAAAAGTTCGCCATTCCGCTTCGGCAGTTCCAGGGATGGCCGGACGGAGAGCTTGCTGAGGATTTGAGGCGGTACATACCAGGTATAGTCTCTTACCCTGGTACAGATGAGCACAGCGATTGACCGGTTGACCGTCGCAGTGATTGTCTTCTGATTGTCTTTTGATTGTCTGTCAATCGTCAATCACCCGGTTGCCCACCGTGGCGGCAGTGGCATGCCATCGTTAGGCGGGTCTCAGCGTGATAAAGTGATGGGCGATGACAAAACCCATCACTTCTCACTGACACCTGATCACCAGGCATTTACCGGTCGTCTACCTGACAGGACATCTTTCCGGAATGCGCAGGGGTAACACCTAACTTCGATGTGCTCTCAGCCATCTCCGCGCTCTCTCCAACAGCGTTTCGTAAGCCGGGTCGGGAGCATAAGCTGCTTCGTCGACGATATCAGCCAGAGCCTTGATCTGCGGGTGGGCATCGGCATGTTCCTGGACAGTTTGGGTGGCCGCGCGGGGCGAGCGTAACCGGCGCTGGGCCCGTCGATACGCTCTGAATATCTTGCGGCGGGCAGGAGGCTGCCATCTAAATCGGTAGCGGAGCAGGGTTCCCCATCGCTGCCACAGGTTCCATATTCCCCAACCCAGCGCGGTAGCAAGCGCCAGGCTGCCGAGTACCATCAGCGGGCCAATTGCCATATCGAACAAAGCAGCGCCGGCCTGAAACACCGATCCAAACGGGATTGCCGGCATGTCGACGCTGCGCGTCAGGTCGGAGAAGATCCAACGCCTGACCGGGCCGGTTTGCGGATCGCCGTTCCAACCAGGTGTAGGATCAAAGGGCACCCAGCCATAGCCGGGGAAGTAGACTTCAGCCCAGGCATGGGCGTGGTTGGCACGCACCACGTAGTAGCCGGTCACCTGGTTCAAGTCGCCACTACCATACCCGGCAGTTAATCGAGCAGGCACACCTTCCAGCCGCAGCATGATCACCAGGGCGCTGACAAAGTGCTCACAAACGCCTCGCCGATCGACAAACAGGAACTGGTCGACGGACTCGGTGCCGGGCTGTTGGGGTGGGGGATAATAGTCATAGTGGTAGGTGTCGCGGAGGTAATCGCGCAACGCGATCACTTTGTCGTAGGGAGTAGCGGTGCTCGATGTGACGGAGCGGGCCAGATCGGCAGTGCGCTGAGTGATGGTATCCGGCACCTGTAGATAACGTGGAACGACCTCCAGTGGATACTCTCCCCCGGCCGATTGCAGCTCCTGGGCAGAGTAGTTGGTCGATATTGCGCCCACCGAATAGATCGTGCCGGCCTTGAGCGGACCGCCAACCCGTATGCCACCGGTCGAATCGACGGCAATTTCGTCAGCCGCAATGAACAACTCGATGGGCTGTCCACCCATAAAAACCAGATTGGGTAGGTCGCGAACAACATGGAATGAATGGAAGAAGTAATCGGACCGGGCGCCAATCTCCTCGATGGTACCCATGGTCTCTTCGTCGAACAGGGAGAACCAGGCCCCCCATCGACGCTGTTTGTCCAGATTTTCCCCATCTGAAAGCGACCAGGAGCGCCCATCATAGGTGTCGTAGGCGTGGCTGCGCCAGTAGCTCCAGACCGGGCTGCGGACATACATCACGATCTCGTCGGTCAGCCCGCCCCGGTAGCTGAGGTCGAGACGGCTGGAGAAGCCATAATAGTAATCGCTCTGCTGATTCGACCAGCCTTCGATCTGCACCACCGGCACAGCCGGGTTGACGATCTCGGCTGAGGGTGATCCGTGGACGGGAAAGCGAAGGGAGATCGGGGGGATGATCGGATAGCCGGCGTAGCGCGGCGAGAAGATGAACACCAGCGGCGCGGCGATCAAAACAGCAATTCCAAAGCGCCAGCCCCAATTGCCAAGCCCGCCCAGCGACGCAAAAGCCGGGCGCGGCGGTGAAGCATCGGCCAAAGCGCGCAGCGTGACGGGGTTGTTCTTCACCCCATCCTCCGAATCGGCTACCCACAAGTAGATGAGCAAAATCGCCACGAAGGCCAGTATGAAGAGTCCAAAGATGAGATCGCGGCTCAAAGTAGCCGCCACGTAAAAATTGATCAGCGCCATCCCCAACGCCGAATGGAGATTCAGACGGTGGAACAGCTCGCTCGAAACGATTGCCATCCCCAGCATAGCGAACTGGGCCTGCGGATAGCGATGCTGAGCAAACAGGCCGACAAACATCCAGCCCAATGCCAGGTGAATACCCACAAAAGAGAACAGGCGCTTCCACAAGATAGGCTTTGTCTTGACGGCCTGGTAGGCACTGATGTGCCCAAAAACCAGCAGCCCCAGCGAGAGCAACGCCGCCGGCCACACACGGGCGGTATAGATTACCGCGAAGATGCCTATACACTGCGCGCAGAATACTAGAGACCGCAGCGGGATCGATAACTCATGAGGCCGTTTCTTGCGAGATATTCTGTGGCGCAATCGTTCGAGTAGTTTCATAGGAGAGAGCTCAGCGATCAGTGCTTTCTTATTTTTACGGTATCGACAGAGAGAGGCTCCGCTCCTCCCATCCCGGCGGCCCTTTCACAAGTGTTTTGCAGCATAGACACACCTATACCTCGATGATCAAGTTTTTAGCAGTGACGGGTGATCAGTATAAAATCTGACATCATCTCCATATGTTGTGTTTGCACATTCGTTCCGCTCACGTTGAGTTTTCCTGGCATGGCAATACCTTTGCCAACCCCGTCATTCCCGCGAAAGCGGGAATCCACCTATCGCGCTTGACGACTCCTACTGACACAGAAAGGACACTTGAGCTCATCATTGGGTGCCTATGTCCAAAAAACGCTTGATCGTCGAGTTATAGTATAATCTGCCGTAGGCATGGAGCCTCCTTTCAAAGTGATACGGGACACTGTTAGCTTACCACGAATTCCAGCTCCATGATATCCGGATCGACGATGCCGGGTTCCGACATGGCAGTGTCACGTTGTTACCGGAAATAGTGTTTCCCTGGTAACGGCTCGTTTATGACTCACCGTCAGGAAATACAAATGCCCCCTCATAACGATACGCTTCGCCGGTTGTGGAAGATGATGCAGAGAGCGGTGGTAGTCGACCCGGCCAAGCTGGAGTTGATCCTGGCTGCTATGCTGGCTCGTGGGCATGTACTGCTGGAAGATGTGCCGGGCATCGGCAAAACATTGGCGGCCAAGGCTCTGGCCCGCTCGGTCGACGCCGGTTTCAAACGCATCCAGTGCACCCCTGACCTGTTGCCCAGCGACATCACCGGCAGCGCCGTCTACAACCAGCGCGAGCAGCAATTCGAGTTTGTTCCCGGCCCGATCTTTGCCAACATCGTGTTGGTTGACGAGATCAACCGGGCATCGCCCCGTACGCAGTCCAGCCTGCTCGAGAGCATGGCCGAGGGCCAGGTGACCACCGACGGCTTCACGCGGGTGCTGGAGCGCCCCTTCTTCATCATTGCCACCCAAAACCCCATCGAGATGGCCGGTACATTCCCTCTGCCCGAGGCACAACTCGACCGCTTCCTGGTGATGCTTAGCCTGGGGTATCCCTCTTTTGAGGACGAGGTGTCCATCCTGGAGCGCGAGGAGCACAGCGATCCGCTCGATCTTGTTCGTCCGGCCATCCATCTTGATGATATTACGGCTCTTCAGGAGGCTGCGCGAGCAGTAAGCATCGTCCGGCCGCTCAAGGAGTACATTGTTCACCTGATCATGGCCACCCGCGCTCACCCCGACGCACTGGTAGGCGTCAGCCCGCGCGGTGGTGTGGCCTTGCAGATGTGTGCCCAGTCTCTGGCGCTGATCCGGGGGCGCGACTTCGTCACCCCCGACGATGTGAAATCGGCGGCGCCGGCCGTGATGACCCATCGACTGCTCAGCCGAGACCGCCGCGCCGAGACCGCTCGCGAGATCGTTCAGCAGGCGCTGGATGAGGTGGCGGTGCCGTTGGAATAGCTGTTAGCTCTTAGCTGTTAGTTTCTGTAATGGAGAGGTGTGGATTGTTTACTGGAACCCTGTCTTGTAATGTCATGACAGTAGCCTCAAACTCATACTATCGCTATGATGATAAGCTAATAGCTAACAGCTAATAGCTGCCTGTCTACCATGCCCACCCGCCGAGCCACTACTCTGATCATCACCGCCCTGCTGCTGTACTTCTTCGCTAACCAGACGCAGGTAGGGTGGCTTTACGTCATGTCGGCGCTGCTGGCCGGTGTGTTGTTGGCCTCCTGGGCGATCCACCTGGCCGCGCTGCGAGGCATCCAGGGTGATCGGCATGTTGGCGATGGCGCGGGCGGCGAGATCTACGAAGGTGACGAGATCATCGTTCAGCTCAGGCTGCACAACATCCGTCGATACACTGCCGCGCAGGTCGTGGTCACCGAGCAGTGCCCGCTCGCGCCACCGGACAGCCTGTACCGATCAGTCGATGTCTTTGTCCCGGCCATCGCCACGCGTGGCTCGATCTCATTCGATTATTCCGTCATCGTGGATCGACGTGGAGTGTACGAATTCCCGCCGCTCAAAATCGCCACCCGCGTGCCGTTTGGCCTCTTCAAACAGCGCCGAAAGCTGCCTGTCCCTACCCGTGTACTGGTCTACCCGGAGGTACGTGAGCTGGAGCATCTGAGCTTGTTCGACCGCCAGCTCGACCAACGCTTCATGCAGACGCGCACCGGGCTGGGCAGCGAGGTGATCGGCATACGGGCCTACCGCACCGGCGATTCACCCCGCCATATCCACTGGCGCAGCGTGGCCCGAACCGGCCGGCTGATCAGCAAGGAATTTGTCGAGGAAACACAGCAGGGATTGGCCCTGGTGCTCGACCTGTTCCACCACCCCTACCCGTCGACCACCAGCAAGCACACGCCGTTCGAGTGGTCGGTCAAGCTGGCAGCCAGCATCGGCGATTACGCCTGGCGTAAGGGCTACCCTATTCATCTGGTAGCCGATGAGACCGCCCTGGTACCGCCGCCCGGCCCGCTCTCGCGCATCGCCATGTTGGAATACCTGGCCAGGGTGCAGCCGGATGGCGAGCACAGACTGTCTCGCCTGCTCGAAGGCACGCGCTTACAGAGCTTTGTCGCCGTCCTCATCCCCTGGCCCGATCCGGCCGTGCAGGCACAGCTCAACACACTCTATCACCAGGGCTACGAGCTGCTGGTCGTGCTGCTGGAGCCTGAATCATTCCCGGCAGGCGGCCCGTCGGCCCGCGCCCTGGCCGATCAAATCGCCGGGAACGGCATCGATACGCGGCTGGTACGCTGGAGCGCGGGGGACGGGGATTGGGTTTTGAAGGAAGGGAAATAAGCCGTCATCACCCCTTCCATCCCAGCCCAGCCGGATCAGGTCGCCAGGATTGCAGCACCTTCATGTAATTGGCGCGCTCGAAGGCAGCCGGCTCGGTGACGTGCTGCTGGCTCATGCTGCCCTGCATCTGCTTTACCGATTCGTATTCGTGCTCCTCCATCCAGGTCGTCATTTGCACCAGAATCTCGCCGATCCGCCCGACGCCGTTCTGGAGCAGCTCCGAGGCCATCATGGTCACCTTTGCGCCGGCCATCAGTCCCTTGAGGACATCTTCATATGTATGGACGCCGTTGGTGACCGCGAAATCGGTCTGGACGCGGCCGTACAGAATGGCTACCCAGCGGAGTGACAGCAGCAGGTCGCGAGAACTGCTGAGCAGGTGCTTTGGCGAGACCTCCAATGTCTCGATGTCGAGATCGGGCTGGTAGAAGCGGTTAAACAGCACCAGGGCATCGGCGCCTGTCTCTGCCAATCGGTTCGCCACGTTGGCTATCGAGCTGAAGTACGGATTCATCTTCACGGCTACCGGAATCGAGACATGAGTCTTGACCGCCTGCAAAATATCCGGGTACAGATTATCGATTGCGCTACCGGGCAAGGTGACGGGGGTCGGTAAATAGTAGATATTCAGCTCCAGACCATCGGCCCCGGCCTGCTCGATCTTCCTGGCATAGTCGATCCAGCCGCTGCCGGAGACCCCGTTGAGGCTGCCGATGATCGGGATGTTGACCGACATCTTGGCCTGCCTGATCAGGTCGAGATACTGGTCAGGCCCGGTATTGTAGGTCTCCATGTCCGGGAAGTAGGTCATTGCCTCGGCGAAGCTCTCGGTGGCATAGTTAAGATAGTGATCGAGCTGGTAGCTCTCCAGCGTGATCTGCTCCTCGAAGAGCGAGTGCATTACCACAGCCCCCGCGCCTGCGTCCTCCAGGCTGCGGATACCGTCGATGCTCTGAGAGATTGGCGACGAAGACGGTACAAGAGGATTCTTCAAGGTAAGGCCCATGTAAGTCGTTGTCAGATCCATCGTTCATTACTCCTTGTGTAAGCATTCAGCTATCGGGCGGTCAGCTCATTTATAGTTGGGAACATGTAACAGATATTAAATGACAACTATCAAATGTCAAATTGGCGACTGGTATCCCCTTCGCTATCACCGTTGCAATATACTATTGTTAATCATGCCGCAAATGATCATGAGTTTATAAATTTGCTTCCCACAATCAATATCTTTGCCAAAATCAGGCAATCGAACAGTGTCCTGAATAATTACGCCTCTCTCAAATATGCTACAATAAATTTATTGCATCTTCTCGAAAAAAGGGAAGCCCATGACCCGCCAAAATAAACTTCTGGAGCGTGTTCTTCGTGGCACATCTGATGCCAACATATCCTATAGCCTGTTTTTCGCACTTTAATTCCGTTCAAAAAGGCTGTTTTCACGAGCCGTCGGAGTGAGTTTACAGTTCACAGTTCTCTACTAC